>VBHA01000065.1 GCA_005889495.1 Chloroflexota bacterium
TGGCCATCCAGATCGAGGTCGAGATTCCAACGGAGGCTGTGACGTACTCTCCGATCTCGTCCCTGATCGCCCGCTTGATCGCTCTGCCGACGCCCTCGGGGCCCAGCTTCTTGAGGTCGGGGGTGCCTGCGAGGTCCATCGACGCCTCGTCGATCGACATGCGGAGGACTTCGGGGCTGTGCCGCTCCAGGATGTCGATCAATTGGTCCGAGACGTCGCGGTAGCGTGGCGGGTTCGGTTCGCGGACGATCAGGGCGGGGTAGATCGCTTTGGCCTCGAAGACCTTCATCCCGGTCTTGATGCCGAGGTCTCTCGCCTCGCGGGAGGAGGAGACGATGGTCGCCGCGTCGGTGGCGTAGGCTGCGATGGCGAGGACCTTGCCGCGCAGGGCCGGGTCGTTCTGCTGCTCGATCGAGGCGAAAGCGCAGTTCAGGTCGACCACCAGGGTGGTGGGGTCGGCAAGGTTGAGGCCGAGGTCGACCGCCTCCTGGGACGGCGTGGCCATCGAGCAAATGTTCGCACCACTCCAGGCCGAGCGCAAGCCCAGACCGAATGCGCGGTCAGACGGCGGCCGGCACCTCTACTGAAGCGAGGAACTCGAAGAAGACCTGGCTCCAGCGCTCGGCGGCGTCGAACAGCGGCCCGTGGCCCGATCCTTCGAACATCTCCATCCGCACGCGGCCGCCCTTCGACCGGTAGCGCTCCAGCACGTTCCGGATCTGGGTGACCATCGGCTGGGGCGGGAAGACCTCCTCGCCCGGCCAACCGGGAACGTAGCCCAGCTTGCCCAGAGTGCCCATCTCCCAGGCCGATCCGTCGGCGACCACGATGTCGGCCGTGCCGTGGGTCCAGAGGATCGGTGGCTTGGGCGAGACGTCAACGAGGCCGGACCAGTTGCAGTACTTCGGCGACAGGGCGTTCAAGACGCCCCTCGTCCCTGGCGCGACGCCCGGCCAGTTCGGCGAGGCGGTCGAATCGCCAGGGTTTCCGTCGTCGCCTGTTACTGACTTGAGGACCTCGTCGAGCAGCATGTCCTCACGCTCCTTCGGCTCGTGGTGCGTGGCGGCCCAGTAAGAGCTGTTGATCACGTTGCGAGGCGAGAATGGTGACTCGTCCGAGGTGTCGTGCTCCGCGATCCGCTTGATGAACTCCGGGTTGCCGGTGCCTCCGCCCGAGCCGGCGTAGTCCGGAAAGCACGGCGTGCCGTCGAGTCGTACGCCGCCGAACCCAAACGGCGACACGGGGTCGATGAACGTCAGGGACCCGACCGGGTGATCCGCGGCGAAGTTCGCGATCGCGGCTCCGCCTGTCGACCATCCGACCAGGTGCACAGGGCGCTTGATGCCCAGCTTCTCGACAAGCGAGAACGTGTCGTCCGCCCAGTCGCGCAGGCCGCGCGTGGCATCGATCGGCTTCTGCTCGGTGTCGCCGAAACCCCGCATGTCCGGCGCGATGATCCGGTACGACTCGGGGGCGGCCGGCATCAGGTGTTCGAAGAACCGCCCGGTCGAGAGGTTGCCGTGGATCATCACGACGGGCACGCCATCCGCCGGTCCCGATTCGGAGTAGCGCATCCGCAGCCGGCTCGTTTGGACTGTGTGCGAGATCATCTGCAAGCCTCCTCAACCGGGGTGGACAGCCGCCACCAATAAGGTAGAGGCGGTCAGCCTGTTGTCACAGGGAGCGTAAGCGTGAACTCGCTCCCGACTCCCGGCGCTGACCGCACTGTGATGTCGCCCCCATGACGGACGGCGATCTCCTTGCACAGGAACAGGCCCAGGCCCGTGCCGGGGATGGTCACGTTGTGCTCGGTGGGAAGCCGGCCGAAGCGCGTGAACAGAAGCGGCAGGTGATCGCGCGCTATGCCGAGGCCGTGGTCGCGGACGCTCACCGAGGCCATCGAGTCGCGACAGCCCATCGTCACGCATATCTCCCCGCCCTCGGGGGAGTACTTGAGAGCGTTGTCCAGGAGGTTGGCGATGATGGTCCCGATCCTTGCCCGGTCGCCCTCGACCACCAGTGGGACGTCGGTCCCGGACATCACAAAGAATTGACCCTGGGCCAGCGGCCGAAAGACGTCGAGCTGCTCCTGGGCGACGTCTCCCAGGTCGAAGCGATCGCGAAAGAGCTCGAGGCTGTCGTGCTCCAGGCGCGCCGTTTCCAGCATCTGCTCGATCAGCAGGTCCATCTGGGCCAGCTTCGCGTCGAGGATGCGGGCGACCGCTGGTACCTGGTCGGGCGGGATGGAGCCGTCCTCGAGCATCGAGTTGTACCCGCGCAGAACGGTCAGCGGGCCACGGAGCTCGTGAGACGCGAGGTTGAGGAACTCGGTCTTGGTCCGTTCGAGGTCGGCCATCCTCTCGGCATGCGCGCGCAGCTGCATAGCCTCGCGGTCGCGCTCGACGTTGCGCTGGATCTCTTGCGCCCGCTGCTCGGTGAGGTCGCGCGTCACCTTGCCGAAGCCGCAGAGGCGACCCGTCTCGTCGCGCACCGCGGTGATGACGACGCTGGCCCAGAATCGTGTGCCGTCCTTGCGGACCCGCCAGCCTTCCTCCTGGTATCTGCCCTCGCGCCTGGCCACCTCGAGCTCCCAGTCCGGCTTGCCGTTCCGAGCATCCTCGAGCGGGTAAAAAATTGAAAAGTGCTTCCCCACGATCTCGTCGGCGCGATAACCCTTGATCCGTTCCGCGCCCTCATTCCAGGTCGTGATCACGCCGGTCGGATCGAGCATGAAGATCGCGTAGTCGACCACGCTGGAGACAAACAGCGCGAACTGATCGCCGAGCACCCTCGGCCCAGAGGCATTCACTCCCCGCAGCACTTTCCCGATCTTAAAGATGGCCGGACGGTCGGCGCAGGCTCAGCCCCACACGGAACGGGCGACCCGCCCCACCAGCTCGAGCTTCCTGCGCTGATCGTCGAGGGTCAGGCGGTTGCCCTCCATGGTAGAAGCAAAGCCGCACTGCGGGCTCAGGGCGAGTCGCTCCAGTGGGACGTACCTTGATGCCTCCTCGATCCGCCGTTTCAGCTCGTCCTCGGGCTCGAGCTCGGGCTTCTTACTGGTGACCAGGCCAAGCACCACGACCCGGTCCTCGGGCACGTGTTTGAGGGGCTCGAACCCGCCGGAGCGCTCGTCGTCGTACTCGAGGAGGAAGCGGTCGAACTTCGTCCGCTCGAAGATGCGGGCGATGGGTTCGTAGTCGCCCGCGGCGTAGAACTTGCTCTGGTTGTTGCCGCGGCAGATGTGCATCGCGAAGGTCACGCCGGGATGTCCTTCGATGATCGCGTTGTCCATGTCGATGCAGGTGTCGATCAGCTTCTCGGGGTCGCTGCCGCGCTTGCGGTACCCCTCGCGCAGCTCGGGGTCGAGGAGCGCCGCGTACTGCGGCGCGTCGATCTGGACGTAGGTGCACCCAAGGCGGGCCAGCTCGTCGACCTCGCGGCGGCTGAAGGCGACGATGTCGGCGAGGTACTGGTCGCGGGTCGGGTACGCCGCCTTCGATTTCTCCGGGTCGTAGTACGCCGCCGCCTGCTGGGCGCTGATCAGCGTCACCTTGACCGGCTGATCTGTCTTTGCCCTCAGGTACGTGAACTCTTCGGCCGCCATGTTGCGCAGCATCCGGAGCTTGTCGACCACCACGGGGCGCTGGAAGACGAGCTGTTCGCCCCGCTCATCGCGAAAAGGGATCGCCCAACCGCCCAGCTTGTCGAACCCGGCCATCGCCTCGACCAGGTGGCCGAAGAACGCGTAGCGGCGCTGCTCGCCGTCCGTGACCACGTCGATGCCCGCGGCAGCCTGGGTGGCGACCGCCTCGTCCACGGCCCGGTCCTCGATCTCCTTGAACCGCGCGTGGTCGATCTCGCCCGAATCGAGCCTTCTACGGGCCGCGGCGAGAAAGTCGGGCCGCAGCAGGCTGCCCACGACCTCCGCCCGAACGTGACGACTCATCGCCCCCTCCGAACCGATCGAGAGCATGATGACAGGTACAAAACTGCACGGTCCCGGTTATTCGGTTATGGGAAGAGCAGAACTCGATGCAAAGGCGTGAGCTTTCGACCGCGTTTCTTCAGCGACTCGGCGACCCCGGTTATCGGCTGCCGGGCGAGGATCCGGCCACGGCGGGCCTCGCGCAGGCTCGCGCTTGGGCCGCGACCTACGGGGAGCTGATCAGGTTCAAGCACGAGCTGCTGGAGCTTTGCCATCGCTTCGCGGAGCGAGCCGAGCCCCAGGTGGCGCGTGCGATCCGGGAGACCGACGTGATCCTCCTGGAATCACAGGCGTCCCGGTTCGAGTTGCAGCGGGACTACTGGAAGATCCGTGCGGCCGAGATGCAGGGCGGCCGAAGTCGCGGTCCAGACTGACCACTCACGACGGATCCCCTAGCGCATTCGACATCATCGCCATCGCCGCTTCAGCCGGAGGCGTCCACGCGCTGACCATCCTGCTCCGGCACCTGCCGGCGGTCCTGGGCGCGACCATCGTCATCGTCCAGCACGTCGACCCGCGGCACCGCAGCCTGATGCCCCAGGTCATCGGCCGCCAATCCAGTCTCCCCGTGGTGCACGCGGAGGAGGGGATGCTGCTCGACGCCGATCACGTGTACCTGGCGCCACCTGACCGCCACATGTTGATCAAGCGCAAGGGCGTTCTGACCCTCACCGACAGCGAGCTCGTCAACTTCGTGAGGCCTTCAGCAGACCTGCTCTTCGAGTCGGTGGCCGCGGCGTACGGACCCCGCGCGCTCGCCGTCGTCCTGACCGGAAGCGGACGCGATGGCGCGCTCGGCGTGACCGCCATCAAGCAGCGGGGCGGGACTGTTATCGCCCAGGATGAGGCTTCCTCAGAATTCTTTGGTATGCCGTCCGCGGCGATCAAGACAGGTGCCGTCGACCACGTGCTCCCGCTGGAGGACATAGCTCCGCGGCTCGTGATGCTGATGACGGCCGGAGCGATGGGTTGACGCTGGAGGCCGGCAGCGACTTCGAGCTCCTGGTCGAGTACCTCCGCGACTCGCGCGGATTCGATTTCACGGGCTACAAGCGCGCCAGCCTGATGCGGCGGGTCGCCCAGCGATGCAAGGAGCTCGGGTTCGACGACTTCCGGACCTACCACGACTACCTCCAGGTCCACGCCGACGAGTTCGCGACTCTCTTCGACAAGATCCTGATCAACGTCACCGAGTTCTTCCGGGACCGCGAAAGCTGGGACTACTTGAAAGCCAACGTCGTGCCTCGGATCACGGCCAAGACGGGAGACATCCGGGTCTGGAGCGCCGGGTCGTCTTCGGGAGAGGAGGCCTACTCGGCTGCCATGCTCCTGTGCGACGCGGTGGGGGAGAAGAGCTTTCTCGACCACGTCAAGATCTACGCGACCGACGTCGACGAACAGGCCCTCAGCAAGGCTCGCTACGGCTACTCCTCCAAGGAGATGGCCTCGGTGGAGGAAAGCCTCAGGGAGCGCTACTTCGACCGCGTCGGCGACCGCTTCGTCTTCCGGGCCGCCCTGCGGCGCGCGATCATCTTCGGCCGGCACGACCTCACGCAGGACGCGCCCATCTCCCGGCTCGACCTCCTGATCTGCCGCAACACGCTCATCTATTTCACGGCCGAGACCCAGGGCCGCATCCTGGCGCGTTTTCACTACGCCCTCAACGACGACGGCTACCTGTTTCTGGGCCGGGCGGAGATGCTGCTCACGCATACGGCCCTGTTCAGGCCGGTCGACCTGAAGGAGCGCATCTTCACCAAGGTGGCAAAGCTCCAGCTCCGGGAACGGCTGGTGCTGCTGGCGCAGTCGGGCAGCCTCGAGGCTACGAACCACGTGGCCCGGCAGTTGCGCGTCCGAGAGCTCACCACCGAAGGCACCCCGAACGCGCAGGTCGTCGTCGATGCTCAAGGCATCCTGCTCAGCGCCAACCTTCCGGCACGCGAGCTGTTCGACATCCCCGTCACGGACATCGGACGCGCGCTGAAAGACCTCGAGCTCTCGTACCGGCCGGTCGACCTGCGAAGCCCGATCGACCGTGTTGGCCGAGACCACCGAACGGTATCGATTCAGAACGTCGAGCTGAAGCGCGCCGACGGATCGCTGGGGGTCTTCGACGTCCACGTCGCTCCCCTGAACGATGACGACGGTTCATTGGTGGGTATGGCGATCAACTTCGTCGACGTTTCCAACCAGGTCGAGATGCGCCGCGACCTCGATCGGCTGAGGCAGGAGCTCCAGTCGAGCCGAGAGGAGCTCGAGACCACGAACGAGGAGCTCCAGTCGACTGTGGAGGAGCTGGAGACGACGAACGAGGAGCTTCAGTCGACCAACGAGGAGCTCGAGACGTTGAACGAAGAGCTCGAGTCGACCAACTCGGAGCTGCAGAGCATCAACAACGACCTGAGCTCGCGCACAGGCGAGATCGAGCGGCTGAACACGCTATTGCTCGCCATCACGGGCAACATCGAGGTCGGCGCCGCGGTGCTGGACCGGACCGGACGTGTCCAGGTCTGGAACGAGCGCGCCGCCGACCTGTGGGGAGTCCGCTCCGACGAGGTGGTGGGCAGCTCGTTCTTCGAGCTCGACATCGGCCTGCCCGCCGAGAAGCTGAGGGGGCTCGTGGAGGCCGGAGCGGGTGGCCGTCCCCGTCACGACGAGCTCGAGGTCGTGGCGAGGACCCGGAGGGGGCGTCAGATCCGCTGCCGGGTCGTGGCGCACACGCTGGGCGACGGCGAGGCTGCCAGCGGTGTGGTGCTGGTGATGGAGGAGCTGAAGCCTGACGACCTGGCGGACTAGGCGACAGGCGTCAACGCGGTTCGAATCGACGCCCGCCATTCGGACCTGAGCTGCTCCAGCATCTCGACCTCCGCCGCGAGCTCGTATCTCTCAGTCGGGGGCATGTCGCCCGAGGCCTCCCGCAGCGACGTCGACAGCCGGTCGGCAACCTCAGCCAGGCGTTTGTAGGCGACCGGCCAGTAACCCGGCGTGTTGGGCGAGCCCCAGGCAAGAACCGAGAACGAGTAAGAGTTCTGGGCGGTGCGCGTTTCATTGCGCATGTGCTCGACCCGGTCACGCAGCTCTTCGACCGGCTGCTGTCGCATGCGGCGCTCGAGCGTGGCGAGGATCAGGCGTTTTGACTGCAGCAGGGACAGCCTGGCCGAGATCAGGGTCTCCGCGATCGATGGCCTGGCCGCGATCTGGGTCATGTCTCGGCCACGCCGATGCCCGCGGTGATGCCGTATCCACGGTTCCGGACGACCGTGATCACCTCTTCCAGGCCGACCTCTCGAAGCCTGCTCCGCAACCTCATGATGTAGGTCCGGACCTGGGCGTCGGAGAGCCGCGAGTTCTGCCAGGCGAGGGTCGCGAGCTGCTTGCTCGTGAACGGACGGCGCGGGTGGCGCAGGAGGAAGTCGAGAAGGTCGGCCTCACGCCGGGTCAGTCGCAACGCTTTGCCGGCGTAGGTCAGGGTGTGGTCCTTGCGGTCGATCACGACGCCCGCCAGCTCGGCGTGGCGGTCTCGCCATCGCCCGAGGCGCTCTTCGACCCACTCCAGGTTGCGGTGCAGCTCCAGGGCCTCGGGCGATCCGTTGGCGCGGGTGATCACGGAGCGGAGGACCGCGGCCATCTCCTCGTAGATCGAGATCCAGCCCGCGACCTCCGGCAGGACCGAAGTGGTCAGGTCCTCGCCCGGAAAGTCCTTCCAGGCACGGCTCAATTCCGGCTCCACCCTGGCCTCCATGACTCGAATCTACACCCCTCACCCCAATTCGGCACAGGTTTTTAGACCCCCAATGTTGCGTATGACCTCCTATGGTGACGTCGGCATGGCTGCAGGGAGCAGCAGGACTAGTTCACTACGCCGGGGGGCAACGACCGGGCAAGGGGCCAAGGTCCGGAGGGAGGGTCTGGCCCCTTTGCCATCTCTGCAGGTCTATGTCCCGGCGATTGACAGCCTGGAAGAGATCTGCGGGTGGCTCGGAACGTTCCGCGAGAGGCTGCGCCTGGCGCGGACGGAAGATCGCCCCAACGTCGAGGCTGTCGTCCAAGAGCTTGAGGCCCGTTACCAGATGAGGCGGGCTGAGCTCTCCTGACTCCGGCGATGAGCCAGCTCAAGTCTCCGAAGGCGCCTCCCGCGATCATCTCCGTGGATGGCCATCGCCGGCCGATCCGCGTGGTCATCGTCGAGAACCATCAGCTGGTTTCCGAGAGCCTCGGACTGCTGCTGGACGGGCAGAGGGACATGGCGGTGGTCGGCCAGGCCGCCTCGGTCGCCGGCGCCGCGGCGCTGCCGCGCATGCTGGCACCCGACGTGGTCGTCATGGATTTCCATCTCAACGACGGGACGGGACACGACGCCGCCCTGGCGATGCGCGAGATCTTTCCGAGCACGAGGTTTGTGTTCTTGAGCCGGGACGGCGGCGATGACGCCCGCCTGGCGGCGATCGAAGCCGGCGCCAGCGCCTACGTGCTGAAGTCCAGCCCGGGGTCCGAGGTCATCGCCGCGATCAGGAACGTGGCCAAGGGTGGAAGCCTCATCCCGCCCGCGATGATCGCCCGGCTCGTCAGCCGAGGCAAGGACCGCCAGCACATGCGGGGGAGCCTGAGCGCGCGCGAGCGCGAGGTGCTGCAGCTGCTGGCCGACGGCGTGCCGACACGCCAGGTCGCCCACCGGCTTGGGATCAGCTACTCGACCGTCCGCACCCACGTCCGGTCGATCAGCGCCAAGCTCGGCACGCATTCTCTTGTGAACACGGTGGTGGCCGCCCGTGAGCTGGAGCTTGTCAACTAGCCCGCGGGCCTAGTTGAGGAACGTCCCGATCCGCAACCCGAAGAGGTCGGGGTGCGCCTTCAGTGCACGCAGCAGCGCCACGCCACCAAACTCACGGGCGTCGTACTGACAGATGACCACCACCGGATAGCGCTTCGACAGCAGCTCGAACGCCTCCTCATACCGAAGCATCTCGTCCTCGGACCGGAACATGGTTCGCTCGCACGACATCTCGCCGACGATGCGGAGCGGGGCACCCCTGCCGGCGATGAGCTCCGAAAAGCGGCGCTCCCACTCGGCGATGGCCTCCGCGGCGGTCGCGCCGGCGAAAAGGATCGGAGTGATCATCCCATCGGGAGGATCTCCAAGGGCCGCGACGTACCGCGAGAGCAGCGGCTCGGTGGCCACGAGCAGACAGGGCTGTCCGAGCCTCATGCCGTCTGCCAGGAACGGCACCGACAATCGCAGCCCGCCTTCATCGGTGCTGTAGAACGTCGCGAGGTGTCCGGGGACAGGCGCCGACGCGCCGCCGATCCTGACCACGCCGTCGGGCCGCGCATCTCGGGAGGCATCAAGCAAAGCCAGGAGGTCGGACTCCTTGAATCGCCGTTCGCGGCGGCCGCCGACCCGGCTTACCGCAAGCCGTCCTGAGTCTGCCCAGCGCCGAATCGACGCCTGGCTGACACGCAAGAAGCGCGCGGCCTCCGCAGTGTTCAGCAATCCTTCAGTGGTGTGCTTCACTGTAAGTTGTGATACGCAATCCTATCCAGCTGTAGCCTAAAGTCCAGTATGAAAGGTGACTAAATTCGAGGACAGAACAGCCGCTGAGGCCCTGCCAGGGACGGCCTGGCTCGACTCCGCCCGCGGTCGTGGCATCCTCGGCCGGCTGTCGGATGAGCTGGTCGCGGCCCTCATCCGAGGCGCGCAGCGTGTGGAGTACCCGGCTGGTTCCGTCGGCCTGCGCTACGACGAGACCCCGAAGGCCGCGATCGTGCTGAATGGAACGCTGCGTTCGTTCATCTCTTATCCCGACGGCAGTCAGGCGACGACGCGCTACCTCAGGGCTGGGGACCTGACGGGCGTGTTCGCTCCTCGCCGGCCTGTGCTTGCGAGGGGCGTCCAGGCAATAGCGCAGAGCGAGCTGCTGTTCGTCGCTGCCGAAAGGATCAGGGAGCTAGCCCTCGCGGAGCCGTCATTTGCGTGGGCCTTGATCGAGGAGCTGACCACCGTTCTGAATCTGACGCAGCGGGCGATGTACCTTCGGGCGTTCGCCACGGTGCGCCAGCGAGTCGTCTGCGCGATCGTGGACCGGGCGACCGCGTCAGGTGCTTTGAGGGTGGGCCAGACCGTCGTGGGGACACAGCAGGACCTTGCCATCGCGGTCGGCTCAGTGCGCGAGGTGGTCGCCACCACCCTGGGCAGCCTGAAGCACGAGGGCCTTGTCGACCTGCGGCGGGGCGGGCTGGTCATCCTGGATCCCGACCGACTCGTCAAAGAGGCGGATGCCGTCGTCGGCGGTGTCGGCTGACCCCAGCTCGCCCCCGCTACGTTTTTCTACCGCCTGGGATCTTGTTGAGCGGTCCTGAACCTGTCCTCCCTGACCTCAGCCAGTCGATGCAGTCTGCGCATACGACCTCGGTTGCTTCTCCAGGCGGGCCAAGCGACGATCGCGCGATCCCGCACAGCGACGCCTCCGCCCCGGCCCGCACCAGGTGCAGGATCCCGCCGCGGGCATCATCACCGGTGCGAATCATGCGGACTCGATACTCGTGTTCGGGCACGACGGAGACAGTGACGGATAAACGCTGATCCGGCAAGGGTGGCAATTACCGAGCCGTGTGATCTATCTCACTCAGACCGCGGAGACGGCCACCTCCACCTGCCTGGTCCGAGGACCGTCCCATTCGCACAGGAAGATCGCCTGCCAGGTGCCGAGCGCGAGCTTGCCGCCGCGCACCGGGGCCATGCAGGAAGGCCCGACAAGGACTGTCTTGATGTGCGCGTCCGAATTGCCCTCGGCGTGTTCGAACGCAGCCTCCTTGGGAACGAGCTCCCTCAGGTGGGACTCGATGTCCGCGGCCACGTCGGGGTCGGCGCCCTCGTTGATGGTCACGCCGGCGGTCGTGTGTGGGACGAAGACGTGGCAGGTCCCGTCAATCACCCCCGCGTTTTCGACGGCCTCCGCGACGCGCGCCGTGATATCCACCAGCTGTGCCCGGCGGGCGGTCTTGACCTGGAACGTGAGCCAGCTCACTTAATGACCAGGTCCCAGTAACGCTCGGGCTGATAAGCGTCGTCCAAGAGCCCGCCGAGGCCGTGTACCTGGCTCGCGTAGCAGGTCACCGCGGCGCGCTTGGCATCGGCACTCTCCACCTGCAGCGGCCGGAGGCTATAGCCCGCGTCCGCCAGGCGTGAGACCACCTCCTCCATGGCTCCCGGCGTGCTCCGGTAGATCGCGTCCTCATAGATGATCCAGCGCACCGAGGGCAGCGAGCGTGCGACGTCGAAGCACGCCTGCGCTGTGACCAGGTGGTCTGGGTGCTCGAGCCCCAACGGCGAGGCGACGAGCTCGCCACCGTCGACCGCGGCCCGTATCGCCGCGGCCACGTCGTCGCGCTCCGGCGGCTTGCCGTCAGCGTACTGGCGGTCGAGGAAGTCCAGCCACAGCGCCGACGCGCCCAGGTGCTCGAGCGCGATCTCGTCCTCCTGGCGGCGCCGGCCGACCACATCGTCTCCCTCGCTGAAACCGCACCGCCGGTCCCACTCCGTCAGCGGATGAGGGCCGGGACGGCCGGCCGTCACGCTTACCACGAGGGCGCCCGGGTGTGCGGCCACAAGGCCTGCGCACCCGAGCACGACGTCATCGAGGTGCGGGGAGATTGCGACTAACGGCGGGCGGGGACTTGCTCCATGACCTTCAGCGATTCCCTGATGAAAGCAGGTATGTCCGACGGCTGGCGGGAGGTGACCAGGTTGCGGTCGACCACGACCTCCTGGTCGACGACGTCGGCGCCCGCCTTCTTCAGGTCTCCCTGGATCGTCTTCCAGGCGGTCATGCGGTGGTTTTTGTGCTGTGCGGCCGTGAGCAGGAGCTGTGGGCCGTGGCAGATCGCGAGCACAGGCTTGCCCGCCTTCATGAAGCTGTCGACGAAGGCGACGGCCTCATCGTGCGCGCGGAGCTTGTCCGGGCTCGAGCCGCCGGGGATGAAGAGGGCGTCGAAGTCGTCCGGCTTTACATCTCTGAACGACCGGTCGACGGTGGCCTTGACCTTGCCCTTGTCGCCCTCGAGCTGGGCGCCCGCCTCCAGGCCGACGATCGTGATCTCATTTCCTGCCTTCCGGAAGGCGTCGTACGGATCTTTGAACTCGGAGTCCTCGAACTTGGGGCCGAGCACACAGGCGATCTTCATGGCAAAACCTCCTGATTCCTGGTTTCAAAAACCACCTTACGAGGTAGATCAAAGGTGCATGCAAGTCCAATCCTCAGCGTCAGCGTGGCTTGACGAAGCCGACCGTGCGGACCGGGCGATCTCAGGCGAGGACACGCCCGCCCTCGGCGACGTGCTGTCCGGAATCGAGGAGCGTCCGCGACCGGCAGCCGATCCGGCGGAGGCCGATGCCGACGCGCTTGGCGCCTACCTGCGAGAGATCGGCCGCGGCACCCTCCTGACCAAAGAGCAGGAGGTCGAGCTCGCCAAGCAGATCGAGGCCGGGTCAGATGCGGCGCGCCGCCACATGACCGAGGCGAATCTCCGCCTGGTGGTTTCCATCGCCAAGAAGTACCAGGGCCGAGGCATGCCTCTGCTCGACCTGATCCAGGAGGGCAACGTCGGCCTGATGCGGGCGGTCGCCAAGTTCGACCACCGGCGGGGCTTCAAGTTCTCCACCTACGCGACGTGGTGGATTCGCCAGGCCGTGCTGCGCGCCATCGGCGACCAGGCACGGACGATCCGGCTTCCCATCCACATCGGCGACCAGACCAACAAGCTGATCCGCGTCTCGGACCGGCTTCGCGACTCCCTCGGCCGCCAGGCGACCGACGAGGAGATCGGCGAGGAGCTGGGATTGACGCCCGTCGAGGTCGTAGCCCTTCGCCGGACGTCGCGTGACACCGTCTCGCTCGAGACCCCGATCGGCGAAGAGGGCGACACCGAGCTCGGGCACCTGATCGAGGATGCGAACGCCGAGTCGCCCGCCGCGGCGGCGCTGCAAGCCGACCTGAAGGACAGGGTCGACGACGTGCTGCGCGTGCTGGCGCCTCGCGAGCGGCGCGTCATCCAGCTCCGGTTCGGCCTGACGGACGGTCACCAGCGGGCGCTCGACGAGGTCGCGCGGCGCATGGGGACCAGCCGGGAGACGGTGCGGCAGCTGGAGCGCATGGCGCTGGACAAGCTGCGCCGCACCGGCAGGGCTGCGGCGCTCAGGTCGTACGCCTCCGGCTGAGTAAGCTGGGCGCGTGTTCGGGCTCGCCCAATACGCTGCCTTCGCCGGCGTCTCCCTGGCGGTCATCTGCACCCCGGGACAGGACACCGCGCTGACCATTCGCAACACGCTCGCCGGCGGGCGCCACGCCGGCGTCGCCACCGCGTTCGGCGTGGCCGCGGGCCAGGCGACATGGACAGTGGCCACGGGCGCCGGACTCGCGGTCGTGCTCATGGCCTCGGCACCGTTGTTCTTCGTTGTCCGCCTGGCGGGCGCCGCGTACCTGATCTACCTCGGAACCCGGTCCCTGCTCAGGAGTCTCCCGCCCATTCGTGGGGAGGAGGCTCGTCTTCCCCATCTATGGGGAAGTGGCGCCGTCAGGCGCCGATGGGGCAGGGCCGCAGGGGCAGGGGCGGCCGGAGCTCGCGGCGCTTTCGCCCAGGGTTATCTCAGCAACCTTTCGAACGCCAAGATGGTTGCGTTCTTCGTCAGCCTCCTGCCTCCGTTCGCGGGACCGCACCCGAGCTTCATCCTGCTGCTGGCGCTCGGTTTCAACTTCTGCCTTCTGACGCTCGCATGGCTGACCGCGTACGCGTTCGCCGTGGAACGGATGCGACGATGGCTCGGGCTGTCCACGGTGAGGAAGACGATGGATGGTCTGCTCGGCGCCGTGCTGGTCGGCCTGGGGCTGCGCGTCGGCTCGGAAGCCCTGGCAGCCTAGACTTACCGCCCAAAGGGCCGTTTTTGGACGAGGAGGACAGCGATGCCTAGGGCCAAGCAGCTGACGCTTTCGGTCGCCGACCGGCCGGGGATGCTCGGAGACATTGCGACCGCGTTGGGCGAGAAGAAGGTCAACATCGTCGGGTTGTGCGCGGCCACGCAGGATGGCGGCGGAATGATCTGGATGGTGGTCGACAAGCCGGCCGCAGCCAGGAAGGTCTTCGCCAAGCAGGGCTGGCAGGCGGCTGAGGAGGAAGTCCTCGCAGTCACCCTCTCGGACTCGCCGGGCTCGCTCGGCCGCTTCGCCTCGAAGCTCGGCAAGGCCGGCGTCAACATCACCTTTGTCTACGCCGGCTCGGCCGGGAGCGCGCGAAAGCTCAACGCCTACTTCGGGGTTTCGGACCTCAAGGCGGCGCTCAAGGTCAGGCCCTGATCGCGTAGTCGCCCAGGCCGCGTTCGAGACGGCCGAAAGCGCGGCGCCCCTGCTTGCGGAAGTCCTCAACCAGCTCCGCCCCGCGGCGGCCGGCCGCGACCCGTGCCCGGGTATGCGCCACCAGGGCACGATGCGCGGCCATCAAGATCGCCGCGGCGAGGAGCGGTTCGACGTCGTCCGGACTCGATCGAGTCTCCTCGGCGAGCACCTCTGCCAGCCCGCGTGTGAACTCGTCGACGATCTCACGCTCGCGCGCCCGGAGTGACGGGCTCGAGGCCATCGCCCGGCCCGCGGTGAGAATGGCGTCGATCCGCTGTTTCACAGCCAGGTTTTCCGCACCTTCCAGCACCCGCCGCCGAAAAGCCTTGAGCGCGCTCTCGCCATGTGTTCGGTCGCGTACGGCCTGGACGAGTCGCTCCTCAAAGAACTGCATGCCCGCGTAGAAGAGGTCTTCCTTGGTCGGGAAGTAGTTGAAGACGGTCATGGCCGAGACATCGGCCGCACGCGCGATCGCCGCCACGGTCACAGCTTCGAAGCCATGCTTCGCGAAGAGGCGCTGCGAGGCTTCGAAGATCTCCTGGCGCGTCTGCTGCTTCTTCCGTTCTCGCAGCCCGGCTGTCGCCACGCTCCCATGGTAGCCGAAATAGCTTTAGTCGCATAATAGTTATAGTCACTAAAGTTTCCAGACAGAAGGCTGGTTGGAGGTAAGACCGATGAGCTTGTATTCGGGTCTCTACATGGCGGCGACGGGCCCGGGATGGGCCCCCTGGGCCGGTGTCGGGCTGGTGTCGTATGTCCTGATCGCCGCGGTCGGAGCGTACACGGGCATCAGCGTCATGCGCGGCCGGATGGCCCCGAGTGCGGCCGCCATCTCGTGGCTCGCCCGGACCGGCATCGCGCTCGGCGTCGTCTTCGACATGACCGTCAAGCCCGGCCTGGTGGGTTCGATCACGGCGGTGGTGGTGGCGGTTGCGATCGCGCTCATAGCGGCCGTGCCCACCTTGCGCGCGGTGCGCCCTGCATGAACGCGGTCGCGTCGACGCAGGCGGCCGCGCCCAATCGACGCTGGCTGGCGCTCGGCTTCATCGCGCTGGCGCAGCTGCTGATCGCGCTGGATGCCACCATCGTCAGCATCGCCCTACCGTCGGCGCAGGCGGCCTTCGGCGCCTCTGACGCCGACCGCCAGTGGGTGATCACGGCTTACTCCCTGTCCTTCGCGGGCCTGCTTCTCCTCGGCGGCCGGATCGCCGACATCGCGGGCCGCAAGCGAGCTTTCATGGTCGGGCTGTTCGGGTTTGCGATCGCGTCCGCCGTGGGCGGCGCGGCGCCCAGCTTTGCGGTCCTCGTCGCCGCCCGCGCGATGCAGGGCGCGTTCGCCGCGCTGCTGGCACCGGCTGCCCTCTCGCTGCTCGCGGTCACATTCACCGAGGCCCGCGAGCGGGCGACCGCGTTCGCGGTCTATGGCTCGATCGCCGGCAGCGGGGCGGCGATCGGACTGCTGCTCGGCGGTGCGCTGACCCAGTACTTCACGTGGCGCTGGTGCCTGTACGCCAGCCTGCCGATCGCGTTGGCGGCCGCCGCGGGCGGTTGGTTTGCCGTGCCGGATTCCACACGCAGGGACCGCTTCCAGGTCGACGTCGTCGGGGCTCTGCTGGCCACGGCCGGCCTCGCCGCCCTCGTCTACGCTTGCGCCCGCGCATCTTTGCCTTTTGGCGCGCTGAGCGCGGTCTTGCTTGCGCTCTTCGTGGTCCGGGAAGCGCGGACGCCGGCGCCGCTGCTCCCCCTCCGCATCCTCAACGACCGCACCCGGGCGGGTGTCTACCTGACTGTGATCTGCGCCATCGCCGGCATGTTCGGGGCGTTTCTGTTTCTCACGTATTTCATGCAGGTCGTCCTGCGTCTGACCCCGCTGCAGGCGGGCCTCGGGTTCCTGCCCATGACCGTCGCCTCCCAGGCCGGTTCGTGGCTGATCGCGAGCCGGCTCATGCCCCACGTCGCGCCTCGCGTGCTGATGGCGCCGGGCGCGCTCGTGGCTGCGGCCGGGATGGCCTGGCTGACCCAGCTGCGGGCCGACGGCTCCTACCCGACGCTGGTGCTGCCGGCCGAGGTCCTGCTCGGCGTCGGCACCTCGTGCGTGATGGTTGCCGCCTTCAGCACGGCGACCCAGCGGATCGAGCCCCGCGAGGCTGGGATCGCCTCGGCGACGGTCAACACCGCCCAACAGGTCGGAGGCTCTCTAGGCGCCGCCCTGCTCAACGCAATCGCGATCGCTGCGAGCGCGGGTTTCACCGGCGCTCGAGCCGCCGGGATCGTGCACGGCTTCGCGGTCGCCGCAGGTGCGGGAGTCGTGATCCTGGTCGCGGGCGCGTTCTTCGCCGCGCTCCTGATCACCGCCCCGAGGCCCTTGACAAGAGCCTGACCGGGCGGTATTCTACCGAGTAGTTAATTAGCCAGGTAGATAAATACGATGACTTCCGATCCCCTGAGCGTCACGTTTGCAGCCCTCGCCGACCCCACGCGGCGAGCGATCCTGGCCCGTCTCGCCGAGGGTCAGGCTTCGGTCACGGAGCTGGCCAAGCCGTTCGACCTGAGCCTGCCCGGCATCAGCAAACACCTGAAAGTGCTGCAGCGCGCCGGCCTGATCACTCAGAGCCGCAACGCGCAGTGGCGGCCGTGCCGCCTCGAGGGCGGGCGCCTCAAGGAGGCGTCTGATTGGGTGGGGGAGTACCGGCGCTTCTGGGACGAGAGCTTCCAGCGCCTCGACGATGTTCTGCAGGATCTCATTCAAGAGGAGAAGAATCGACATGACGACGCAGGGAGAAAAGACGATGCCCAAGACTGAGTATGTGATCGAGCCCGGAAAGATGGACATCACGACGACCACGGTCATCGACGCGCCGCGAGAGCTGGTCTTCAAGGCCTACACCGACCCGAAGCTGTTCGCGCGGTGGTGGGGCCCGCGTCGCTACAGGGCCGACATCGAGAAGTTCGAGTCCAGGCCAGGAGGCGAGTGGAGCGTCGCGCACGTAGGCGAGGATGGAAGCCGGCACGCGTTCCGAGGCGTCAACCACGACGTGGTGACGCCGGAGCGGATCTGCCAGACCTTCGAGTACCTCGGAGTCCCGGGGCACGTGGCGCTGCAGACCGCGGCCTTCGAGCCAGTCGGCAACAAGACCAGGATCACGGTCCAGATCGTGTTTCAGTCGGTCATGGACCGAGACGGCATGGTCGCCTCGGGCATGGAGTCGGGCGCGGACGAGTCGATGGAGCGGCTGGCCGAGCTGCTCGACGAGATGAAGCCCGGCAAATGACCAGGAACTCAGTCGACGCTTACATCGCGGCTGCGCCCAAAGCGGCGCAGCCGCACCTCCGCCAGCTGCGGGCCGTTATCAAAGAGGCGGCCCCGAAGGCCGAGGAGAGGATCAGCTACGGCATCGTCGGCTACTTCTACCCGACGCGCATGGTCTACTTCGGCGGACATGCGAAGCACGTCGCACTCTATCCCGCCGGCGACGCCAAGGGACTGGAGAAGTACCTGTACGGGGCGTCGACCCTGCGCTTCCCGCTCGACGAGCCCCTGCCGATAGCCAGGATCAAGTCGCTGGTCAGGGCTCGCGTGAAGGAGCGCGACGCGAAGGGCTCACGAACTGTGGCAGCCGCTGCCCCTTCGTCGAGTGCTCGGTCAGCAAAGCGAGCCTCCGCTGCCGCGTCTCCTCGCGCTTCGCGCTCATGACCCAGAACGCCGCCGTCGCGCGATAGGACGGCGGCTGGGCCTCGAAGAACTTCCACGCGGCTTTGCGCTTGCGAAAGGCAGCCGCGGTCGCTGCGTCGAAGCCTCGTGACCGGTTCTCGTAGGAGTAGATTCGGGAGCGCGACTCGTCGCGCTTCGCGAACGCCGCCCGGCCGCTGGGGTGGACAAGGCTCATCTCTTCCAGCTCCTCGAAGCGCTTGATGTTGATGGCGCTCCAGACGCTGCCCTTGCGGCGCGGCGTGATGCGCTGTGCCGAGCTGTCGTCGCCCAGCGAGTAGCGGACGCTGTCGATCCAGCCGAAGCAGAGCTCCTGGTCGACCACGTCCTGCCAGCTGACCGACGGCCTTCCGGTCCGCTTGCGGTGGTAGCCGACCCACAGCTCGGTCGCGGAGGCGTGGTTCGCCTCGAACCACGCGCGCAGGTCGGCGGCCGTCTCGAAAAACGTCACGTTGCGAGGCGTCGGCATGCCGCGACAATCTACGCGTGGCCGAGCCGTCCAGCCAGAGCACCTACTACAACGAGATCGCCGGCGCAAGCATCCACCGCCTCGCCGGGATCTCCGACGGGATCTTCGCCGTGGGCATGACCATCCTCGTGCTGACCCTCGCGGTGCCGGCCGCGAACGAGGTCAGGACCGACTCCGACCTGTGGAAGGCCCTGGTGCACCTGCTCCCGGGCGTGGTCACGTACTTCATGAGCTTCCTGACGCTGGGCATCTTCTGGGTCGGCCAGCAGACGCAGCTCAGCCAGGTCGAACGCTCCGATCGCGACTACACCTGGATCAACCTCGCGTTCCTGCTGTTCGTCACGCTCGTGCCGTTCTCGACGGCCCTGCTGGCGGCTTTCTATCAGTCGCGGATCGCCCTCGTCGAATACTGGCTGAACATCCTGGTCCTCGGCGTCCTGATCCTCGCCGGCGCCGAGTACGCGGCTCGGACCCATCTATTCAACGAAGCCCGGCGCACGATCATCATCCATGCCGTCCGCCGCCGGGTGTACACCGCCCAGGGGCTCTATCTCGCGGCCACCGTGCTGTGCTTCGTGGACACGCGCCTGAGCATCGGCCTGATCGTGCTCATCCAGCTCAACTACGCAGTGGCGCCGCGGATCCCGTTCCTGCGCCGGCTTTGACGGCTGAACGAACAAGCCCGATCAATAGAATGCCCGACGTGATGGCCGCCGACGACCCACTTCCGCGCGGCGCCCTGTCGGGCAAGGTGGCGGTGGTCGTGGGCGGTGCCAGCGGGATGGGAAGGACCGCCGCCAAAGCGCTGGCCCTCCAGGGGGCGCGGATCGTGATCGCGGATTTCGACCACGCCCGCATGGAGCGGACGGTGGGGGAGATCCTGCACCTCGGCAGCTCTGACGCGGCCCTCGCCCTGCCCACCGACGTGCGGAACGACCGCTCCGTCGCCTCCATGGCCGGCGATGCCATCAAGGCGATGGGTCAGGTCGACATCCTCCTCAACATGGCGGGGGTCTTCCTGCAGGGCCCGCTGCAGCGCATCAAGACCGGTGACTGGCGCTGGGTCATCGAGACCAACCTGCTGGGCGCGGTCCGCACCACGACGGCGCTCGTGCCCCACATGGCCGCGCGCGGCTCCGGCCACATCGTCAACGCCGTGAGCGTCGGCGTCGTCTCGCCGCTGACGATCGCGTACGACTCGTGCTCCGCCGCCCTGGCGGCGTTCACCAACGCCCTCGCCGAGGAGATGAAAGGAAAGGGTGTGACGGTGTCGCTCTTCCCGATCGGTCCGGGCGGGCCGCGCATCGGCCAGAACACACGGTCGCGGGGCATGGGACGGTTGCTGCACCCTGCCGGCGATCTCGAAGAGGCCACTGCACCGAATGGGCAGCTCGTCGACCAGCTGATCGACCTGCTCCACGTGAGCCGGTGAACGTTCCGACCGACCTCCTATCGAGCATCGGCATATGCGTCGGCGCGGCGGCGTTGATCGCCGCGGTCACCTGGCGCTTCAAGCAGCCGCTGATCATCGCCTACCTCGCGACGGGCGTGATCATCGGCCCGCACATCGGGCTGCGTTGGATCACCAACGACGAGAGCATCCGCACCGTCGCCGAGATCGGGCTGATCCTGCTCCTGTTCGTCATCGGGCTCGAGATCGACCTGCGGAAGATGGCGTCGGGCGGACCGGCGGTGCTCCTGACGGGAGCTCTGCAGGTCCCGATCTGTGCCGCGCTTGGGCTCGGCTTCTTCGCTCTGCTCGGTGTCGGCAACTCGGCCGGCAACTACGCGCTGCTCTACCTGGCCGCGTGCATGAGCCTGTCGAGCACCCTGGTCGTCGTCAAGATCCTCAACGACAAGTTCGAGCTCGACACGCTGCCGGGCCGGATCACCCTCGGCGTGCTGGTCATCCAGGACCTGTGGGCGGTGGGGATGCTTGCGGTCCAACCGAACATCCTGAATCCGAACTTCGTCCCTCTCCTCGGCTCGCTGTGGCGCGGCGCTGTGCTCGTGGTCGCCGGCTTCGCGCTCGCCAAGTACGCGCTTCCTTACCTGTTCCGGACGGTGGCCAAGGCGCCCGAGCTCGTGCTCGTCTCGGCCCTCGGCTGGTGCTTCTTCCTCGCCGGCGCGGCGAGCCTGATCGGCCTGTCGCGGGAGATGGGCGCCCTGATCGCGGGCGTGAGCCTCTCCACCTTCCCCTACAACGTGGACGTGGCCGCCAAGGCGGTCAGCATCCGCGACTTCTTCGTCACCCTCTTCTTCGTCGCGCTAGGGATGCAGATCACGATCCCGAGCATCCAGGTGCTGGAGCTCTCGCTTGCTGCATCCGTCTTCGTGATCGTGAGCCGTGTTGTGGTCGTGCCAATCCTCTACGCGCTCCGGCTGGGATTGCGGACGAGCATCGTCCCCGCGATCAACCTGGCCCAGGTGAGCGAGTTCTCGATCGTCATCGCGTCGCTCGGCGTGACGCTGCACCAGATCAACCAGGATGTGCTGACGGTCGTGATCATCTCGTTCGCGGTGACCTCGGTCGTCTCCACCTACATGATCAACGCCAGTCACTGGATCCAGCATTTGCTGGCGACCGGCTTCAAGGCGTTGGGGCTTAAGGACCTCGACTCCGCGGCGGGCCGCGACGAGGAGGCCGCGGTCCATCAGCCGGTGATCTTCCTCGGCTTCTTCCGGGACGCCAGCTCCATCCTCTATGAGTTCGAGCACGAGGGCTCGGTCGAGGAGGCAAAGCAGTTCATCGACAAGATCCTCGTGATCGACTTCAACCCGACGGTCATGCGGGAGCTGCGGAGGCGGAACATCAAGTGCGTCTACGGCGACATCGCGCACGCTGACACGCTGCGCCACGCCGGCGTCGAGCACGCCCAGCTGGTCGTCTCGAGCATCACCGACGACGTGCTGCGCGGGACGAGCAACCTGCGCCTGATGAACAGCGTCCACACCCATGCTCCAAACGCGCGCGTGGTGCTGACCTCCGACCACATTCCCCAGGCGTTGCGCTTCTACGAGGAGGGCGCCGATTTCGTCTTCGTGCCGCGGCTGTACTCCGCCGCCGCCTGCGCCCGGATCCTGCGCAAGGGCCTGAACGGGGGCTTCGAAGAGATCCGTTCCCAGGCGATCGAGCATCTCTCGCACCGGCAAGAAGTCCTGGCCTGACCCCGGATAGTCCGGACTATCCTGCGGTGTCCGGGCCCAAAAGTGTGGACAGTCCAGACTATCCGCCGTCTCGGTATCGTGGCGATGCGATGGAGGCAGCGCGCCGGCTCAGTCCCCTGGAGCCGCTGGCGCGCATCTACCTGCGGGCGGTGCCCGAGCACCCGGCCGACGACGGCCTCTTCGGCCCGAAGAGCATCGTCTGGCGCGTCAACCGCGACCGGTGCTTCCCCCTCGCGGGCATGCGCTCGCTGATGGTCCAGGCCCTGCACCCGCTGGCGATGGCCGGTGTCGCCCAGCACAGCACCTGGAAGCAAGACCCCTTCGGCCGGCTCGCGGCCACGAGCGGCTACCTGCTGACCACGACCTACGGCGACACCGCCTCAGCGCTGGCGGCCGCCGCGGCGGTGCGCAGGATCCACGTCCATGTGCGTGGCGTCGACCCGCAGACCGGGTTGCCGTACAGCGCTGAGGACCCGGCGCTGCTGCTGTGGGTGCATGCCGGCATGGTCGAATCGATCGTCACCGTCGTCCAGCGGTACGGCCGGAGCCTCGAGCCAGACGGCGCCGACCGCTACGTGGCCGAGATGGTGCGGTCCGCCGAGATCGTCGGCGTGCCTCGCGAGGACGTCCCGACCACGGTCGACTCGCTGCGCCGGTACATCGAGACAGTCGAGCTCCGGCAGGCGACCCCGGCGGCGAAAGAGGCGATCGCGATCGTGCTCGATCCGCCCGACCTCGAGGACGAGATGCGGGACCTCTGGCGCGACCTCGGCCAGATCGCTGTGGGCACGCTTCCCGAATGGGCGCGCGAGATGTACGGCTTTCCCGCGCCTCCGGCCGAGTTGATGGAACGCGAGCCCGTGCGCCAGCTGCTCGGCGCGCTCGACCTCGCCTTCGAGTCCCTCCCGGGCGTGCTCGAGGCCCGGCAGCGCCTCGAGCTCCGCATCCGGGCTTGAGCGCATCCACCTCGGCCGTCCGGGTATCCCGGGTCGGCCGCGGCGCAGCCCTCGCCCGCCTCGCGCTGCGCATCGGCGGGCGCTACGTCGCGCGCTCGCCGAGGCTGCTGTTCGCGTCGGTCGAGCGCCGGGGCGAGCTGCGGCACGACCTGGCGCTGCGCTCCGCGGACGAGGTCGCGGAAGAGCTGGGCGCGATGAAGGGCGTGCTGATGAAGCTCGGCCAGATGGCCAGCTACATCTACGAGGACATGCCGGCGACCTTTCGCGCCTCGATGTCGCGCCTGCAGCACAGGGCGCCGCCCATGACCCCGGCGCTCGCCGCGGCCGTCATCGCCGAGGAGCTTGGCGGGCCGCCCGAGCGGGTTTTCGCCGAGTGGGACCCGCTGCCATTTGCGGCCGCATCGATCGGCCAGGTCCACAGGGCGATCACGCACGACGGCCGCGCGGTCGCGGTCAAGGTCCAGTACCCGGGCATCGCGCGCAGCATCACCTCGGACCTGCGCAACGTGGGGCTGCTCAGGCGAATCGTGGGCGCCGCGTTTCCCGGTCTCGACACCCGGTCGCTGGTCGAGGAGCTCGGCGACCGGCTCCGGGAGGAGGTCGACTACATCCGCGAGGCCGAGAGCCAGGAGCTGTTCGCCGGCTACTACGACGGCCACCCGTACATCCGGGTGCCTCACGTGCTCCGGGAGCTGAGCACCTCGCGCGTGCTCACGAGCGAGCTCGTCTACGGCGCCGAGTTCGACGAGCTGGCCGGCTGGGACCAGCACGAGAAAGACCTCGCCGCGGAGACGATCCACCGGTTCGTGTTTCGCAGCCTGTACCGGCTGCATGCCTTCAACGGCGACCCGCACCCTGGCAACTACCTGTTCCACCGCGGCGGCCGGGTCACGTTCCTGGACTTCGGCCTCACCAAGCTCTTCACCGACGACGACCTGGCGCCCCTGATCGACGCCGTGCGCTTCCTCGTCTTCGAGCAGGACTACGAGGCCTTTCGGGCCGCCCTGGAGCGCGCCGGCTTTCTCAGGCCGGGAGCGCCGGTGCCCACCCAGACGGTGGTCGACCGGTTCGGCCAGTTCTACGGGACCGTGCTCCGGGACGCGCCGATGACGATCACGCCCGCGTACGCCTCCGCGATCGTGCGCCGGTTCTTCGACGCCCGGGGCCCGCTCGCGCCGTACTCGGACGTGCCGCGGGCCTACGTGATCATGCAGCGGATCAACCTGGGCCTCTACGCCGTGCTGGGCAGCCTGGACGCGACCGCCAACTGGCGCCGGATCGCGGAGGAGATCTGGCCCTTCCGTAATGGGCCCCCGTCGACCCCGATCGGGGAGGCCGAGGCGGCCTGGCTGAGCAAAAAATCTCAAAAAGTGCTAAAGAATTAAGTAGCTGTAGGGGCTTTATCCAGCTTCATCTGGGGGGATGTGAGTATGTCGAGTACCGCAGGAACCGCTGCGTTGTCTGCCATGCCGCCCGAGGAACGGCGGCGGAACATGTTGAAGGCGGTGGTGGCCAGCACCGTCGGGACCTCGATCGAGTGGTACGACTACTTCCTCTTCGGCACGATGGCCGGGCTCGTTTTCCCGCACCTGTTCTTTCCCAAGTCCGACGCCCTGGCCGGGACACTGAACAGCTACGCGATCTTTTTCGTGGGCTTCCTGGCCCGCCCGATCGGCGCCTGGCTGTTCGGCACCTATGGCGACCGGATCGGCCGCAAGGCGACCCTGATCGCAACGCTGCTCGTCATGGGGATCGCCACGTTCCTGATCGGCGTCATGCCCACCTACACGAGCATCGGGTTGTGGGCGGCGGTCGTCCTGGTCGTCCTTCGCGCCTGCCAGGGCATCGGCGTGGGCGGCGAATGGGGTGGCTCGGTGCTGATGTCGATGGAATGGGGCAGCCGCAAGCGAAAGGGCTGGCTGGGCAGCTGGCCCCAGTTCGGAGTCCCCATCGGCCTCGTCCTTTCCAACGGCATCACGGCGGTGACGGTGACCCTCGCCGGGACGGCGACCTTCGACTCGTGGGCGTGGCGAATCCCGTTCCTGCTCAGCATCGTGCTGGTTGCAATCGGTCTCTACATCCGCCTCGGCGTGCTCGAGACCCCGGTGTTCAAGGCCCTCGCCGAGCAGAACCGCCTCGAGCAGCGCCCGGTCACGGAAGTCGTGCGGCGCAACTGGCGGGAGATCATCCTCAGCGCCCTGCTGCGTTTGCCCGAGCAGGCGCCGTTCTACCTCTTCACCGTCTTTGTCTTCACCTTCGGCGCGGCCGCGACCAAGCTCGACAAGCCCTTCCTGACGTGGGCGGTGAGCGTCGCGGGCCTCGTTTCGTTCATCACGATCCCGCTGTTCGGCTATCTCTCCGACGTGATCGGCCGGAAGACGATGTACATGCTCGGCATCGCGGTGATGGCGGTGTGGGGATTCGTCTACTTCGGCCTCTACGCGACAGCCGTTCCCATCATCGTGTTCATCGCGATCGCGGTCTCGCTGATCCCGCATGACATGCAGTACGGGCCCCAGGCGTCCCTGATCGCCGAGAGCTTCACCGGGAGGTTGCGCTACAGCGGCGCGTCGCTCGGCTACCAGTTCGCCTCGATCATCGCCGGTGGTCCGGCGCCGAGCATCGCTCTCGGGATCTGGACGGGATTTCTGTTCATCGGACCCTGGAAGGTGCTCTCGCCGCTTCCCGCCAAGAACGCCTACATGATCAGCGTCTACATCCTTGCCTGCTGCGTGATCGGTTTCATCGCCACGGCCCTGCTGAAAGAGCGGTCCGCGCTCGACCACACTGTGGAGTACGACGAGCAGGAGCCGATGGAGGCCGAAGGGGTCAGGCGCCCCGCCATGGGCTGACACGTTTCCCTTCCTCGAGAGGCGTCGCCATGTGGCGGCGCCTCTGTTCCCCATTCATGGGGAAGTACCTCGCCGATGGCGAGGGGATGGGCGACTTTTCCGAGGAGCCGGGCGCGCCTCGGCGTTTACGGGGTGAACCCGTGCGCGTGCTCACTGTCGTCAACCTGGTCATGTGGGTCGTCCTGTTCGCGGCCTGGATTCCGTATACGGCCGCGGTCGGGCCGGCCGACCCGATAAGCGTCGAGGTCAGGTCGATCCTGGCGGCCACCGCGGTCCTCATGGGGCTGCTCGCGGTGGTCAGGATCAGAAGGCGGCGCCCGATCCTGGGATAGTGTCCGCATAGCGGACCCGCTCGTCCTTCTCTTCGACGGGACTTGAGGCGTTTGAACGCGGATGGCGCGCTGGGTCCGCCGGCGCGACCAGGCCGGCCGTGTGCTGGCCGTCGCCAACCAGAAGCCCGGTGTGCTGGAGCGCTTCGGGCTGACCCGAGAGGAGGTCGACCGCGCCGCCTGGACTGTCGACCCCAGCGGCGGCAGGCTGCAAGGCGCCGCCGCCATCAACCGCGTGCTGGATGAGGTCGGCGGCGGCTGGCGCGCCCTCGCGGCGCTCTACCGGGTCCGGCCGATCGCCGCGATGGAGGAAGCCTTCTACAGCCGGTTCGCGCGCAATCGTTCTCGGTTCCACCGCTTCGGCGTGAAGCCGGAATGTGACGAACCGGACGCGGACTGCGGATGAGCGGCCTGGTCGCGACCGAGCACGTCGGCGCGGTGGTGGTGATCGCGGTCGCGACCGCGGTCCTCGTCGTGCTCGCGCGACGCGGGCCGGGGCCCTGGCTGAAGGTGCTTGCCCTGGTCCTGGTCCTGGACGAGGTGAGCTGGTGGGTGTACCTGCTGGCCGGGGGACAGCCCGGCAGCGTGCTCGCTCAGTCGCTTCCGCTGCAGCTCTGCGACGTCGCGATCTTCGTCACCGCCGCGGCGTTGTGGGCTCGAGCGCCGCTGCTGGTCGAGGTCACCTACTTCTGGGGCCTGGCGGGAACCCTCCAGGCGCTCCTCACGCCTGACCTGCCCCAGCATTTTCCGAGCTATCCCTACTTCCAGTACTACATCGCCCATGGCGGCGTCGTGGCGTCGGCGCTTCTGCTGGTGGTCGGCCTTCGCATCCATCCCCGGCCAGGCTCGCTGCTGAGGATCGCGGCCGTCACGCTCGCGTACGTCGCCCTGGTCGGCGTGGTGGATGCGATCACGGGCGCCGACTACATGTACCTCCGGGCCAAGCCCCCGAGCGCGACGCTGCTGGACGTGCTCGGTCCATGGCCCTGGTACCTGCTCGGGGCGACCGCGATCGGCCTGGTCTTGTTCGCGGTCCTCGACGCGCCGTTTCGGATCAGCCGACAGGCTGTCCGAAGCGCTCCGCTGACACGACCTCGCTGAGCGGCTTCCGCTTCTTCTTTCCGGAGATCTTGCGCCGGGGATAGCCGAGGGGAACGACCGCGAGCACGTCGTACGCCTCCGGGATGGCGAACTCCTCGCGGACGTTCTCGAGCCCCCCAAAGCCGGTCCAGTTGGAGCCGACGCCCTCGCCCCAGGCGACCAGCAGCATCGTCTGAATGGCGCGGCTGGCGTCCGAGAGGCCGTACTGCCCGGTCGACTTCTCGTAAGCGACGATGATCGCGGCGGCCGCGTTTGCCGTGTACGGGCCGGTGCGCACCAGGGACCCGAGCTTGCGCAGCCCGTCGCGCTCGCGCACGACCACGAAGTGCCACGGCTGTCCGTTGCGCGCGCTCGCGGTGAGCCTGCCCGCCTCCAGGATTCGGCCGAGGACGTCGTCCGGCACCGGCCGCTCCTCGAACTCCCGCACCGCCAGAATCGTCCGCGCAGCTTCAAATACCTCGTTCGACACGCAGCCAATTGTCTTAGGTTTATGCCTCGGGATGGAGTCGACGAAGACGGACGAGCCCAGGCACGAGCGCCGGATCAGCAGCAGGGAGCACCGCGCGGCGTTCGCAGCCGCGAAGGAGTCGCCCGCAGAGCACAAGCCGCGCCTCATCACGTCCCGGTCTGTGGCGCCCGCCATCCACGGCGGGGGTTCGGTCGGGAGGTTCAACAGCTGGCTTGCGGTCCACGTCACTCGCGCGGTGGGCACCATGTGGGCGGCTTATGTCTTCGTGCTCATCTCGCTGGTCTCGTTCCCGCAGGCGTTGCACGCATTCCTCACCGGCGACACCTACGTCGGAATCGCGTGGCTCAGCCAGTCGTTCTTACAGCTGGTGCTGCTTCCCATCATCATCGTCGGCCAGAACGTGATCTCCGCGAGCCAGGACGCGCGCGCCGAGGCGGACCACATCACGCTCACGACGCTGCACGCGATCAACGTGCAGCAGCTGAAGATGCTCGAACAGCAGCGGGAGATGCTGCGGCAGCAGCGCGAGATCCTGGACCTTCTCCAGAGGAAGGGCCTGTCGCAGACACCGGGCACCGCGGACTGAGGTGGTGGTGATCCCTTGAGCGTGCCGGAGCTGTGCCTGGGATTCGTCCTGCTGGCGGTGACCGCGTACGACCTGTTTCAGTCCGTCGTCCTGCCCGGCCCCCTCGGCCTGCTCGTCCTGTTCGCGATCTGGGGTTTTTCCCTGATCGTCGGCTACGGCCTGATCATCGACGCGGTCCGCGACGAGTTCCGGCCACACCTCAACGACTTCCTGACCTCGTTCTACGTCTCGGCGACGACGTTGGTGCCGCTCGCATATGGCGACTTCGTCCCCGAAGAAGGGCTGGCCCGAGCGGTGATCTTCTTCGAGAGCGCGAGCGGCGTCGGCATCGCCGCCCTCGCCATCACACTGCTGTTCGAGCTGTACGGCTCGTTCCGCGAGCGCGAGGAGAAAGTGGTCGCCCTCGATGCGCTCGCGGGGGCGCCCGCGTCCGCGTTGCAGCTGCTCGAGACGGCAGCGGCGCCAGGCATGGACGGGGCGTTGAAGGAGACTTTCGACGAGTGGCGAGCGTGGTCGGCGATGGTCCTGGAGAGTCACCTCGCGTACCCCTTGCTCATCTATTTCCGATCCAGCCATGACAACGAGGCGTGGATCAACTCATTTGGCGCCGTCATGGATGCGGGCGCGCTCGTCATCAGCTCGATGGAAGGCCAGCCTTCCGCGGGCGCGGCGAAGCTGATGCTGACGATCGGCAACCACTTCGTCGAGGACATCGCGTGGCTGCTGCGCTTCCAGCAGACTCCCGACCCGATCATCGAGCGGAGCGAATACGCGGCGGCGATCGAGCGATTGAAGGCGGCCGGCTACCAGGCGCACGACGGCGACGCGCACTGGCAGAAGTTCGCCGCGATTCGCTCCAAATACGCGACGACCCTCAACCAGATCGCCCAGTTGCTGTCGGCGCCGCCGGCCCCATGGGTGGGCGACCGATCGTACCTCCCCCACCGGCAGCGGCAGCGCCGGCGCCGGGCCGTCGCCCCGAAACCCGCTAGTTGATCAACCCGAGCTCGCGGGCCTTGATGATGGCCTCGAGCTTGGAGTGGACCGCCAGCTTGCTGCCCAGGCTGCGGATGTGTGTCCGCACGGTGGTGTAGCTGATCCCGAGCTGGGCGGCGATCGCCCGGCTCGGATGGCCCTCGGCCATCAGCCTGAGGACCTCCTTCTCGCGCGGGGTCAACCGTTCCAGCTGGGCCTCAAGGGCGCGTCGCTTGGCGAGCAGCGTGGCGATGGTACGCGGCGTGATGAGGATCTTCCCGCGGGCGACGTCCCGGATCGCCGCCACCACCTCGGCCGCGGCCCTCGACTTGTGCAGAAACGCGCTGGCGCCCGACTGCACGGCGGCGAACCGCGCCCCCTCGGTGTCCTCGCGCGTCAGGAAGATCATCTTCGCCGCCGGACGCACACCTCGGATCGCCGCGGCCGCGTCCGGACCAGTGCCGTCGGGCAGGTGGAAGTCGAGCAGCACGATGTCGGGGTTGAGCTCGGTCGCCGCGGTCACGCTCTCGGCGACGGTGCCTACGTTCCCGACGACCTTCATGTCGGCCTGGTCGTTGATGAGCGCGGACAGGCCCTCCGCCACGACGCGGTGATCCTCGACGATCAGGACGCGGGTCGGCTCGTCCTCGCCATCGTGTCGAGGCTGCTCCGGCGTCGCTGCATGTTCGGCGGGGGGCACATTGCTTTAACCCACCCCAACGCGGCAGTACTCACGAAAAGCGGGCCCGAACGGGTGCAGAAAAATCAAAGGGCCGGCACCGGCCGGCCCTGTAGTAGTTGCGCCTACCGCGATTGAGTTAACCGAAGAACGCGTAGACCCTGTTGATGAGGTCCGTCCGCTGGGCGGCCGATCCGTAGCCCTCGAACGGGAACGCAAGGAACACAACGTTGTAGGTGCCGCTGAACGAGAGCCCGTCAGGCTGCGCGTTGTCGTCGGTGAAGATCACCTGCGCGGAGCCGTTGGGCGTGATCTCGTCCTCGAAGTCGTTGCCGAGCACGGAGTGGTTGTAAGGCACGGTGCCCACACCCGCGGTCAGCGTGCCGGGGACTCCGCGGACGTTTGCCGTCGCCTTGTCGTTCTGCGTCTCGCTGCCGTCCCACGTGACGTGGAGATAGTCATGGACGAATGTCGTGGTGCCCCCGGACTGGTCCAGCAGGTCCTGTCCCGAGACAAACAGGTTGCCGGCGCCGTCGAGGTATGACTTGAGCTCCCTCTCATATGGCGCCAGTGGGCTCGGGTAGCTGTTGCCCGTGAACCACACGACGTACTTGAACGACTTGAGGTAGTTGAGCGGGAGGTTCTTGTCGTTGCCCAGGTCCCAGACCTGGAAAGACTTGCCGGCCGAAGTGAGCGCGTCCGTGTAGTACTTCTGCACGTCCACAGGCGATGTGGCAAAGGAGTCATCGTCGACGACGAGCGTGTCCACGGCGACGGCCTTTGTGATCACCGTCCCGGAGGCGCTCACGGCCGAGCTGCCCGCGGACGTCCCCGTCACCGTGGCCGTGCTGGTGGCGCCGTCGGCGGCGCTTGCCGGCACATCCACCTTCACGCACACGCTGGTCGATCCACCGGAGGCCACGCTTCCGGTCGTCGTCAAAGGCGTGGCGCAGGTCGCGTCGAAGAAGCTGACCGGGAACGTGCCGCCACTCGACGACATCTTGTAGCTGTCGGCGCTGAACCCGGTGTTGTCGAGGGTCACGTTGTAGGTCACGCTCTTGCCTACGTGGGCGCCGTCGAGCTGGCTCGCCGGCGTGAGCGTGACCCTGTAGAGCGGCGCTATCGGCGTGATCGTCTGCGAACCGCTGGTCGACGGACCCTGGGCCGAAGTCGCCTCGACGCCGTCGTCGACGATCGATTGCACGCCGGACTTGAGGCCTGGGTCGATCTTCACCTTCAGATGCACCACGACGCTGCCGGCCGAGGGGACCGACAGGCCTGACCACTTTGCCGTCCCGCCGGCGTTCACGCCGCCGCTGTCCGCCGAGACGAAGCTGGTGTTGGCGGGGATGGGGTCGCTGATCGTCACACCGGTGGCGGTGGCGTTGCCGATGTTGCGGAGGGTGATGGTGTAGTCGATGTTGCTTCCGCCCCGGACGAGTGCGCCGGAGTCGACCTTGGAGACCACCAGCCCTGGGACGCTGTGCGAGTCCGTGACGCTCCACGCGCCGCGACCATGCGTTCCCGCCGCGATCACGCGGTCGTATGTGTCGAGGTCGACCTGGTCGACGGCGACCGCCGGGATGCCTGCACCCAGCGGTCCCCAGTGCGCGCCGCCGTCGTAGGTCACGAGCGGACCGACGTCGGTCGCGGCGTACAGGGTGTTGGGATACGAGGGGTCGATGGTGAGCGAGTTGACCGGGTTGTCGGGCAGGTTGCCGCTGATGTCGGTCCAGCTCTGGCCGGCGTCGGTGGTCTTGAAGACGTGGCCGGGCTGGTGCGGCGTCGCTGCGTTGTAGCCGTTGTATCCGACGTACGCGATCCGGTCGTTGCTCCGGTCGACCGCGATCCACGCGACCGGCCGGTTCGGCAGCGAGTGCTTGTCACCCGCGCCCAGGCTGTGCTGGTCGACCCGGGTCCAGGTCGGCGTGTCCGTCACCATGGCGTCAGGGCTGAAGTAGACGAGCCCATCGTCCGAGCCGGTGTACACGCCGGTTCCGCCCCCGATGCCGATCGCGGAGATGAAGCAGCCGCGCGCGCCGTTGGGCGCGGCCCCAGTGCATCCACTCGTCAGGTCGCCGCTGATCGCCTTGAACTGCACGTCCGCGGCGTTGGGCGCCTTGGCGTTGTCGGTGCGGTACAGGCGGTAGGTGGCGGTGAAGAGCTGGTTCGTGCTGAGCTGGTTGAGCGCGACCGGGATGTAGAACTCCGAGCGGTCGCCGGTGTTGATGCCGGTCAGGATCGGCCGGCGGGTGAAGAACCCGGCGCCGCCATCCGTGATCCGGTAAAGCGAGACGCCGAAGAAAGTGCCGTAGACGAAGCAGGCGCCAAACCCACAGGAGTTGTTATCGGTCTGGTCGACCACGACCTGGCCGCCGTCGCCGGAGGTCATGTCGAAGAACGTCTGCGAGTTGACCGACTTGCGCAGCGTGCCGTTGTCCTGGGTGCCGCCCCAGTAACGGAGGCTCTGCGCGCCCGCCGGAACGAGCATCGATGGCACGACCGCGACCGAGGTGAACTGGCCGATCTGGAGGTTGGTGCGGCCCGTGACGGCTCCGTTCGAGGGGGCGACCGACCCGTTCAGGTTCTGCCACGTGACCGCCTTCAGGGCGTCTCCGGCGTTGTTGCGGCCGCCACGGCTCGTGCTGTAGTACACACCGCCGTCGTTGCCGATGAGGATCTTCGCCGGGTCGTTGGGGTCGAAGGCGAGCGCGTGGAAGTCCGGGTGAAGGTCCCAGCCAAGGTTCTTCCAGGTCGCGCCGCCGTCGGTCGAGCGGTAGATGCCGCCCGAAGGCGGGGAGAGGTTGTAGCCGAACGAGCCCGCCGCGAACACGACGTTCGGGTCGTTTGGGTCAGCCTCGATGACGTTGTCGTAGAAGCACTGAGTGCCGCAGTAGTCGACGACGCTGTCGATCCCGGTACCGTGCCCGGCCTCGACCCAGGAGGCACCCTCGTCGGTCGACTTGAAGAGCCGGCCGGCATGGTGATGGTGGGCCGTGTCCACCCAGTCGAAGCCGGTGTAGAGGACCGCCCCCTGGCCGGCCGGGTGGGAGATGGCGATGTTGAACCGCGTCAGGCCCGCCGCGAAGTCCGCGTCGGCCGGAAGGCCGCTCATGATCGGGTTCCACGAGGCGCCGCCGTCGGAGCTCTTGTAGATCTTGTCGCTCCAGAACGAGGCATAGATGGTCAATGGGTTCTGTGGGTCGAGTCGGATGTCGGTCGCGCCGAGGGAGACCGCGGGGGCGGCCTTCAGCAGCGTCCACGTGACCGCGCCGTCGTGCGACTCCCAGATTCCGAACGTGGAGTGGACCGGGGGCGAGACCCTGCGGTCGCCGCCGCGGCCGCGCAGGATGGCCGCGTACACGTGGTTCGAGTCGTTGGGGTCGACCGCCAGGCGGGCCGTCGAGACGCCGAGGAAGAAGTCACCCGAGACGTGGGTCCAGGTAGCGCCGCCGTCCGTCGACCGGAGGATGCCGTTGCCGAAGTAGCTGTCACCGGACAGCGCGCCTTCGCCCGTGCCCGCGTAGACGATGTTGTCGTCCTTGGGGGCGACGGCGAGAGCGCCGATCGCGGTCGAGGGAAGGTTGTCGGTCCTGGGCGACCAGGTCTTGCTCGTCGGGTTCCACAGCCAGATGCCGCCCTGCGCGGCGCCGAGGATGAACGTGCCGTCCTTGCGGATCGCCAGCGCGCCGATGCGGCCGCTCTGCGCCGCGAACGCGCTGTCACTGCGCTGGACCTGGACGATCGGGTTTGGTCCGAGGGGAGACCAGTTGCCGGAGAAGGTGGTCGGTCCGGCGGGAGGCGGGTTCTTCAGCACCCTGGCCTGGTCGGCCGCCGCCTTGCGAAGGGCAACCGCCTGGTCGACGCTGAGCGGAGCGCTCCCGGCGAGGCGCCCGCTGATGAACGCCTGGTCGCGCAGCAGCAGCTGCGACTCCAGCTCGTCGTTCTGCTCCGGGACAACCGTTCCCGGGGCCAGCGTGGCCGTGTCCTCGCCTGCGGTCGATCCCGACGGCGCGGGCGTGTCCGCAAAGCCAGGAGCGGCCGCGGCAAGCGCCACGGCGAGAGTGACAACGAGTGCGCTGAGCGCACGCCAACCACGCTTCCCCATCTTCCTTCCCCTCATGTGTTGCTGACGAGATCCGACGTCACCGGCCGAGACGGACCCACAAGGAGAGGTCCAGGGCCCAGAAGACACCCAACCCCATCAACTTCTCCAGCGGCGTAGCGCCTGAATCGGCGGCCTGTATCCGCGGCCGCCTTCGAAGCCGAACTACTTTGGCGTAGCCAGGGCGGAAAAGTCAAGCGAGCCTTCAGGTGCCCTTCAGCAAACCAGCTTTGTGGAGCGCGTCCTGGCCCTGGCCTAACGTTTATCTCATCGCCCGATGAAAGAGCACGCCATGACGCCCTGGCGGACGTTGATCACCGCCGTCCATCCGCATCCCTCCGTGAAGATCAACCACGGGGCGACCTTTCTCGTCACCGACCAGCAAGGGGCAGTCCCTGCAGGCTCCGAGGGCGAGTACGGCCTCTACTCGTCCGACACGCGCTACCTCTCGCGCCACGAGCTGAGGCTGAACGGCAAGAGGCCCGAGTCGGTCGCTTCGGTCCGACTTTCGTTTCGCCACGCGAGGTGGCACGCGGTCGTCGACAGCATCGCCGGGCCGGGCGGCGACATGCGCGAGGCCCGGGTGGCGGTGACGATCGACCGGCTCATCAACCTGCACCAGATGCACGAGGACCTGACGCTGCACACGTACGCGCGGGCGCCCCAGACCGTGCTGCTGGAGATCGCGATGGAGAGCGATTTCGCGGACCTGTTCGAGGTCCGCTACCGCTCCTGGCAGCGCCGGGCCGACCTGAACACCTGGTGGGTGGGGCCGGCCAGCCTCGAGACCCGATACCAGAACGAGGACTTCGTCCGCCGCTGCCTGGTCCGAGCTCTGAGCCAGGTGAGCGGGATCACGTACGCGAACGGCGCGCTGCGAATCCCTGCCGACCTGGTCCCGGGCAAGGAGTGGAAGCTCTGCCTGCAGTACGACCTCCTCACGTCGGACGACGAGATGCCCGAGATGGCCCCGCGGTGCGTGTTCGCCCCGGGTGAGGACGACCCGATGCGCCTGGCGCGTGGCTGGCAGATGTCGGTGGCGCATGTTCAGCCGGCCGACGTCCGCCTGCAGTTCGCCTACGAGCGCGCGCTCGAAGACTTCGCGGCGCTGCGGCTGCACGAGCAGGAAGCCTCATTCGACCGCTGGATGCCCGCCGCAGGCCTGCCGTGGTTCATGGCCCTGTTCGGCCGGGACTCGCTGATCGCGTCGCTGCAGGCGATGGTCGCGCAGCCCTCGGTGGCGATGGGCACGTTGGAGAACCTGGCGCGCTGGCAGTCGACGGTGGACGACCCTGAGCGCGACGCCGAGCCGGGCAAGATGCCCCACGAGCTCCGCGTCGGCGAGTGGGCCCACTTCGGAGTGGTGCCGCACCGGCCGTACTACGGCACGGCCGACGCCACTCCTTTATATCTGCTGCTCCTGGCCGAGAGCTACCGGTGGACGGGCGACGCATCCGGCCTGGCCGGATTCCGGCAGGCGGCGGAGCGATGTCTGGAGTGGGTGGACAGGCACGGGGACCGTGACGGCGACGGGTTCCAGGAGTACGCGCCTCGCACGCCGCGCGGGTATCGCAACCAGGGCTGGCGCGACGCGCACGACGGCGTGCTCGACGAAGCAGGCGTCTTTCCCGAGCTCCCGATCGCGACGTCGGAGATGCAGGCCTACGTTTACGGCGCCAAGAGCCGGATCGCGCCGCTGTTCGAAGCGTGGGGGGACGCCGCGACGGCGTTGCGGCTGCGCAGCGAGGCCGCGGAGCTTCGGCGCCGGTTCATCGACCGCTTCTGGATCGCCGAGACCGGCGAGCTCGCGTTCTTGCTCGACGGCTCGAAGAAGCCGGTCCGGACGGTGGTGTCGAACTCCGGGCACTGCATGTGGATGGGGATACTGGACGAGGAGCGTGGTCGTGCCGCGGGCCGGAGGCTGATGCAGCCCGACATGTTCACGGGTTGGGGCCTGCGTGTCCTGTCCGATCAGCATCCTTCGTACGACCCTCACTCCTACCAGCGCGGATCTGTCTGGCCCCATGACAGCGTGATCGCGGCCGCGGGACTGCGCCGGTACGGGATGACCGAAGAAGCCTGGACGATCCTCGACGGCCTGCTCGCGGCGGTGATGTGCTTCGACGACATCCAGATGCCGGAGCTCTTCGCGGGCCTGCCGAAGAACGAGTTCGCGGTGCCGGTGCCGTACCGGATGGCGAACGTCCCCCAGGCGTGGGCCGCGGGGTCGGTGCTGCACATGGTGCGGATCCTGTTGGGGCTGGAGCCGGACCTTCCGGCGGGGCGGATCTACCTGGACCCGGCGCTGCCCGCGTGGTGCTCGAGGCTGGAGCTGAAGGGGCTGAAGCTTGGGCGGCACCAGGTGAGGTTGGTGGTGGAGAGGAGGCCTGATGGGCGGCATTCGGTCGACGCGGAGGCGGACGGCCTGGAGGTCATGCGTGGCGTGCCGCCGTGGATGGAGATCGCGGCCGACCAGGTACTCAGCGGCGGGTGAACGTTGTTGCGTCCTTGCCAGACCTCGTCGGTTGTATCCATAGTGGAGTCCCGGCGGATCGCGCTCATCGTCAGCCCGTGGTACCCCGTTCCCCCGACGGGCTACGGCGGCATCGAGCTCGTGGCCTACAACCTCGCCAGGGAGCTCACCGCCCAGGGTCACAAAGTGACCGTCCTCGGGCGCCAGGGATCCCACGGGCCGTTTGAGACCGTCGCGCTAGCCCCCGAAAGCTGGCAGAAAGACCTGGGCAACCAGAACGGCATACCCCGCCACAACCTCTTTCTCTATCGCAGCTACGAGACGGTGCGCCGGCGTTCGTTCGACGTCATCCACGACCACTCGGGCCTCATGGGCATCCTGGTCGCCTCGCAGGCCCGGCTGCAGGCGCCGGTCGCGGCCACGTTGCATGGGGCGCTCACCGAGGCCGAGGGGGACTTCCTCCGCGCGGTCGCGCGCCAGGTCAACCTGGTCGCCATCAGTCATGCCCAGCAGGCGACCGTCGCCGGGGTGGAGTGGCGGGCCGTCGTGCACAACGCGATCGACCCGAACCAGTACCGCCCGATCACCAACGTGGCCGAGAAGGACGACTACCTGATCGAGCTCGCCCGGATCAACCCCGACAAGGGACAACACATCGCCATCGAGGTGGCAAAGCGACTCAAGCGCCGGCTCGTGCTTGCGGGCAAGGTCGACCCCGAGGCGCAGGACTACTTCGAAGAGAGAATCAAGCCGAATCTCAACGGCCAGGTCGTCTGGCGCGAAAACGTGAAGGGCAAGGAAAAGGCGCAGCTCCTGGCGAAGGCGCGGGCGCTGATCTTTCCCATCCAGTGGGAGGAGCCTTTCGGCATGGCGATGGTCGAGGCGATGGTCAGCGGGACGCCGGTGATCGCTTTCCGGCACGGCGCCGCCGCGGAGCTGGTCGAACCCGGCGTCACCGGTTTCCTGGCCGACGACGTGGAAGGGATGCTGGATGCCTTTGAGCGCCTCGACGAGATCGACCTGAAACGCTGCGCCGAGGTGGCGGCGGAACGCTTCGGACCGGCGCGCATGGCCGAGGGCTACATGAACGTCTACGAGCGAGCGATCGAGCAGGCTCAGTACAGCGAACCGCCCCTTAGCTGATTCGTACTCCGACAGGCAGGCGGCCGGCTTTCACCTTCGTCCCTTCGACGGCAAACTCGAGCCGCTGGCCCGCGAAGTGGAGGCCGGTCACCTCGATCCGATTCCACATGCGCGTCTCGATGGGCGCGATCCGCAGCGTCTTCCGCCGGTGATCGGCCTCCAGGCCGAGGATCGATGCGACGCAGGTGAACATCGCGGCCGCCGACCACAGCTGCGGCGTGCAGGTGTTCCAGTACTCCGTGGGCGGCTCTTTGGGCGTGCGCTCATCGCCGCAGAAAAGTTCTGGGGGCCGGCGCATCGGAAACTCGATCGAAGCCTCGACGAGGGCCCTGGCGACGCGCTCGGCCTCGGCCGCAAAACCGTACTGGCGCATCCCGGCCACCGCCAGCGCGGTGTCGAACGGCCACACAGAGCCGTTGTGGTAGCTGCGCGGGTCGTAGTTGGCGGCACGCTCGGAGAGGGTCCTGATGCCCCAACCCGAGAACATGTCGGGTGCGACGAGGCGCCGCGTCACCAGCTCGGCCTTCGTCCGGTCGAGGATCCGCATCCACAGGCAGTGTCCAGGGTTGGACGTGATCGCCTTGACCTGGTGCTTGTGACCGTCGAGCGCCTGGGCGATGAATTTTGCGTCCGGCATCCAGAAGTCGTGGTTGAAGCGGCGCTTCAGAGCCGCCGCGTGCTCCCGAAGCTCCGGCTTGCGGCGCGACATTCCGACCAGACCGCGATGCAGATAGGCCTGGACCTCGCACAGGGCGGCGGGTCGCAGCGCGTCGGTGCCGTCGGAGTTGGTCAGGGAGTCGTCGGAGTCCTTCCATCCCTGGTTGCGCGCCCTGCCGCCGCGGTACTCGATGTAGCCGTCGCCGTCGGAGTCTCCATACCTGGTGCACCACTCGAGCGCGGCGGCCGCCGCCGGCCACATCTCGTCCGCGAAACGGCGGTCGTGGGTCCAGTTCTCGGTTTCCGTCATCGCGCACAGAAACAGCGCGGTGGCGTCGATCGTGCCGTAGAGGATGTGCGGCCACAACCCGCGCTCGACGACCTCGCCGTCGCGGACCTCGTGCAGGATCTTTCCGGGCTGCTCCTCGCTGCCCTCGTCGACCCGCGCGCCCTGGTGCGCGGCGAGGTAGCGCAGCACGCCGCGGGCGATGTCCGGGTTGACGTGGAGAAGAAGGATCGAGCTGATGAGGGCGTCGCGGCCGAACGGGACCGCGAACCAGGGAAGCCCGGCTGCTGGGTAGAGGCCGCTCTCATGGCGGCCGCACAGGAACCGGATGTCCTGGGTCGCCTGCTCGAGGACCTCGTTGAGCGCGGCGTTGTCGGTTCGCACCGACATGCACTCGGCCGCCCAGCGCGGGTAGACCTCCTTGGCCTCCTCGAGCCCCGCGACGAAATCGACGACCGGGCGGTCCGACTCCGGGACGACGTCGAGGCGGAGCGTGAACTCGTCGCCGGGCAGGAGGCGGAGCTGGTGCTTCAGACCTTCTGGAAAGGCGATCACCCGCGTGGCCCGCCGGTCGCGGACGAAACGCACGCCCTCCACGGTCTTCGTCGGCATGGCCTCGTCGGGGCTGGCCAGCTCAGGCACGGCGCCCCGGATCCCGAGCATGGCAGCGAAGTCGGTCGCCACCTCGATCTCCATCACCGCGTCGGCGATCGCCGCGCCCGAGTTCGTGACGGTGATCCGCTCGTGCAGGCCCGACTCGACGAAGCGGACCCTGCTCACATGCACACTGCCGCCGTCGAGCTCGAACGTGGCGCTGCTGTCGTCGGCCTGGAAACCGATCACCGCGGGCTCGACGCCGTTGATCAAGAGCCGCAGCCGGGAAAGGATGCGGGTGTCGCCGTCCCAGACGCCGTCGCCATGGAACTCGCCCGGGTTGATCGATCCGTCGCGAGCGGAGACGACAAAAAAGCGGTCGCGCTTGAGCATGACGCGCTCGGATATGAGTTGTCCGGACGAGATCAAACCGGCCGCGCAGTTTGCAGTACGGGAGCGCTAGGTCGCCGTGCTTATCGCGGTTGTTTTTGCCGACGCTTCGAATGCAGGCCGTGAACCGAGTGCGTAGCTCGTCGACTCGTTCCGAGCGAGCAGCTCGACCGCCATCGCTTCGAGGTCCCGCACGCGCTGGTTGGCGCGGATCGCCTCCCGGATCGACAGGATCCCGACGGCCGGGTGGCGCTTCTCGATCACGTGGCGAAGCATGTTGAGGTGCGCGTTGTCGGGCACGCCCGGCTCGCGGATCCGGCGGACCGCGGCGCGCACGGTGGCCTGCGTACCGTCGATCGCCTCACCCTTGCCGAAGTCGAACTTGTAGCTCGGGCTCCTGCCGGCCGCGCGCTTCTCGCCGCTGAGCTTGATCCACTTCGCGTTCTCGGCACCCTTGCCGACGTCGATCACCAGACGCACCGACCGGCCCCGGTAATCGAAATGCGCGTTCATCCGCGCGTAGCTCTCGCGCTGCCCGGTCAGGCCCTCGTGCCGGCCGATGAGAAGCGGCGCGTCGGCGTCGAGCTTGATGCGGTCGATCGGCGTGAGCAGCGAGATGATCGCGAATGCGTGGGGGATGAGGTCGGCGATGACGCCGATGTCTGCGGCGGCGCCGGTGAGCGGCTGCTCCTCGAGGATCTCGATGCGAATCTCCTCCACGCTGTCCAGGAAGTTGCGCAGCGTGCGTTCCTCCGTCAGCAGCATCGCCAGCAGGCGGACCTCGAGCTTGAAGTAGTAGTGGTCCGCGGCGACGATCTCGACGCCGCCCTGGGCGCTGTCGAGGAACCTCCGGTACTCGTCGGGCGGAGCGCCCAGCGGCTTCTCGATCAGGACCACGTCGCTGAGGTCGTAGTAGCGCTGGAGCGTAGGCAGGTGCGTGGCCGCGGGCGTCGCGATGTAGGTGATGACATACGAGCTCGACTCCAGCTCGCGCTCCAGCTGGTCGCGTGCCGGCGACGAGTGGCTGTCCCAGTAGAAGGAGTCGCCATGCGTCCTCACCTCTTCCTCCTTGACCCCGAGCCGGTCGCGGGAGCCGGGCGAGTCCTGCTCGACCACGAGGGTGCGGAAGTTGAAGAACTGCTTGAGCGTGAGCAGGTGCTGGTACGCCTTCTGGCCCCACTGGCCGAAGCCGATGAGGACGAAGTCCTTCTGCAGGTGTCGCTCCTCCTCGGCGAGTGCGTGGAGGCGCGCGTTCTTGATCGCCACCGCGGCCTGCACCGCCAGCGCTTGCGCCCGCTGCACCTCCTCGGGCCGGAACGCGCGGGTCCGATTGCGTTCCGCGAGCACCGCCGCGCCGATCGCCTGGTCGTCGGCGATGAGGGGCAGGGCCATCAGCGAGCGCACGCCAAAGGTGCGCACGTACGCGGGGTCGACCTCCGAGCTGGCGGATGCGTCCTCGATGACGACCGGCTGCTCGCGGTCGAGGACCTCGAAAAGGAAGGAGGCTTGCGACCGTTCGCCGTGCTGGCGCCGCCACAGCTCCTCGAGGTCGGACGCGGCCGCGCCGTACCACCCCTGGCGGTCCTCTTCATACAGCGCGATCTGGCAGAGCGATGCGTCGACCAGGCGGGCCATGTTGTGGGCGACCAGGGTGAGCGTCTGGTCGAGGTCGATCGAGCTGGCGATCGCCTTGCTGACATCCGCCACCAGCTCGAGCTGCTCCGCATGCCGTTGGGCCTCTTCGTACAGCCGCGCCGTCTCGACGGCCACCGCCAGCTGGCCCGCCGCGGCCCGCAGAGCCTCGACCTGGCCCCAATCGGGACGCCGCTGGTCGGAGCGGTGGTAGCCGACCTCGAGCACACCGGTGGCCCGGCGTGACTGGTCGCTGCCGAACGGCACGAAGACCCGCACCAGGTCCTTGTGGCCGCCACGCTCGAAGACCTCGCCCGCCAGGGTGAAGGGAGGCTGGTCGCTCGCGTGCGCCTTCTCGCCGATGAGGCACGCGAGCACCTGGCCTTTCACCATCCCGTCGCCGTACACGACCGGGACCTCGGTCCAGGCCGAGGCGACCGGGATACCGCCGGCGATCACGTCGGCGTGCTCGCCCGACGGCATCGGCCCGACGATGACCGGCTGCCAGGACCGCGCCACGTACACCAGCACGTCCTCCTCCGCCAGGACGCGGTTCTCGTCCATGGCCCAGCGCGGGACCTTTTTTCCGGGATGGGCCGAGCTCCCCGACTCGATCGCCGCGGCGGTCGCTGCGCCCGCGGCCATGCGCACCGCGGTGGCCCCGTCGTCTCGCTCCTCGAGCAGGTAGACGGTCGCGAAGTTGAAGTCGAACTCGGGCACCTGCGAATCGGTGAGGTGCCCCACCACCGCGTCGATGACCTGGTGCCGGGAGGCTCCCGGCTTGAGCATCGCGGCGGTCATGTCGCCGAGGGCGCTTAGCAGGCGGTTGCTGTTCTCGAGGTCGGCGATCAGGCGCTGGGAGGCGAGTGCCCCGCCGATGAGCTGCGCCCCCGCCTTGAGCATCTCGTCGGTCGAGGGAGCGCGCCGCACCGTCGCGAGCCGGTCGCGGCTCAGGAGGACCAGGTAGCCGTGAGGCTCGTCCTGCTTTCCGAGCGCATAGCTGGCGACCGGGTGCAGGTCGGACTCGGCGGTCGCCTCCCCGATCGTCTTCTCGAGCGCCTTCTCCCATGGGGTGGACGGGTCGCCGCGGTCGACGCGTGTGGGCGCGGCGACGCGCAGGTGGGCGGTGACGAGCTCGAGGTGCGAGCGCTGGTGGCCGAACTGGTAGATCGCCGCGCCGTCCAGGTTGCTCGCCATCAACAGGTCTGCAAGCGCGATGGAGAGCAGCCGGCGCAGCTCCTTGGCGTCGGTCCGCGCGTCGCCGACGGGCGTGGTCAGCAAAGACGTGAGCCTGGACAGCCCGTCGAGCGCGGCTCGCTCGGCGCCTTCCAGCGCGTCCTGGATCAGCCCGGCCGCCGTGGCCGCGCGGCGTTCCAGCTCGCGCAGGCGGCTGTCGTCCGGCGCCTTCTCCTTGTTCCTGTAGTTCAGGTAGATCAAGCCGAGCAGCCGGTCGCCCGCGAGCAGGGGCAGGCCGAGCGTCGACTGGACCTGGTAGCGCCGGATGAAGGTCGAGTCGATCTCCGCGGGCGCATTGCGAGCGACCAGGCGCTGGCGCGTCACCGTCAGCCAGACCGTGGATCCGTACTGGTGCACCCCCAGCTCGTCCGGGACCTTGCCCTGCTTCTCGTCGGAGAGGTAGCGGGTGAGCTGCTCGTGCATGTCGGTCAGGGAGTCGAGCAGGCTCTCCTGCGGCTGGCCGGTGGCGAACGGCGCGTAGTAGGTGTGGGTCGACTCCTCGTAGAGGAAGATCGAGACGATGTCCGCGCTCGAGGCGTGCTGAAAGTCCGCGATCACGCCGCGGAGGACCGCGGCGAGGCCTGAGTTGGCTTCGACTGGCGGGCGAATCAATTCGGCATTGGGATCATCACACGGATTCCACCACCCGAGCGGCCCCTCCGGCGCTGCGCGCCACCTCCCCATGAATGGGGAGGAGCCTAGATTTCGCGACGGCGCCGAGCCAGGAGGCGCTGGATCGGGGGTGGCGGGTGAAGGTCTGGCGGTCCACCGCGACCAGGCCGAACGTCGGGGCGTAGCCCAGCGCCCACTCGAAGTTGTCGAGCAGCGACCAGTAGAGGTAACCCCGGACGTCGATGCCCTCGGCCATGCATGCAAGCGTCTCGCGCAGCGCGACGTCGATGTAGGCGATCCGCTTTTCGTCGTTGGAGGTGGCGATCCCGTTCTCGGTCACCAGGATGGGCACACCCGGACAGCTATGGTGGGCACGCCGGATCGCCCCGCCCAGGGCCTTGGGGTGGAACTCGTAGCCCATCTGGGTCGTCGCGTCCGTCTCCTCCAGCTCGCGGTCCATGTCACTCCAGTCGGAGCCGGGGCTCCGCGACCCCTCGGGGCCGAAGCGGAAACGCGTGTAGGTCTGGACGCCGATGAAGTCATCCTGTCGCGCGAGCTCGAAGAACCAGTCGTTGACGCGCGACTCGAGCTCGAGGGATGAGCTGCCGGGTTGGGCCCCGTCCTCGTACTGGAGGTCTGGCAGGGCCAGCGTCACGCCGGTCGGGACGCCGGCCCGCGAGCGGATCGCCGCGGCGCCGCGACGGTGCGCCTCCAGGAGGTTGTCGACCGCCCGCTGCGCGCCGTCCCTGTCGTCGGTGTGGCCCGGCGGGTTGATTCCGAGCAACCATCCGCTCGACCCCAGGCCCTGAGGCTCGTTGATCGTGCACGCGTACGCGATCCGGTCTCCGAGCGCAGCCGCCACCCGGTCGCAGTAGCGCTCGAACAGGCTCGGGAAGCTCTCGGCGGCGATCCCGCCCTGCTCGTGCAGCCAGCGCGGGACGGTGAAGTGGTGAAGGGTGACGATCGGCGCCACGCCGTGCTCGTGGCATGCGTCGAGCATCCGCCGGTAGTGCGCCAGCTCGGCCCGCGAGAACTCGCCCTCGGCCGGCTCGATGCGTGCCCACTCGAGCCCAAAGCGAAAGCACTGCAGCCCGAAGCCCGCCAGCATCGCCACATCGTCGCGATAGCGGTGATAGAAGTCACACGCATCTCCCGAGGGTTCGCGGCATGGCGTCGAGGCGATGTGCTCCCACCACCACCAGTCGCTGTTGGTGTTGCCGCCCTCGGTCTGGTAGGCGGAGATCGAGGCGCCGAACAGGAAGCCGTCGGGAAACCGCAAGGGCTCGTTCATCCGGCCGAGTCTAGCCACGCATGAGCGGGCTCTGCGCGCGCCCGGCGACAAAGCCAAAGTTGACAACCTTTCGGGAGCGAACTAGTATCCGAACGTTAGCCAAGGCGAACGTTCGCGTTGGCGTGTCGCCAAGCGGGCCGATGCCCCCCGGCATTGGGGTTGTTCGGGGCCCCCGGGCAGGGACAAGTTTTTGGGAGGAACGCACAGCATGCCCGAGGTCTTTAGAAGGCTGAGCTCCAGGGCGATCGCGCTGAGTCTCGGCACGTTACTTCTCGCGGCCGCCTGTTCTTCGGGCGGGAACAACAACAACAGCCAGGGCGCGTCGTCGACCGACGTCACGGTCTGGACCGCCTGGGGTGGCGCGGAGCTCAAGGCGTTCAAAGACGTCCTGGCGCCGTTCGAGGCGAGCCAGCACATCAAGGTCCACATCACCACCAACCGCGACTCGACCAACCAGATCGCCAACGGCATCGCCGCCGGGACCGACCTGCCTGACATCGCCCCCGGACCGACCGACCCGACCCAGGTCAAGAGCTGGGTCAGCAAGGGCGCCATCAAGCCGGTTGAGACCGCGCTCGGCGACCAGTTCAGCTCCTACATCTCGAACACGTATCCCGCGCTGACCACGGCGCCCGGCGGCGCCACCGACGACCCCTACATCGGCATCATCGGCGGCAAGCACTACGAGCTGATGATCAAGACCCAGGTCAAGGGTCTGCTCTGGTACAACAAGAAGGTCTTCACCGGTCAGGCTCCGACGAGCTTCGACCAGCTGCTTGCGATCAACCCCTCGCAGTACAAGGCCAAGAACCTGTTCTGCGCCGGGTTCGAGTCCGGAGCCGCGTCGGGCTGGCCGGCCAGCGACCAGATCGACAACATCATCATGCGGCAGTCCGGCGACCAGGTCTACACCAACTGGATCCAGGGCAAGGTCAAGTTCACCTCGAACGAGATCAAGCTCGGCTACCAGACCTTCCTCAAGGAAGTGTCTGACCAGACCGTCTACGGTGGCCGCAACACGGCCCTGTCGACGAACTTCGCCAAGGCCGGCGACCCACTCTTCAAGCAGCCGTCGGGGTGTCTGTTCCTGGAGCAGGCGACGTTCATCACCTCGTTCTTCCAGCAGGACTTCCCGAGCCAGAACCTGAAGGCCGGCACGGACTTCGACTTCTTCGCCCACCCGAGCATGGGCAACTCGCAGTACGACGGCAACGTCAACGGCTTCTACGACAATTTCGCGATGTACAACGACACGCCGGCGGCGCGCGCGCTGATGAAGTACATGGCCACGAAGGACGCGCAGCAGATCTGGGCGAACGACGGTGGCACGCTGGGCGCGATCAAGTCCCTGAACTACACCGACCCGATCTTCAAGCGCGCGGCCGACGTGGCCGCCAGCGCCAAGAACCTGCTCGTCACGGCGGGCGACTTCATGCCCTCCGACATGCAGAAAGCCTTCTGGCAGTCGCTGCTCAACGTGACCCGCGACCCGTCGAGCCTGGATTCGCAGCTGAGGCACCTGGACCAGGTGCAAGCAGCGTCGTACACGGCCAGCTAGCTCGGTTTTGATCGGTCGGGGCGGAGCGTTTCCGCCCCGGCCGCTTTTGGCTCTGACAAGGAGATAGGCGGGGTGGATCAGATCATCACAGCGGTGGTCGCCGTGGTCGGCGTTCCGCTCGTGCTTCTCGGCTACATCATCCTGGGCGAGCAGGTCATCGAGAGGTTGCCCGACAAGCTCCAGGAGTCGATCCGGCCGTATTTCTGGGCCCTTCCGGCGATCGGGTTCGCGACGGTTTTCATGGTCTACCCGGTCGTACGCACCGTCGTCATCAGCTTCCGCAACAGCGACGACACGGACTGGATCGGCCTCGCCAACTACAAGTACTTCGTCACGTTCCCAGACACGCTGACGGCGCTCCGCAACAGCCTTCTGTGGCTGGTGTTCTACACCTCGATCAGCGTCTTCCTGGGCCTGGTCATCGCCATCCTGCTCGACCGCGTGCGTTACGAGTCCCTGGCCAAGATCGCGATCTTCCTGCCGGTCCCGATCAGCGCGGTCGCGGCTTCGATCATCTGGAAGTTCATGTTCGACTACCAGCCTCCCGGAACGCCCCAGACCGGGACCTTGAACGCCATCCTCGGGTTGGCCGGGCGCGATCCGGTGGCATGGCTGGTCAACTCGACCACCAACAACGCGGCCCTCATCTTCGTCGGCATATGGACCATCACCGGGTTCTGCATGGTGATCATCTCGGCGAGCCTCAAAGCGATCAGCTCCGAGGTCCTCGAGGCGGCGAGAATCGATGGCGCGAACGAGTTTCAGATCGTCCGTCTCGTCATCACGCCGCTGCTGTGGCCGACCATCACCGTCGTCGGCACCACGATGATCATCAACGCGCTGAAGACGTTCGACATCGTCTATGTGATGACGAACGGCGCCTATGACACCGACGTCATCGCGACCCGGATGTTCAGCCAGCTGCAGAGCGCGCACTACGGTCGCGCGGCCGCCGTCGGCGTGGTCCTGTTCATCGCCATCGTTCCGCTCTTGATAGTCAACATCCGTCGCTTCCAGCAGCAGGAGGAGCAGCGATGAGCGCAGAGCAGGTGACGACTCGTCGCGAATCCGCCGTCGGGGCCGGTGTGTCCACCCTGGACCGGATCGGTTACCGCCTGCAGCGCCTGCCGCTGCACCTGGTGATCATCATCCTGTGCGCCATCTGGCTCGTGCCCACGGTCGGCATGATCATCAACTCGTTCCGCTCAGTCCAGGACATGGGCCAGTCAGGATGGTGGACCACCCTGTTTCCGCCTCACGGGTTCACGCTCGACAGCTACAAACAGGTGCTCAACATCGAAGGCGTCGCGCCGTCGATCCTCTACAGCATCCTGATCACGATCCCGGCCACGGTCATCCAGCTCGCGATCGCGACCATGGGCGCTTACGCGTTTGCGTGGATGAAGTTTCCAGGCAGGAACCTCTTCTTCATCGTCATCGTCGGCCTGATGGTGGTTCCGATCCAGATGACGCTGATCCCGGTGCTGCAGATCTTCAAGCTGATCCACATCAGCGGCACCATTCCGGCCGTCTGGCTCGCCCACTCGGGCTACGGCCTTCCCTTCGAGGTCTTCCTGCTGAGGAACTATCTGGGCGGACTGCCCCGCGAGATCTTCGAGTCCGCGGAGGTCGACGGCGCCGGCCACGCGGTGCGGTTCCTGCGCATCGCCGTCCCGATGACCATCCCGGCGATCGCCTCGCTGACCATCTTCGTGTTCCTGGGCATCTGGAACGACCTCCTGGTCGCCCTGACCTTCCTGGGAGTGAGCCCATACCGTCCTTTCACGGTCGTGATCACCGGGCTGGTGACCTCGTTCGGCGGCGGCTGGCAGTTCCTCACCGCCGCGGCCGTGCTGCAGATGTCGCTTCCGCTCGCCGTCTTCATCTTCCTGCAGCGCTACTTCGTGCGAGGCATCACCAGCGGATCGGTCAAGGGTTAGCAAAGGTCCCACTGCCGGCACTCGCGTGAAATTCCGGGCGAAATCAGCGCCGAGTGCCGGCATTCGGGCAATTTGACCGTCGCTCGCGACGTGGTCGTCATGACCACGCACGACATCGGCCGGCACCTCCATTCGTACGGCCGCACCGGTGTGAGGAGCCCGAACCTGGACGCGCTCGCGGCCGGCGGTGTGCTGTTCGCGCAAGCATTCGCCACGGCTCCGCAGTGCAGTCCCAGCCGCGCGAGCCTTGCAAGCGGGATGTATCCGCACAACAACGGGGTGATGGGTCTTGCCCATCGCGGGTTCGACTGGGACCTGGCCGTGCCGCACGTGGCGGCCGTTTTCGTGGGCAACGGCTTTCAGAGCCATCTGTTCGTGGGCCAGCACGTCTCCCAGCACCCAGAGCGTCTGGGGTTCGGGCACATCCATGCGGATGCGGCGCTCGACGAGGTGTTGGCGACCCCTGATCGGCTCTATCTCGAGATCAACTTCGAAGAGACGCACAGGCCCTATCCGCCGGCCGGCAAACCCCCGGCCGGGCTCGTCATTCCCGGGTACCTGCCTGACATCCCGGAGGCGCTGGAGGAGATGGCGGCCGCAGAACAGACCATCGCCGCGATGGACCTGGCGGTGGGGAGGGTTCTGGAGGCGCTCGAGCGGGCAGGCCGCGCCCGCGACGCGCTCGTGATCTTCACGACCGACCACGGGCTGGCCATGCCCCGGGCCAAGTGCACTCTCTACGATCCCGGGCTCGAGGTGGCGCTGATTGCGCGCTGGCCTGGAGGGGGCGTTTCGGGCGGCATGGTGCGCGAGGAGATGGTGAGCAACCTGGATGTCCTGCCGACTCTGCTCGAGGCTGCGGGCCTGGCGGTGCCAAAAGAGGTGCAAGGCCACTCCCTGCTGTCCGCCGGCGGTCGCGACGCGATCTTCGCGGAGAAGACCTTTCACAGCTACTACGACCCCATGCGCTGCGTGCGCACGCGCCGCCACAAGCTCATCCGCAACTTCGAGATGGCATTCGCGGTCGAGGTGCCGGGCGACATCCAGGCCGGCCCGATCTTTCGCGCTGACCCGACGCGATACTCGAAGGACCGCGCCAGCCTGGTGGAGCTGTATGACCTCGAGGCCGACCCGCTCGAGCAGCGAAATCTCGCGGGCACGAAAGATGTTGCAGGCATCGAGGAGCGACTCAGCGCCGAGCTCTGGAGATGGATGCGGGAAACGAACGACCCCTTGCTGAACGGACCGATCGCCTCGCCGCGCTATCGACTGGCGATGGAGTCCTAGGCCGGCGTTCGATCAAGCCCTCCTGATCCTTGACCGAAATCACGATGCGACCCAGCCCGGTCCGGCTGACCGTGCCTGCGATCGCCTCCATCGCGGCGGCATTCCTGCTCATGGGCATGGTCGTCGCGGGGTACGGCCCCCTGTTCGAGCACCTGAGCCGGCGCTTCGGTGTCAGCCTCCCGGTCGCGGGCGCGACGATCAGCGTCTACTTCGCGGGCTCGCTGCCGGGGGTGCTCATCGCCATGCGCTCATTCGAGCGGCTTTCCGCCCGCCTGATCGTGACGGTGGCGATGGCGGTCTCGAGCCTCGGCCTCGTGGCCGCGGCGCTGGCCTTCGTCTGGCCGCTCTATCTCGCGGCGGTGTTCGTGGTCGGCCTCGGCTTCGGCGCCCTCGTCCTCGGCCTGAACCAGCTCGTCGCCTACAGCGAGGGCCGCAGGCGGGCGGCGTTGCTCAACGCGCTCAACAGCTGCTACTCGGCCGGAGCGGTCGCCGGCCCGGTGCTCGTCGCCGCATTCGCGTCGGCTCACTTTTCCGTCCTGTACCTGGTGGCCGCGGCCGCCTGGCTGGCGCTCATCCCCGGCGCGGCCGGGATCTCGGGGCGGCTGCCGGTGAGCGTGGGCACGCCCGCGCGCCCCGCCGCCCTGGTGGGCATCTTCATCCTGGCGTTCGTGCTGTACGTCGGACTCGAGAACGGGACGGGCGGATGGATGACCTCGCACCTCGAGTCGACCGGCCTGCAGTCGAGCACCGCTGCGACCGTCACGTCCGGCTTCTGGCTCGCGCTGGTCACGGGCCGGCTCCTCATGCTGCTCGTGCCGTCCTCCGTCTCGGAAGCCCAGATCGTCCTGGCTGGGTCGGTGCTCTGCACGCTGGCCCTGCTGGTGGCCACGGTCGGCTCTGCGGCGCCCGTGGCCTACGTCGTCGCCGGGTTTGCGATGGCCCCGATCTTTCCGACCGGAATCGTCTGGCTCGCCAGGCTCAGGCCCGGCGACTCGCGGGCCACGTCGTGGCTCTTCCCGGCGGCGTCGATCGGCGGCACCGCCGGTCCGGGCCTGATCGGGATCGTCATCGCCAACGCCGGCGTGGCCTGGGCCCCTGCCGTGCTTGCGCTGGTTGCCCTCGGCATGCTCGCCGCCTTCGTCGTGGCGGCTAGACGATGAGCGGGCGGAGGGTATCCCGCGCGAGCAAGAAGCCGCGCCGGACGAGCTCGAGGTCGCCCTCGAAGCGGCGGTCCTCGTGCTCGATCGAGACCACCCAGTCATAGCCGATCGCGTAGAGCGAGCTCAAAAAGCGGTCCCACCGCACCTCGCCCAGGCCGGGAAGACGCGGGACCTGCCAGCCCTTGCCTAGCGAGAGCACCCCCTGCTCGTAGAGTCCCTCGCGATCCACCTCCATGTCCTTGGCGTGGACGTGGAAGATGCGCGGCGCAAACTCGCGCACCGCGCGCGTGTAGTCGATGAACTGCCACACCAGGTGCGAGGGGTCGAAGTTGAGGCCGAAATTCTCGTCCGGTATGGCCTCGAACATGCGCCGCCACGACGCGGGCGAGTAGGCGAGGTTGCGTCCCCCGGGCCACTCGTCGTCGGAAAAGATCATCGGGCAGTTCTCGATCGCGATCCGGACCCCGCGCTCGCGAGCGAAGCGGACTAGAGGCGGCCAGACCCGCTCGAAGTCCTTGAAGCTCTCGGCGACGGTGCGGTGCTGGTCGCGGCCGACGAAAGTGCCGACGATCCCGACCTCCAGGCGCTGCGCGGCTTCGATGACGCGGCGGAGATGGTCATTCGCGGCCTCGCGCGTCGCACCGTCGGGGTCGAGGTTGTTCGGGTAGTAGGCGAGCGAGGAGATCTCGAGGTTGTAGCGCGCGAGCAGCTTGCGAACGGCCTTGGGGTCGAAGTCCTCGACGTCGATGTGACACACCCCGGCATAACGGCGCCGCTCGCCCGCGCTCGACGGCCAGCATGCGATCTCGAGCGCCTCGAAGGAGCTCTCGTGCGCCCAGCGCGCGACCTCCTCCAGGCTCGAATCGGGGAAGGCGGCGGTGAGCAGCCCGAGCTTCAATTCGCCACCCCGACCGAGCGCCGCCCAACCTCGGTCCAGCGCTGCTCCCGGGAGCTGAGCGCGACCGCCTCGCAGACCAGCATCGCGTCGTGCCCATCGGCGAACGTCGGGTAGCCGCGGCCCGGCTTGCCGGCCGCGACCGCTTGATACACGGCCGCGTAGAGCGCGCGGAACGTGTCCGCAAAGCCTTCCGCGTGGCCACCGGGCAGGTAGGTGCCGCGGCGGCCGTCCTCGTTCAGGATCGCCGGGTCGCGCAGGAGCAGCTCGTTGTTGCGCCCGCGGTGGCCGATCCACAGCTCGTCGGGGCGCTCCGAGTTCCAGGCCGCGGCCGAGGTCGAGCCGTCGAGCTCGTAGGCAAGGGAGTTCTTGCGGCCGGGGCTGACCTGGGAAACGGTCAGCGCGCCTCGCGCCCCGCCCTCGTAGCGGAGAAGGATCGTCGCCGCGTCCTCAGTCCTGACTTCCTGTCCTCGCCTCTGCTTGACGAAGGTCGACAGGTCGGCCATCACCGAGACGATGTTCCTGCCCGTCAGGAAGGAGGTCATGTCCATCCAGTGCGAACCGATGTCCGCGACCGCGCGCAGGTCGCCGCCGAGGGCGGGGTCGAGCCGCCAGTTCCAGTCGGTGTCGAGGAGGAGCCAGTCCTGGAGGTAGTGCCCAGAGACCAGGCGCACGTCACCCAGCTCGCCCGCCGCGACCATGCCGTGCACATGCTGGCAGAGAGGGTAGAAGCGCAGGTTGTAGTTGACGGCGTGCACCCGACCACCGCCCTCAGCGATCCGAAGGAGGTCGGCCGTCTCGGCCGAGGTCATGGCGAGGGGCTTCTCGCAGACGACGTGCTTGCCCGCTTCGAGCGCGGCCTTCGCCTGCTCGTGGTGGAGGTGGTTCGGCGAGGTGATGTGGACGACGTCCACCCGCCGGTCGTCGAGCATGGCCTGGAAGCTCTCATACGCGGGCGGCAGGCCGAGCTCGCGCGCCCGTGCGGCGGCCCGCTCATGGCTCGATCCGACCACCCCGTGGACCTCCACACCGAGGCGTCGGAGCGCGTCCACGTGCACGACGCCGATGAAACCGGTGCCGACCACGGCGGCGCCGATCTCTCCAATGGCCTTCACATATACCAGTTTCGCTGGCGGTTGCCCTCGCGTGCCGAAGGCTGATCGTTGGGGCTCGCCGCGCCCCCGCACCACGCGACTGCATTGGCGATGACCCGCTGCACCTCACGCTGGTGATACACGGGGTACTCCTGGTCCCCCGGGCTGAAGTAGAACACCCGCCCGGCGCCGCGGTAGTAGCAGCACCCGCCCCGAAACACCTCGCCGCCTTCGAACGAGCTGATGAAGACGAGCTCGTCGGGAGGCGGGATATCGAAGAACTCGCCGTACATCTCCTGGTGCGGGATGACGATCGGCTGCGGGACGCCGGCAGCGATTGGATGGGAGGGGTTCACGGTCCAGACCAGCTCGCGCTCGCCGCCCTCGTCGGAGCGCCAGATCAGCGAGCAGGTGGTGCCCATCAGGCGCCGAAAGATCTTCGAGTAATGGGCCGAGTGGAGGAGCACGATGCCCATGCCCTCGAGCACCCGCGCGTGCACCCGCTCCACGACCTCGTCGGAGACTTCGTCGTGCGCCGCATGCCCCCACCAGGTCATGACGTCGGTGCCCGCGAGGACCTCCGGCGTCAGGCCATGGTCGTGCTCGTTCAGCGTGGCGACGCGGACGGAGACTTCTCCCGCGAGCTCGCGCCGCAGCCCTTCGACGATCGGCGCGTGCATGCCGTCGGGATAGATCTTCGTGACCGACGGCTCGCGCCGCTCGTGGACATGCTCGTTCCAGACGGTGACGTTGAGGTGTCGCCCCACCGCCATCTACTGGGGCATTCAGACGGCCAGCGCTTCGCCGGTCCGGTAGATCGATACGGGCTCGTGCACCGTCGCCGACTCGACGGCGGCGGCGACGAACGCGACAGTGCCGAGGTTGTGGCGACCAGACGTTTCCGGCTCGCGCCCTGTCCGCACGGCGTCGGCAAACTCGGTGACAGTCGCCCAGGGCCCCGTGCGCGCCATCGGGCGCAGCGTCGCCGAGCGAGGCCTGCCGGAGCGCGGCCGGATCACCACCTTGTCGTGGGCCATGTCATCGTCGCGGTTGGTCCAGAAGACCTCCCCGTGCTCGAACTCGAGGCTCCACTGCCCGCCCCACGGGGTCACGGGCCCGGCGCTGATCCAGCTGCCGCGGTAGCCGACGACGAGCCCAGGGAACACGATCGAGGCGACTGTTGCCGACGGACCGCTGAACGCGGTCCACTTCGGGTTCCACGCCTCGCAGTAGATCCTCTCCGGCTCGCTGTTGACGATCATTCGCAGCAGGTCGAAGTGGTGGATCGACATGTCCACCAGCAGCGGCTGCTCTTCCAGGTGGTGGCGGCCGCGGCCGTTGGGGCCAATCGTCGAGTAGCGCCGGAAGTCGATCGAGACCTCGTGCAGCCTTCCTAGCGACTGCTCGCGTACGAGCGCCGCGATCGCGCGCGGGGCTGGGAAATAGCGGTAGTTCTGGCTGACCATCAACACCAGGCCGGCGCGGGCGGCCACGTCCACGAGCTCCTGGGCGGCGCCGATGCTGGGCGCGAACGGCTTCTCGACCAGGACGTGCAGCCCCGCCTCGAGCGCGGCCCGCGTCACGGGCACGTGGCCCGGCAGCGCCGTGGTATTGAGGATCGCCTCCGGTTTCGTCGCGGTGATCGCCTCCCTCAGCGACTCGAAGACCATGCCCGGCCGGGGATTGAGCTCCTGGCGCAAGAGGTCGAGCGCGTGGGGGTCGGAGTCGACGTAGGCTACGAGCTCGACCTCGCCTACGTCTGGGATCACCCGCCTGGCCCAACCGCGGCCGTGCGTGCCCAGGCCGACCTGCGCGATTCGCAGCGGATTCACGGCCGAAATGATGCGTGAGCGCTCCGCGATTTCATCCCGGTTAGAACGAGAATCGCAGCGATGGGTTTCGTCCAGGTCGACGAGGTTTCGCACGATGCCGGAAACCCCGCCGACGTCTACGCGGAGTCTTACGACGGGTCAGGTTCTCGGGCGACCGGCTCGGCGAGCTCGACGCTCGCGGCCTGGAGCTGACGAAGCGGGCGCTGTCGATCCGCGCGTGATCAGGTGCACCGGCAGCACGACCATGGTCGTCCTCGGGCGACCGCCGTCGACGAGCTTGAGAAGGAGGCGCATCGCCTCGGCGCCGATCTCGTAGAACGGCACGCGCACGGTCGTCAACGGGGGCGTTGTGTACGCGGCGCTGTCCAGGCCGTCGCACCCGACCACCGAGCACTCCTCCGGCAGCCGTCTTCCTGTCGCGCGGAGCGCTGCCAGCGCGCCGACGGCAACCAGGTCGTGCTGGCAGAAGATGGCGGTGACGTCCGGCCGCCGCTCGAGCAGTCGGGGCAGCACCGCGAGACCGCCGGCGACCTCGGCGCCCGCCTCCTCCACGAGGCTGTCCGATGTCTCCAGGCCCGACTCCTCGAGCGCCCTCCGGTACCCAGCCTCGCGGCTCTGCGTCAGGCGGTGGCCGCGCAAACCGGTCAAAGCGCCTATCACACGATGGCCTAGCTCGACGAGGTGACGGGTCGCCAGGTATCCGGCCTGCTCGTCATCGGGGCAGACCGTCGTCACGGGGTCGCCGGCGATGTGGTTCAGGCTCACCACGGGCAGCGTGCGGTCGAGGACGTGGCTCAGCGCACTGTCCTCCTCCATCTGCGGGGCGGCCAGAAGGATGCCGTCCACGCGGCGCTCCATCATCGCCGGCAGCGCGTACTCGGTCCCCGAGCCCTCGGGCTCGACGCTGGTCAGCATCAGCCCGTACCCCTGCCGGCGCGCCTCCTGCTCCGCTCCCGCGAGACACCGGCTGAGGCCCGGGTCGCTGAAATCGCCGGTGATCAGGCCGATGGTGCGCGTGCGCTGCATGACCAGGCTGCGGGCCTGGAGGTTGGGGACATAGCCGAGGTCGCTCGCGGCCCGGATGATTCGCGCCCTGGTCGCCTCCGACACGGACCCGCCACCGTTCAGCACCTTGCTGGTGGTCTGGAAGCTGACCCCGGAGCGGGCCGCCACGTCCTTGACGGAGACGTGCCTCGTGGGCCTGCGCACCCTCACGCTCCGGGTATTATGCGCGGGCAGCGAACGTTCGCCCAACCGTCGATTCGGTGGAGGTGAAGCGTGGGATCCCGGACCCAGTACCCCCGGCCCAGCCTCCGGCGAGAGGCCTGGGCGAGCCTCGACGGCGAGTGGGAATTCGGCGCGGGCGAGCGGCCGGAGTTCGACCGGAGGATCGAGGTCCCTTTCTGTCCCGAGTCAGAGCTGTCGGGGATCGGCGAGAGGGTGGGCGACGTGGTCTGGTATCGCAGGCGCTTCGACGCCCCGCCGGCCGAACGGCTGCTCCTCCATTTCGGCGCGGTGGACTACTGGGCGACTGTGTGGGTCAACGACGTCGAGGTCGCGCGCCACGAGGGCGGCCACAGCCCCTTTACCGCCGACATCACCGGCGCCGTCCATGCGCGCGACAACCTGGTCGTTGTCCGCTCCGAGGACTCACTCGGCGACAGGACGATCCCGCGGGGCAAGCAGTACTGGAAGGAGGAGCCCGAGGGGATCTTCTACACCGCCACGACGGGGATCTGGCAGAGCGTGTGGCTCGAGCCGCTGCCTGAGCGCCACGTCACCCAACTGGCATTGACGCCTGACCTGCCGCACAGGTTCGTCGACTTCCAGGTCGACGCCGGGGCCGTCATCGTCGTGCGCTTCGAGGGCGACGTGGTGGGAAGGTCGACCGGCGAGCCGCTTGGCCGCATCGCGCTCGAGCGCGTCGAGCCATGGCATCCAGGCTCGCCGCGCCTGTACGACGTCGAGGTCACCTACCGCGGCGACCGGGTGGAAACGTACTTCGGCCTGCGCTCCGTCGAGGCTCGCGACGGGCGGTTCTGGCTCAACGGCGAGCCCTTCGTCCAGAGGCTCGTGCTCGACCAGGGGTACTTTCCGGGCGGGCTCTTGACCGCGGCCACGGACGACGACCTCCGCCGCGACATCGAGCTGGCGAAGGCCCTCGGCTTCGACGGGGCCCGCAAGCACCAGAAGGCCGAGGACCCGCGCTGGCTCTATTGGGCGGACCGGCTGGGCTTCCTCGTTTGGGCGGAGATGCCGAGCTTCTACGAGCACACACCGATGGCCGAGAACCGGCTGGTAACCGAATGGAGCCGGCTCGTACACCGCGACCTCCACCATCCGTGCGTGGTCGCGTGGGTGGTGGCCAACGAGAGCTTTGGCCTGGACGGTGACCCGCCTGAGCACCGCTCCAGGCTCACCGAGCAGATGTATCGCCTCACCCACGCGATGGACCCCTCCAGGCCGGTTGTGTCCAACGACGGCTGGGAGCACTCCCGAAGTGACCTGTGCACGATCCATGACTATTCGCCTCCGGCGGACCTGGCGCGGCGCTACCGCACCCTCGAGACCGCGCTCGACGGAACCGCCGCCGGCCACCCGATCTACGACCCCCCTCACGGCCACCACGGCGAGCCCGTCATCGTCAGCGAGTTCGGCGGCCTTCGGCAAGCAGGTTCGGGTGGCTGGGGCTGGCTCGAGGTCGCGGACGAGAGGGAGTTCGTGAGCTCGTACCGGAGCCTGGTCCAGGCACTGATGGATCCTGGACCGGTCGAGGGCTTCTGCTACACCCAACTCACCGACGTCGAGCAGGAGCAGAACGGGCTGCTGACGGCCGACCGCAAACCGAAGGTCGACCCCTCATCATTGCGGCCCATCACCGAGCTCGCCAAGCGCAGATGAAACTGCAACCGCCGCCGCCGGCCGAAGAGGAAGACGAGTCCGCGTCCCGGAGATCGGACCTGGACAAAGCGCTGAGGGCGCTGCTCGTGGACGAGGCCCGGGTGAAGATCGACCCCGCGACGGGGGAGATCCTCAGCAGCGACGGCGAAAATCGGCCTTGACAGATCATCAGGACCCTCTTACGATCGGATAAACCGCTTTACTAAAGCGGTTTTCGAGGGGAGCGGCTAACCGATGCCTGGAGCCTTCTTGGGTGTCCCGGGTCACCATCGCTGACGTGGCCAGCGCGGCCGGCGTTTCCAAGACGGCCGTGTCCTTCGCCTTCAACAGCCCCGGACGCCTCGGCCACGCCACGCTGGAGCGAGTCCTCGGCGTCGCCCATGACCTCGGCTACGCGCCCCACCCGGCGGCGCGCGCGCTCTCGATGCGCCGGAGCGGCACGATCGGGGTGCTCATCCCTCAGCGGCTGTCGGCCGTCTTCGCGAACCCCTTCATGAGCGAGCTCATCCAGGGCCTCGGCGAGCTGTGCGAGGAGCACGACCTGACCCTGCTGCTGGTGCCCCCGCTGGACGGCTCGCTCGAAAGCGCCATCCGCCACGCGTCGGTCGACGGTTTCATAAGCCTCGGCCTCAGCCCCGACGACCGGGCGCTCGAGGTCCTGGACGGCATCGGCATCCCGACAGTGCTGATCGACTCCGACGAGTCGTCGACGCACCCGGTCGTCAACGTCGACGACAGGGGCGGGGCCCACGCCGCCGCGAGCCATCTCCTGGGGTTGGGCCATAGGCAGCTGGCGATCGTCGTCCTGCCGCCCGCACGTGCCCAGATGAGCTACACGCCGACCGCGACCCGGCGGCTGGCCGGGTACAACGCGGCCATCGAAGCAGCCGGGATGCCTCCGCCGCGGCCGGTCACCGCGGGCATCTCGGTCGCCGCCGGCATCCGCGCCTTCGAATCGCTGCCCGTCGGCAAGCGCCGGCCGACCGGCGTGTTGGTGATGAGCGACATGGCGGCGATCGGCGTCATGAACGCGGCCCGCACGGCGGGCATGCGCGTGCCCGACGACCTGTCGGTCGTCGGCTTCGACGATCTACCGTTCTCCGCATGGACCAATCCGCCGCTGACGACCGTCCGCCAGCCGATCGTGGAGAAGGGGCGCATGGCCGCCCGGATGTTGATCGACCGCATGAAAGGCAAGGGCATCGACTCGCCCGCGCCGCTGGGCACCACGCTCGTGGTCCGAGCCTCGACGTCGGAAAGTGGCAAACTCGGATTTGCCAATTAGGAGGAGGTAAATAGAATTGTTGTGGGGTAGGGCCCGCGCACGCGGCATTGAGGTGGTACTTGGTGAAGGGATAAAGAGATGGCATCTGTAACTTATGACCACGTAGTCAAGCGCTACACCGCGGACCTCACGGTCGTCAAGGACTTCAACGTCGAGATCAAAGACAAGGAGTTCATGGTGCTCGTCGGCCCCTCCGGCTGCGGCAAGTCCACCGCGCTGCGCATGCTGGCGGGGCTCGAGCAGATCAGCGAAGGGCGGATCCTGATCGGCGACCGGGTCGTCAACAACATCGCCGCCAAGGACCGCGACATCGCGATGGTGTTTCAGTCCTACGCCCTGTACCCGCACATGTCGGTCTACGACAACATGGCCTTCCCGCTGCAGATGCAGCACATGAAGAAGCCGGAGATCGACAAGCGAGTGCGCAACGCCTCGCGCATCCTCGGCCTGGACAACTTCCTCAAGCGCAAGCCGCGAGCTCTGTCCGGCGGCCAGCGCCAGCGCGTCGCCCTCGGCCGGGCCATCGTGCGCAGCCCCAAGGTCTTCTTGCTCGACGAGCCGTTGTCCAACCTCGACGCCAAGCTGCGCGGCCAGACCCGCGTCGAGCTGCAGAAGCTGCACCGGGACCTGCAGACCACGTTTATCTACGTCACCCACGACCAGGTCGAGGCCATGACGATGGGTGACCGGATCGCGATCATGAACGCGGGCATCCTGCAGCAGGTCGGCACCCCAGGCGAGATCTACGACCATCCCGCCAACCTTTTCGTCGCCGGCTTCATCGGCACGCCGACGATGAACTTCGTCCCCGCGACCATCTCCAATGGCTCCGCCAAGGCTTCGGGCTTCGAGGTCAAGCTGCCGAAGGCGGTCTCCGCCCAGAAGGGGACGCTCGGGTTCCGGCCCGAAGCGGTCACCGACCGCGTCGCGGACGGCGGCCCGTCGTTCGAGATGAAGGTCGACGTCGTGGAGCGGCTCGGCTCCGACCAGTTCCTGTATGGGAGCGTCGGCGGTGACCAGGTGACGGCCCGCATCGACCCGCGGATGAGCGTGACTCCGGGCGACCGGGTGAAGCTGGGCCTCGACACGCGGAGCCTCCACTTCTTCGACGCCGAGACGGAACAGGCGCTTCTCTAACCCGGGTCCCTCGCAGCCTGGTCGCTGTTGGGCGTAGAGCGCATACGCGCGATCCAGGACTTCGACTCCGCGCGCGCGCGGGCATTCCGGCGCAGCCTGCGCACGATCCTGACCGGCCGGGTGCCGCGCCTCCGCTCGATGGAACCGGTGCTGAAGGCGGCCGGCATCGAGGCTCGGGCCGCCGGCGGGGTGCAGGAGATTCCCATCGACAAGATCGTCGGCTCGGTCGCGCCGGACGCCAAGGCGGGCGAGTTCGACCCCGGATTTCTTCCGCTCAACCGGCGGATGCGCGAGCGCTGGACGCGGATCTATCGGGAGATGGTCGAGGGCGACGAGCTGCCGCCGATCGACGTCTACAAGGTCGATGACAAGTACTACCTGATCGACGGACACCACCGCGTGTCGGTCGCCCGAAACCTCGGTCGCCCGGCGCTCAATGCTCGTGTCATCAACGTCAGGACGCGGGCCCCGCTGCCGCCCGGAGCCGACCCGGCTTCGCTGCTGCGGGCAGCCGAGTATGCCGCCTTCCTCGAAACGACCCAGCTTCACCGGACGCGTCCCCAGGCGCGCCTGGAGTGCAGCCGTCTCGGGCGCTACGACGAGATCCTCAACCACATCCTGGGGCACGCCTACTTCCTGTCCCTCGAGCAGCACCGCGAGGTCCCGCTGCAGGAGGCGGCGGCCAGCTGGTACGACCACGTCTACCACCCGATCGCGGAGGCGATCCGCAAGCACAAGGTGCTCGAACAGCTGCCGGGCTGGACCGAGGCGGACGTCTACGCCGAGGTGACCAAGCGATGGCTCGATCTCAGCAAGGAGGGCGAGCCCGCGGGGCCCGACCCCGCGGTCGAGGCGCTGCTGGCCGAGCATGCGCGTCGCTGGTGGCGCCGGCGGCGCAAGATCCAGCTGGCAGGGCAATGATCGGGAGTCGACCGGAGACATCCCATTGCCGGCATTCGCACCTTTGGGGGGCACTCGAAACGATCCACTGCCGGCACTCGCGAGTGAGCCATTGATCGGAATCATCTTCGGACCACCGGGTAGCGGGAAGGGCACCCAGGCCGCGCGCCTGGAGAAGGACCTGGGAATCCACCACCTGTCCACCGGCGACATCCTTCGCGGAGAGGTGGCGAAGGGCACGCCGCTCGGCAAGGAGGTCGGCCGGATCATGGCCGCGGGTGACCTCGTGCCCGACGGGCTGATCGTCGACGTGGTCAGGTCGAGGTTGCCAGACGCGGAGCAGGGCGTCGGCGCGCTGCTCGACGGCTTCCCCCGGACCGTGGCGCAGGCGCGTGCGCTCGACTCCATGCTGTCGGACGAGGGGCACAGGGTGAACTTCATCGTCGCCCTGGACGTGCCCGAGGAGCTGCTCGTGGACCGGTTGCTGCACCGTGCTCAGGTCGAAGGCCGGACGGACGACACGCGCGAGGTCATCGCCGAACGGATGCGTGAGTACCACAAGCTGACCGAGGCAGTGCTCGACCATTATCGAAAGCAAGGGGTCCGGATCCACGAGGTCGACGGAACCGGAAGCCCCGACGAGGTCTTCGACCGCATCCATGCGGCGATCAGCGGAATATCCTCTCGTTAGGAGATCCGTGGCCCGCAAAGCCCGCCCTGGCGACCTCGGCCAGTCCATGCCGTCCACAGCCAACGGCGACGGCCACCTGCCCGTCACCGAGGTCGCCCCGCCGATGGTCGAGCCGCGGGTCGCGAGCCCGTTTCCGCCCATCGCCGAGTACGCCTTCCTCTCCGACTGCGAGGTCAACTGCCTGATCGCGCCCTCCGGCCGGGTGGAGTGGATGTGCCTGCCGCGACCGGACAGCCCGAGCGTGTTCGCCGCGATCCTCGACCGCGGGGCCGGCAGCTTCGCCTTCGGCCCAACCGGTGTCCAGGTCCCGGCCGGCCGCCGCTACCTGCCGGGCACGCTCGTCATGGAGACCACATGGCGCACCCGCACGGGGTGGCTGATCGTCCGCGACGCCATGTGCATCGGGCCCTGGTACCACAGCCAGCGCCGCTCGGGCACCTATCGCCGCCCGCCCTCCGACTACGAAGCGCAGCACATCCTCCTGCGCACAGCGCGCTGCGTCGTCGGCCAGGTCGAGCTGACGCTCGACTGCCAGCCGGTCTTCGACTACGGCCAGACCGAGGCGAAATGGGAGTACGCCGGGAAGGGGTACAACGAGGCACTCGCGAGCGGCGGCCAGGAGGAGGTGCCGATCAAGCTGGTCACGGACCTGCGTGTCGGCTTCGAGGGGCCGGGCGCCCATGCCACGAAGACGCTGCGCCAGGGGGAGCGCGCGTACGTGGCCATGGTGTGGACGCGGTCCAGGCATTCGACCGGCAAGGAGTACTGGGCCGAACACCCCGCGCCCGGGTCCGTCGAAGAGGCCTTCGAGCGGGTGGAGAAGACGGCCGACTTCTGGCGCGAGTGGATCAACCGCGGCGAGTTCCCCGAGCACCCGTGGCAGAGCTACCTGCAGCGGAGCGCGCTGACGCTCAAGGGCCTGACATACAGCCCGACCGGCGCCCTGCTGGCCGCACCCACGACCTCGCTGCCGGAGACGATCGGCGGCGAGCGCAACTGGGACTACCGCTACACGTGGATCCGCGACGGGACCTTCATGCTGTGGGGTCTTTACACACTCGGATTTGCGCGCGAGGCGAACGACTTCTTCTACTTCATCGCCGACGCGGCCTCCGGCAAGAAAGACCTTCAGATCATGTACGGAATCGGCGGCGAGCAGCAGCTCGTCGAGAAGACGCTCGACCACCTGAGCGGCTATGAGGCGTCGCGGCCCGTGCGAATTGGAAACGGCGCTTTCAACCAGAAGCAGCACGACGTCTGGGGCGCGGTCCTCGACTCGGTCTATCTCCACACCAGGTCGCGCGACTACCTGCCCGAGGTCGTGTGGCCGATCCTCAAGCGCGGCGTGGAGTGCGCGATCGAGAACTGGAAGACCCCGGACCGCGGCATCTGGGAGGTGCGCGGCGAGCCGCAGCACTTCACCTCTTCGAAGCTGATGTGCTGGGTCGCGCTCGACCGGGGCGCGCGCCTCGCCGAGATGCATGGAGACCTTGTGCTCGCCAGGACGTGGCAGGACGTGGCCGATGAGATGAAGTCCGACATCTGCGAGCACGGTGTCGACGAGCGCGGCGTGTTCGTCCAGCGCTACGGGTCGAAAGCGCTCGACGCCTCAGTCCTGCTGATTCCCCTCGTCCGCTTCCTGCCGCCCGACGACCCGCGGGTGCGCGCCACCGTGCTCGCGATCGCCGACGAGCTCACCGTCGACGGGATGGTGCTGCGCTATCGCACCGACGAGACCGACGACGGGCTGAAGGGCGAAGAGGGGACCTTCACGATCTGCTCGTTCTGGCTCGTCTCGGCGCTGGTCGAGATCGGCGAGCTGGACCGCGCACGCGAGCTGTGCGAGAAGCTGCTCTCGTACGCGAGCCCGCTTCAGCTCTACGCCGAAGAGATCGACCCGCGGAGCGGCCGCCACCTCGGCAACTTCCCGCAGGCCTTTTCGCACCTGGCGCTGATCAACGCGGTGATGCATGTGATCCACGCCGAGACCGGGGCGACGCACCGGTTCAGCGTCGCGCCACCGTCACCGCAGCCTTAGCCAAACATTCCCTTCCCGCCGAGCAACGTACCGGCCACCCCGGTGGCGACAGTTATCGCAATCATCGCAATACCGTGCCATGTCTGGCCTTTGATGATGTTCGTGATCCCGAGACCAACGCCTGCCTGCACCAACAGTCCGGGGAAAACAAAGAACGGCAGCACGGCAAAAATGTAGCCCACCACCAGCAAACGTCTGTCGAGCGGGTCCATGCGTTGTTTTTCGTCCTGGCGGTGGTACTCGGAAATTGGCCGCCACTGCTGCCCGTTCCACCACCATTGGCCGTCAGGAGAGATCTTTGGTCGCTTCTCCAGCAGGACGTCTTGCACTTGCCCACCTCCAGTCGATGGCCCCTTCCCTTGCTTGCTGGCGGCTGAGAGGCATCTTGAGCGCTACCAGCGCCGGCGCGCTGCCGGCACGAACATCCAAAATCGTTTCCCGGCGAAGACCTCAGCTACTGTCCAAACAAGAAGCCCGCATAGAGCGGTTCGGACCATGTGTCGCACTTGATTCCGCTCAGCAATCCAACGTTCAACCACTTCACGCGCTGAGCTGAAGTTCCGTGCGCATTGGCGCTCGGAGCGAACAATGCCAACGGATTGATGGCGTCGTCGCCAACCGCATCTGTAATGGTGGCTGCTTCGTTGAGGTCGTTCTGGCTGATCAATTTCGCATCCCACTCGTGTCTGGCCCACGCTCCAGCCATACAATCCGCTTGAAGCTCCAGGTCCTGACTCCACCACGCAGCGTCCGTGTTGTCGCCAGCCTGCCTGTTCGTCATGATGTATCCCTTCACGGGCCCGAGGATATTCGTGATGTCCTGGATGTAGTGACCGAACTCGTGTGCAATTACCTCTGCTTCTGCGAACTCGCCATAACTCGGGATGGTTCTGCTGCCGATGCTAAAGATGCTTTGTAGGGGCCAGTAGATGACTCGCTTCCCTGACCCGTTGAATGGACAATAGAATGGGCCGATCACAGTCACGTCCAGCATCCCGGGCGCGTCCTGTTTGTCAGAGGAGGCGCAAGGCACTGGATTGTTGGTCGCGTCGACTGGCTGGAACGTAACCATGACATCGGTTCCCGTCTGGAAACCGACTCTGGTCATCAACGGCGTCCAGTAGCCGGCGATCTGGTGAAATGCCCACCGATCGAACGTGGCCTCGCTTGCATCGCCTCGTGATGGATCGGCCGGCGCGCCTGCGAGTCCATTGAAGCCGGACGCGGCTGGCGGCGTCAACGGGATGCGGTCGACGTTCTGCTGACCTGGAATGCGGATCGGCTTGTTGTTCGCTTGGGCGGTGGCGGTCGCCACCGACGGCGACGGTGAAACGGTTGGTCCTACATCTCCGCCGCACGCCATCAAGACCGTTGCAAGCCCGAACCACAGAGCCGATCGCCCGACGACCCGCACATCCCGAGGCCAGGCTGACCGCCTCAGCGATTGCAATTCTCCAGGCAGCATCCAACACATCGTCTGCTGCCTTCATAACAAAGTCAGTAACAGGCTATGGGCGAAACATCAAGGAATAACCCACGTGCGGACGGTTTACGAGATCGCACGGGATGTCGAGCTCGGCAAGGATCCTCCGGACCCGCCGAACGTAGTTCCTTACCTCATCGGTGAAAAGCGCCGGCTCGGCCCAGGCCCGATCCTTGATCTGGTCTGCCGTAAAGAATCTATGCGGGTGATCGAGCAGGAACTTGAGCAGTTGGAACTCGCGTTTGGTGAGGTGGGCTTCGTGGGCCTGATGGCGAACCATGCTGCGGTCTTCTTCGACCCACAGACCTTTCAACTGCCAGATTCGCTCATACCAGAGGTCTAGCCGCTCCTGATAACCCTCCATCTGCTCGACGATGATTGCCAGGTCGGCCGCCGCAGCGTTTCGCGCCACCACGTTCAACCCCGCGAGGTCGCGCTGGATCCGATCGAGCAAGCCACGTTTGAATCGAAGTAGATCGCTGTAAATGCTGATCCAATGGCGAGCGTCCTCCCAGTGAGACGTAGAGATGTCCTCGCCCTCCAACGGCTCTGGTCGTGGTCGTCTCATCGAATCGGAGCCCTCGAGCACCCTCGATCGGGTTCGTCTTACAAAGAGCCTACCGGAGCTCGTCGGCTCGACGTTTGTGACAACCTCAGCTGACGGAGCAGGTGACCAGGGCGCCGCACGCGACCTGGACCGGGATGCCCAGCGAGAGAGCTTCGACTCCGTTGCCGACCAGCTTCGCCGACGCGACCGCCAGCACCCGACCCTGCTCGTCCACCACCGGCCCGCCGCTGTTGCCCGGGCTGATGGGCGCCGAGAACTGCATGTAGTCGCTGCCCTCGAGGCTGCGGTAGCCGGAGGCGACGTGGATGACCGCGAGGTCGTCATTGCGGTCCACGCGCACGATGGTGCCGGTCACCGTCCGGTCCTTGTGCCGGACCTGGACCGTGGACGTGCCCGCGGAGTACGCGTCCGCGACGACGTGGTAGTTGGTGATGAGGTCCGAGCCGCCGGCGTCGGCATGGGCGACCCAGGCCGAGCCCTGGACGTCGCCCGAGCCGATCGTCACGACCGACGGCTCAACCGCCGCCGCGACCGCGCTCCAGTCCACCTCCGCCGCCTGGCCTGACTCGAGCGAGGTGACCTTCTTCTGCAGCGCCGCGATCGCGAGCTGCTGAGAAGTCAGCTGTGCGTTCAGCGACACGGCAGACCGCCACCCCAGGAGCAACCCGGCCACGGCGACGGTCGCGATGACCGCCGCCGACACCAGCCGGATGAATCGGGTTCGGATCACTGAAGACCGTTGCCCAGCGCGATCTGCGCCTTGGCCAGGTTCAGCATCGCCGCGTCGAGCTTGTGCAGGCCGTCCTTGACCTTGTTCACGCTGAACGTGTCCATCCCGTCGATGAACTCCTGGTCGGCCGCGATCGCCGCACTGAGGGCGTCGCCCAGGCTTGCATCCGCCGCGCTCAGGCTGCTCGGGACGATCGCCCTGGAGCGGTCGGCCTGGAACTTCTGCAGGTCGTTGAGCAGGTCCTGGCCCGCCGTGCGGCACGCGCCGTACGAATTGCAGGCCTGGACGTTCTGGTAGTCGAGCTGGACCTTGCCCTGGTCGAGCACATAGACGGCCGCGTAGTTCGCGGTGACTTTCTTGCTCGCCGCGTCGGCCTGGGCCAGCGTGAGGGTGTTGTCGGTGGCGACCAGGGTCGCCCTGGTGCCGACGAACGCGTCGTAGGCGGCGTTGCGCTGCTGGGCCGCCGAGTACGAGACATAGCCGAGGGAGCCGGTGGCGATCAGTGCCACCCCTCCGACCAGGGCGGTCGAAAGCCACCGGGGCTTCGCGCGCCGCACCCTGACCGCAGGGACTGCCGGCTCTTCGCTCGAGGGCGCCTCGAGCCCGGGCAAGGCGACGATTCCTTCCATCTCGGGGTTGGCTGCCATTGGGGATCCTCCTCCTGGAACCCGAAATTGACGGCGACGTCGCCAACTGTTCCCCGGATCCGGTCTCACCCGCAGTCTCAGGCCGGTGTCGAAACAGGTCTCAAAACCGAGTTATGGTTTGGCCGGGTTGGAGGCGTGAAGCTCGTGCGCAGGTTCATCGAGGATCCGCGGGCCGTCGATGCGGTCGTGGTCGTGCTGGCGACGTGGTTCGTCCTCGGCGGCTACGTCACGGCGTTTGCGTACGTGAGCGAGAGCGGCCATGTTCTCGAAGGCTTCAAGAGGGCCGGTTTCACGGCGGTCACGGCGTCATGGTCCCTGCTGACCCTGTACCTGTTCGCCGGCTTTGCGGCCGGGCTCCGCGAGGGCCGCCCGTGGAATCGCGCCCTGCCCGACGGGCAGACCGGAACCTTCGCCGCGGCGTTGATCTTCGGCGCGGCCTGGATCGTCGACCAGGCGTTCTGGGCGCCGATCTTCGTCACCAACGGCATCGGTCTCGACGCGCTGTTCACCCCGCCGCACCTGGTCGAGATGGGGGCGGCGGCGGTGATGGTCAGCGGTCCCTTGCGTGCCGCGGCCCGGCGCGGCGAGACGACCGCCGGCCCTGTGACGCTGACCTCCGCGGCCCTGCTCCTCTCCGTGCTGACATTCGCGACTCAGTTCATACATCCGCTGATCGACCCGTGGGCCGCCGGGAACTACGAGTTCCGCGCCGTGATCGCCAACGGGACGTGGCTCGGCGAGAACATCGGCGTGGCGTCGATCCTCGCCCAGGCCGTGATCCTGGCCGGGACGGGGTTGCTGCTGAACAGCGGGTTCAAGCTTCGGCCTGGATCGCTGACCTTCGTGTTCACGATCAACGGCCTCCTGGTCACGATCACCAAGTCGCACTTCTACCTGGTCCCGGTCGCGGTCGCCACCGGCGTCGCGGCCGACGCGTGGATCGCCTGGACCGGTCGCAGGTCCGGAAAGCCGTCGGCGTCTCTGTGTGCGGTGATCGGCGGGGCGTTCGCGGCGTCTTACCTGCTCGAGGTTGCGCTGCTCCCGAGCGGGACGACGTGGGACCTGTCCCTGTCGCTGGGCGCGATCATCGGGGCGACGATGCTGACCTGGATGATGGGCAGGCTGCTGCGAGCCGGCCTTCCGGGAGCGGTGTTCGAGCCCTACGAGGTCCTGGTGAAGGAGCCAGAGGCGGACCACTGGACGCTCGACCCCGACAGCGCCGTCCGGGAGCAGCTGGTCAGGTCCGCCCTCGACGACCTGGGTACGCCAGAGGCGCTCGGCCGGAACCCGTTGGCGAGGCTGCCAGGCGTGTCGAAGGGGGGCAGCGGGGCTCGAGAGCTGCGCGAGGTGCTGGTCGATGTGATCGGGGAGCTCGCGGGTGCGAGCGCGCCGCGCGACGCGGAGTGCGGCCGGGTGCTCCTCGACTACTACGTGCGCAGGGTCGGAAGCCATGAGGTGGTGATGGAGCGCCTGTACCTCACGCGGCCGACCTACTACCGCCGGCTGCACCACGGCTTTCTGCTGGTGGCGAACCGACTCGACGAGCTGAGCCTGGCCGCACACGCCACCTCGACGCCGGGATGAGCAGGTTCATCGAGGTCTCGCATCCGGTCGTCGCCGGGATGAAGACCTATCCAGGTCTACCCGAGCCGGCGGTCGAGGTGAATCTCGACTACGACGCCTCGCATGAGCGCTACCAGGGTCAGGCGGAGTTCTTCATCGCGTCGCTGCACCTGTGCGGCAACACCGGGACGTATGTCGATTCGCCGGTGCACCGCTACCGTGACGGCGTCGACCTGGCCTCAGTGCCGCTGGAGCGGCTGGCCGACCTGGAGACGGTGGTCATCGACTGCACCGGCGGCGAGCGGTCGATCGGGGCTGATGCCCTGGCCGACGTCGAGCTTCGCTATCGCGCGGTGCTGGTCCGGACCGACTTCTCTCTGCACTGGGGGAAGCCTGAGTACTTCGGCGAGAACCCGTTCCTGACCGCGGATGCGTGCGAGCTGCTCGTGCGGTCGGGGGCGCTGTTCGTGGGCATCGACTCGCTGAACATCGACGACACCGCGAACCCGGCGCGGCCCGCGCATACGATCCTGCTCGGGGCGGGGATTCCGGTGTGCGAGCACATGACAAACCTGGCGGCCGCGCCGGCGTCGGGCGGACGACTGCACGCCGTGCCGATCGCGTGGGTGGGAGGGGCCTCGTTCCCGGTGCGGGCGTACGTCATTTCCCCTGATCTCCGTGCGTGTTGATCCCTCGCCCTCGCCGATGCCGGATAGTCCGGACTATCCGGAGTCTGGACCGGGCTTGTTGCCGGACAGTCCGGACTATCCGAAGGTTTCCGGTCCGCCGTCCCCCGGCTCGGGTTTGAGGAACAGCGCCGCCAGCGGCGGCAGCGTCAGCGTCACGCTGTGCGAGTGCCCGTGCATCGCCACCGGCACCGCGTCGACCCCGCCCATGTTGCCCATCCCGCTCCCTCCGTACAGCGGCGCGTCGCCGTTGAGCAGCTCGCGCCACCTCCCTGCCGACGGGATGCCGATCTGGTAGTTGTCCCTCGGCACCGGCGTGAAGTTGAACACCGCGACCACGACGTCCGCTGGCGAGCTGCCCCGACGGATCAGCGAGACCACGCTGTGGTCCGCGTCGGTGACATCGATCCACTGAAACCCGGCCGGCTCGAAGTCCAGCTCGTGCAGCGCCTTCTCCTCGCGCAGGATCCGGTTCAGGTCTCCCACCCACAGCCGCAGGCCTCCGTGGTTCGGGTAGTCCAGCAGATGCCAGTCGAGTGACGACTCCACGTCCCACTCCTTCCACTGCCCGAACTCGCCTCCCATGAACAGCAGCTTCTTGCCGGGCTGGGCGTACATCCAGCCGAAGAGCAGCCGCAGGTTGGCGAACCTCTGCCATTCGTCGCCCGGCATCCTGGACAGGAGCGAGCCCTTGCCGTGCACCACCTCGTCATGCGAGAGCGGGAGCATGAAGTTCTCGCCGAACGCGTAGAGCATGCGGAAGGTCAGGTTCGAGTGGTGGAACTTGCGGTGCACCGGCTCGCGCCCGAAGTAGTACAGCGTGTCGTGCATCCAGCCCATGTCCCACTTCATGCCGAAGCCCAGGCCGCCTACGTAGGTCGGACGCGACACCAGCGGCCAGGCCGTCGACTCCTCCGCGATGGTCTGCGTGTCGGGCTGCTCCTTGTAGACCTCGATGTTGAAGCGGCGCAGGAAGTCGACCGCCTCGAGATTCTCGCGCCCGCCGAACTTGTTCGGGATCCACTCGCCCTGCTTGCGCGAGTAGTCGAGGTAGAGCATCGACGCCACCGCGTCCACCCGCAGGCCGTCCGCGTGGTAGCGGTCGAGCCAGCACAGCGCGCTGCTCACCAGGAACCCGCGCACCTCGTTGCGGCCGTAGTTGAAGATCGAGCTGCCCCAGTCCGGGTGCACACCCAACCGCGGGTCGGCGTGCTCGAAGAGGTGAGTGCCGTCGAAGTTCTGCAGCCCGAACTCGTCGGACGGAAAGTGCGACGGCACCCAGTCGAGGATCACGCCGATGCCGTTCTGGTGCAGATAGTCGACCAGGAACATGAAGTCCTGCGGCGTGCCGTAACGCGACGTGGGCGCGAAGTAGCCCGTGACCTGGTAGCCCCACGACTCGTACAGGGGGTGCTCCATGACCGGCATGAACTCCACGTGCGTGAAGCCCATGCGGCTCACGTAGTCCGCGAGCCGCGGCGCCAGCTCCCGGTACGTGAGCCACCGGTTGCCGTCCTCGGGCACGCGCATCCAGGAACCCAGGTGGACCTCGTAGACAGACAGCGGCGCGCCGCGGTTGTTTGCCCCGCGGCGGTTCTGCATCCAGCCCTCGTCGCCCCAGTCGTACGACATGTCCCACACCACCGACGCCTGCCGCGGCGGCGCCTCCGAATAGGTGGCGAAGGGGTCGGCCTTGTCGACCCCGTTCCGCGTGACCTTCGAGTGGACGTAGTACTTGTAGAGCGCGCCATGCCCGACGCTCGGGATGAAGCCTTCCCAGATGCCCGACTGCTCGCGCGGGTAGAGGCCGTTGGCGTTCTTGTCCCAGCCGTTGAAGTCGCCGATCACGCTCACGGTGTCCGCGTTCGGCGCCCAGACCGCGAAGTACGTGCCTTCGGGCTCACGTGAGATGTGCGCACCCATCTTGTCGAACAGGTGGCTGTGCGTGCCCTCGTTGAATAGGTGCAGGTCGAACGGGCTCAGCAGGGAACGGGCGACGATGCTCATGCCGGTGTCACCAGATCGAGGATTCCCCGCAGGGGGATGCGCACCCAGTCGGGTCGGAGGTTCAACTCATACCGAAGCTCGTACAACGCCTTCTCCAACAGCATCGTGGTGAGCTGCAGCTCGAGGTCGTCCTGGTTCTGCGGCACCCATGACGCGCCGCCCGCGGTTGCCAGGTAACTCTTCAAGAACACCGCGGAAACCGAATCCACCCAGAACCTCGCCCATACCTGCAGCTCGGGCAAGCGTTCCGGGGCGATCTCCTGCGAACGCAGCGCCGCCTGGCTCGCGTAGGAAAAGGACCGCAGCATCCCCGCCACGTCTCGCATCGCAAGGCGCTTCAGCCGGCGCTCGTAGAGCGTCCGCGTCGGCTCGCCCTCGAAGTCGATGATCACGAAATCGTGCCCGGTGTAGAGCACCTGGCCGAGGTGGTAGTCGCCGTGGACGCGGATCCTGCTCGTGGTGATGCGCCGCGCCAGGAACGACTTCAGGATGTACGCGATCCGGGGCTCGAGCTCGAGCACCTTCCGGCCTTCGTCGCGCGCCTCGGCCGGCAGCCGGTTGAGCTGGCTGCGCAGCAGCTCGGTCGCCCGCGTCGACAGGCCGCTCAGGGACTGGTAGATCGAGCGCTGGTCGAGCGGCGAGATCCGCTCCGGCGCAAACCCGGGGTCGGTGGGGTCTGACGAGAGGGCGGCGTGGAGCTCGGCGGTACGGCGGCCGAGCAGGCGAGCCGACTCCAGGTAGCCACCGATGGCCTTGACAGCGATCTCGGCCGGCTCGCGCCGGCCTGCCTCGAGGATGCTGCGGGGCAGGACAGGCGGCTCCACCCCCACGAGGTCGGGGGAGTTGAAGAAGTGGGCGACTGTATTGAGCGTGTACTGCCAGGCATCGCCCTGGTTGGGCACGTATCCCTGCAGGATCGCGATCGAAACCGGCTCGCCCTTGCCGCGGCGGTACTCAAGGCTCCCCGCGAGGGGTGCGATCTGGCCGAAGTTCGTTTTCTCGGTCAGGAAGCGGCCGACCTCGAGCTCCGGGTTGACGCCCTCCTCGAGCCGGCGGAAGACCTTCAGCATCAGCCGCTCGCCGAAGATCACCGAGTTGTTGCTCTGCTCGGCGACCGAGAGCTGGGCTTCGAGCCTGATCGTCTCCGGCCCGCGCAGGCGCGCAAAGGCTTTCGTCGTCGAGCCGATGAGGGTGCCGATGCCGCCGGCTGCGCGCCGGCGCCGCGCGATCGCGCCGAGCATCGCCTCGGCGAAGTTCGGCGGTCCGAGCGCGTCGTAGAGGAGTCCGCGAAGCTCCTGCTCGCCACTCGGGGGGAGCTGTCCTGTAGGGACTGAGGGGCCCTGGTTGCGGGTCCAGGCGATCGCCGAGTGCGGCCAGCGCTCGATGATGTGCGGCGCCTCGGCCGGGTTGGCGTAGGCGATCGGCAGCATGTAGGTGTCCGGATCGCCGTCCGCGTAGCCGATGATCACCGAGGTCAGGTACGAGTTGCCCTCCGCGCCGGGCACGCTCACCACGTCGTTGATGGTCGCCGTCTTGACGCGTCGCGCCTTGCCTCCAAACCAGCGCCGCTGCGGGATGTAGCGCACGAGCACGTTCTCGAACCGCTCCTTCGCGCTGCCGACCAGGGCTGACTCCCATCCGCCCGTGAGCCGCACCTCGGGCAGCACCGCCGCGGTTTGCGCGCCGTCGCTCTGGATCGACGGCACGGCTCGCGGCTGCATCGAAAACCAGTAGAAAGCGTGCGGCCCAAGGGTCAGGAAGTAAGGGTTGTCGCCGATCACCGGCATCTCGTTGCTGCTGAACAGCTCCACCGGGACCAGGCCCTTCCAAGCCGGCAGGTCCAGCTCGACCGCCTGCAGGAAGCGCGACAGGTTGGCGATGCACAGGATCTGCTCCGACTCGTAGCGCCGGACGTAGGCAAGGACTTTGCGGTTCTCAGGTCGCAGCAGCTCGAGCGTGCCGCGGCCGAACGCGCGGTGTCGCTTGCGCAGCGCGATCAGGCGCTTCGTCCACGAGTAGATCGAGTGCGGGTTGCCCTGCTGCGCTTCGACGTTGACGGTCTCGTAGTGGTACTCGGGGTCGGTGATGACGGGCAGGTAGAGGCGCTGGCGGTTGGCGCGCGAGAAGCCGGCGTTGCGGTCGGCGCTCCACTGCATCGGCGTGCGGACGCCGTTGCGGTCGCCGAGGAAGATGTTGTCGCCCATGCCGATCTCGTCGCCGTAGTACAGGACCGGCGTGCCGGGGAGCGAGAACAGGAGCCCGTTCATCAGCTCGATGCGGCGGCGGTCGTTGCCGAGCAGGGGCGCGAGCCGGCGCCGGATGCCGAGGTTCAGCCGCGCGAGGCGGTCCTGCGTGTAGGCGCGGTACATGTAGTCGCGCTCCTCGTCGGTGACCATCTCCAGGGTCAGCTCGTCGTGGTTGCGCAGAAAGAGCGCCCACTGGGTGCCTTCAGGTATCGAAGGAGTCTGGGCGAGGATGTCGACGATCGGGAAACGGTCCTCCATGCGAATGGCCATGAACAGCCGGGGCATGAGAGGGAAGTGGAACGACATGTGGCACTCGTCGCCCTGGCCGAAGTAGGAGACCGCGTCCTCGGGCCACTGGTTGGCCTCGGCAAGCAGCATCCGGTTGCGGTAGCCCGCGTCGACGTGCCGGCGCAGCTCCTTCAGGAACTCATGGGTCTCGGGGAGGTTCTCGCCGTTGGTGCCCTCGCGCTCATAGAGGTAGGGGACCGCGTCGAGCCGCACCCCGTCGATGCCCATGTCCATCCAGAAGTCGAGGGCCTTGAAGATCGCCTCGTGCACCTTCGGGTTGTCGAAGTTGAGGTCGGGCTGGCTCGAGTAGAAGCGATGCCAGTAGTAGGCGTTGGCGACATGGTCCCAGGTCCAGTTCGAAGTCTCGAAGTCCTTGAAGATGATGCGCACGTCCTGGTAGCGCTGGTTCGTCTCGCTCCAGACGTAGAAGTCGCGCTGCGGACTGCCCGGCTTTGCCCTGCGCGCGCGCTGGAACCACGGGTGCTGGTCCGATGTGTGGTTGGGGACGAGCTCGTTGATGACGCGGATGCCGCGCCGGTGCGCCTCCCGGATCACCTGGTGGGCGTCGCCGAGAGTGCCGTACATGGGGTTGACGTTGGTGTAGTCGGCGATGTCGTAGCCGTCGTCACGCATGGGCGAGGGATAGAACGGCAGAAGCCAGAGCGCGTTGACGCCGAGGTCCTGCAGGTAGGGCAGCTTCTCCAGCAGGCCGCGGAAGTCGCCGCTGCCGTCGGCGTCGCTGTCCATGAACGCCCGCACGTGCAGCTCGTACACGAGCGCGTCCTTGAACCAGAGCGGGTCGTCGTCGAGCTGGGAGAGCTCGATCTTCTTCCGCTTCGACGTGGTGGCGATCACAGGAAGTACTCGAAGTCGTGCTCGCTGCGCACCCGCCGGCGGAAGCGAAAGATCTGGCCGGCGATCGAGAAGGGGTTCACCTCGACGAAGTTGCGCGGGCCGTTCCAGAGGTAGCGGGCGCCCGAGATCAGCTCGTGGGCCTGGAAGGAGCGGTCGCGGTCGAGTCCCAGCTCCTCCAGCGGCAGGTTGATCATGCCCCGCTGCACGTGGTGCGGGTCGACGCTTACGACCGTGAGCACAACGTTGGCATTGTCGGGCGTGCTCTTGGAGTACGCCAGCAGCTGGTCGTTCTCCGCGTAGTGGAAACGCAGGCCGCGGTCTGTCTGGAGGGCGGGGTTGTCGTGCCGGATGCGGTTGACGACCTTGATGAGCTCGCGGATCCCTGGGTCCGGCTTCCAATCGCGGAGCTGGTACTTCTCCGAGTCGAGGTACTCCTCCGACCCATGCTCGCGGGGCCGCGCCTCGATGGCCTCGTACGGAGGTCCATAGAGGCCGTAGCTCGCGCCGAGGGTGGCGGCCAGGATCAGCCGGGCCTGGAAGGCGGCGCGGCCGCCGGTCTGCAGGTACTCGGTGAGGATGTCGGGCGTGTTGGGCCACAGGTTCGGCCGGAAGAACTCGCGCACGGGCGGCTGCGCCAGCTCGGTGAAGTACTGGTAGAGCTCGTACGCGGTGTTTCGCCACGCGAAGTACGTGTAGGACTGGCTGAACCCGAGCTTGGCGAGGCGGTACATCACCTTCGGTCGTGTGAAAGCCTCCGACAGGAGGATCACCTCGGGGTAGGCGCGGCGGACCTCGGCGATGACCCATTCCCAGAAAGCGAAAGGCTTGGTGTGCGGGTTGTCGACGCGGAACACGCGCACGCCCTGCTCCGACCAGAAGACGAAGATCGACAGCAGCTCCTGCCACAGCTCGCGCCACCGCTCCGTCTCGAAATCGAACGGGTAGATGTCCTCGTACTTCTTCGGCGGGTTCTCGGCGTACTGGATCGAGCCGTCCGGGCGGTGCTTGAACCATTCGGGGTGCTCGCGCGTGTACGGGTGGTCGGGCGAACACTGGAAGGCGATGTCGAGCGCCACATCGAGCTTCCGACCGGCCGCGGCCTTGACCAGGTGCTGAAAGTCCGCGAGCGTGCCGAGCGCTTTGTCGATCGCCTTGTGGCCGCCTTCCTCCGACCCGATGGCCCACGGGCTGCCTGGCTCGCCTGGCTTGGCCGGCGTGTTGTTCGCGCCCTTGCGGTGCGTGCGGCCGATGGGGTGGATGGGCGGCAGGTAGAGGACGTCGAAGCCCATGCCGGCGATGTCTGGCAGCAGACGTTCGACGTCCTTGAATGTTCCCTGCCTGCCGGCTTGTGGAGGTGCGCCCTGCGCGCCCCCGCCGCCTGTAGAGCGTGGGAACAGCTCGTACCAGGTGCTGAACCGCGCCTTCACCGGCTCGACCAGCACCTCGAGCTGGCGGCCGTATGGCGTCACGTCCCGCTCCGCGTGGCGGCCCACGAGCTCGATGGCCTTCGCGTCCACGTCGGTCTTACCTTCGCGAAGCGCCTTCGCGAGGGAAGCCAGGCGCGTGGGGTCTTGCGCGGCGCCGTCGGTGCGAAGTGCGCCCTGCGCGCGCCCGGCGCGTTGCGAGGCGGCCTCGACCAAACGCGCCCCGACCTCCAACTCGACCTTCACGTCCTGCCCCGCCTCCAGCCGCTTGACAAGCTGCCGGCTCCAGGTCGCGAAATGGTCGATCCAGCCCTCGACGGTGTAGACGTAGCGGCCCAGCTCCGTGACTGGAAACTCGGCTCGCCAGCGATCGTTGACCAGCGGTGACATCGCGACCGCGGTCCACGACGGGGTTCTTTCGTGGCGGTAGAGAAGCGCGGCTGCGATCGAGTCGTGGCTGTCCGCGAAGACGTCCGCTTCGACCGAGACCGTCTCGCCCACCACTCGCCTGGCTGGGAAACGGCCGGCGTCGATCTCAGGCGTGACCGCCTCGACGACGACCCGCTTCCGCCCGTCGACAGAGGGCGCGGCGGGGGTCTTCGCGGGGGTGTCGGAGGCTCGGGTGACGCGCTTCCTGACCGGTGCTCGGGCCACGAAGCAAATCGTGCCATGATTCGAGAGCGTGCTGAAATCCATCGACCCGGCCACGGGCCGGGAGCTCGCTTCGTTTCCCGAAGCCGATCAAGCCGCGATCGAATCGGCGCTGTCGAAAGCCTGGGACGCCCGGCACGGCTGGCGCGACGCCGGACCGGGTATGCGGTCCTCTTTGATGCGCTCGGTGGCCGGCGTGTTGCGCGCCGACAAGTCGCGGTACGCGTCCATGCTCACCTCCGAGATGGGCAAGCCGATCGTCGAGGCGGAGGCGGAGGTCGAGAAATGCGCCTGGACCGCGGCATGGTTCGCTGAGAACGCCGAGCGACTCCTCGCGGACGAGCCTGTCGACAGCACCGGGACGGAGAGCTACGTGCGGTTCCAGCCGCTGGGCGTGGTCCTGGCCGTGATGCCGTGGAACTTTCCCTTCTGGCAGGCATTTCGCGCCGGCCTGCCCGCGCTCAGCGCCGGCAACGTGATGCTGCTCAAGCACTCCTCGAACGTGCCGCAGTCGGCGCTGGCGATCGAGGAAGTCTTCCGCGAGGCGGGTGTGCCTGAGGGCGTGTTCCAGACCCTGCTCATAGGCTCGGCCGCGGTGGAGCGCATCATCGCCGACCACCGGGTCGCGGGCATCACGCTCACCGGCTCGGACAAGGCGGGGTCGCTGGTGGCCGAGGCGGCGGGCAAGGCCCTGAAGAAGGCGGTGCTGGAGCTGGGCGGCTCCGACCCGTTCATCGTCCTCGCCGACGCCTACGTGAACGCGGCCGCCGGCGTGGCGTGCCGCGCCCGCAACCAGAACAACGGCCAGAGCTGCATCGCGGCCAAACGATTCATCGTCGAGGAGGCGGTGGCCGATGAGTTCGAGCAGCGATTCACCAGCGCAGTCGCTGCGCTCAAGGTCGGCAACCCGATGGACCGCGCCAACCAGGTCGGGCCGCTAGCCCGTGGTGACCTGGTGGACGAGCTGGAGCGCCAGGTCAACGAGTCGGTGCGCCTGGGCGCGCGGCCGGTCGTCGGCGGCAAGCGGATCGAGGGCGCCGGTTTCTACTTCGAGCCGACCGTGCTCACGAACGTGCGCCCGGGGATGCCGGCGTACCACGAGGAGACTTTCGGCCCGGTCGCCGCCGTGATTCGCGTGAAAGACGCGGAGGATGCGCTGCGGGTCGCCAACGACACCGACTTCGGCCTGGGCTCGAACCTCTGGACCGGCGACACCGACGCCGGCAAGAAGCTGGCCGAGCGGATCGAGGCCGGGCTGGTCTTCATCAACGGCATGGTCGCCTCCGACGCGCGCCTGCCTTTTGGGGGCGTCAAGCGCTCGGGCTACGGCCGCGAGCTTTCGGAGTACGGGATCAAGGAGTTCACGAACATCCAGACGGTCTGGGTCGGACCGGCCAAGGTCGACGGAGCGAAGGCGTCGTCGCCTCCCCGCGCCGAGTAAACCTGTCCACCGATCGGCTCCTTCTGGAGCCGGTGGGCATCTCCCACGTCGAGGGGATCCACGCGGCGGTCGTCGACTCCAGGCCAGAGCTGCTGCCGTGGATGCCGTGGGCTCGCGAACCCACGCCGGAAAGCACACTTGCGCTCGCGCGTCGTGATGAGGGCGCGTGGCGGGACGACCGCGTCTTTCACTTCGCGGTGGTGGATCGAATCTCGGGCGCGGTGCTCGGTGTCGCCGGGCTCAACCGCGAGGGCGCGGACGCCGCGGAGCTGCACTACTGGATTCGCAGCGACCACGCGGGCCGCGGCCTGACCACCGAGGCAGGGCGCGCGCTGGTCGCGTGGGCACGCGACGTGCTGCGCGTGGACCGGCTGACGCTCTGGGCCGGCCGAGAGAACCACGCGAGCCGCCGCGTTGCCGAGAAGCTTGGCTTCGTGCACCTCGGACCACTCGACTGGCGCCCGGAGGGAGGCCTCGGTGACTTCGAAGCGGAGGCCTACGAGCTGCGCT
>VBHA01000024.1 GCA_005889495.1 Chloroflexota bacterium
TGAAACGGACGCACCAGCAGGGGTCCGGAATATTTGGAGTCCACCATAAGGACGGCCACCTGGCCGGCGGAGTACCAGCTGTCCTGTCCCGATAGGTAGACGGGCCCGACCCCCGCTCCGTAGTTCGGCGTCAGCGAGCCTAAATCAACGATCGAAGAAGCCGTACAGGTCGCACATGGAGCTGTACTGGCACACCCTGCTGGCGCCGAATGTGGCGGCTCGGACGAATGTGGTGCCACGGTGGGCGGCCTCATGGGCCTCTGCTGCAGTCCAGTCATGGCATCGGCACCGGCAGGCAGCGGTGAGGCGGGTTCAGTCGGGAAGGACTGCGTATGAGCTGGCCGGACCGCGCCCGGCTGTCCGACCACTTCTCCGCAACCAGATAGGCCGGCTGTGAGGCTGACCAGAGCCACGAGGTGCGTCACGCTGCGGGCCGCAGACATCGCCTGCCGTTACAACGTTTGCAAGCCGGTCGAGTTACTCCCGGTACGCAGACTTCCATAAGCGCCGAGGGCGCTGCGAGGAGGTTACACGTCCAATCGGGGTGTACATCAGGCTGTCGACCTAGTCGGCGGGCTTGCTGTGCATGGCTTAGGCCAACGAGATCGCACTTCCCACGATGCAAGGTTGGTTCGCGTTACGGAAATTACGGCCCACCACACTTTTTCTGGACCGACGACGGTTTGTTGGTTCGCGTTACGGAAACTATCGCCCCACATCTCCCCCCGACCCGAATTCCGCACGTTTTCGCCGCAACGTTCGGTTCCGTGGAGGGCTTTCCGCACGTTTTGCGCAAGACGTGCGAGATGCTCGGACGGTCTAGAGCGTTTTGCGCATCACCCACGACGGATGCTCGACCGGCTGCATTTTTCCGTCGGGCAGCGGCTCCGGCCAGACCTCCATCGACTCGCCTTCGGTCACATAGCCGAGACGCCGGTACAGGCGGATCGCCGCTTCGTTGGCCTTCTCCACCGCGAGCGTCGACCTCTCGACCCCTCGCTCGCGCAATAACCGCTCACCTTCGGCGATGAGACTTGTGCCCAGTCCCTGGTCCCGAAAGCCGGCCAGCACCAGAAGGTTGGAGAGGACGCCGCCGAGGTCTATCAAGAGATGTCCGATCGGAAACCGACCGTTCGCGAGCGCGACGAGGAGGACGCGATCGTCCCGCTCGAGTGCGGGTTCGAAAGTGTCCCTGACCTGGCCGCTCCAGGTGCCAAGCGCGGGCAGGTCTCGCTTCGTCGCCCGCCGGACCTCGGCGTCGACGCGCAGGCGGACCTTCTTCATGCCCGCACTCTATTGCCACCGATTCCCCGCGGCTGCAACCAGATGTGCGTTCCGCGGCGCCGAATCCCCGACATCTGCAACCACTTGGGCGGAATAGGGGCTTCCCTGCCGTCAGACTATCCGCCGTGACCCAGGCCGGGCAGCTCGATCCCAAGACCCAGTTCCGACAGCTGTACGACCAGGAGTTCCACTCGGTCTACCGCGCGATCCGAGCCGTGGTGCTCGATTCGGCCGCGGCCGAAGACCTCACCCAGGAGACCTTCGTGCGCGCCTATCGCGCCCGCAACCGCTACACGCCCACGGCGCCGCCCGGGGCCTGGCTGCGCAGGATCGGTGTCAACCTGGCGATCTCGTACCTCCGCCGGCAGAAGCTCGCCCGGTTTCTGCCCGCCCGCCTCTACATCGCGCCCGACCGACGTGACTACGACCGGGCGGAGGCGCGCGACGTGGTCGAGAAGGCGCTCACCGTCCTCAGCCCGAAGCTGCGGGCGGCCATCGTCCTTCATTACTACGAGGGCCTGACCCGCGAGGAGATCGCGGACGTGCTCGGGGTCCCCGCCGGGACCGTGGCGTCGCGGATTGCCAAGGCGGTGGCGATAATGCGAAAAACCATGGGCAGCGACCAGCAGGCCGAGACCGCGCGTTCGAGAAGTGAAGGTGCCCTACGTGGAAGATAACGCCACTCGGGGGGGGCAGAGCACGCCCTCCGAAACAGACGTCAGCCGGATGATCCGGGCAGAGGTTGAAACCTGGAAACCCCGGCATGGCCCGGACTGGTCGGACCTGATGATCCGTCTTGCCGCCGCCGGGCCGTCGCCGTGGGTGGTCTACACGACCGCAAGCGCCGCCCTCGTCGTCATCCTCATCTCCGCGTTCATCGTCGGATCGTGGCTCCAGATCGGCGCCCTGGCGCCGCAGCCGGCGCAGTTCGGCCACTAGCCGTCAGGTGAGGAACTCGACCTCTTCGTAGCCCCCGCGCTTGCGCGCGGCCGCCACCACCACCGATGCCGCCGCGATGTCCCACAGCGCCAGCCCGTGTGACTCGAAGAGCGTGATCCCCGGCCGGTCGGGGCGCTCCCAGCGGCCGGCCACCACGGATGAAAGCTCGACCGCCTGACTCCAGTCGAACCGTCCGGCCTCCGCCGCCTGGATGAGGTCGCCGCTTTCGAGCTGCGCCGCCGCGAGCTGGTCCACCACCACCGTCTGCGCTCGCTCGACAAGCTCCGAAGGCAGCTCGGCGCGGTTGCGGAAGTTCGAGCCCACCGCGGCGACGAGCGCGTGCGGCTCGACCCAATCGGCCTGGATCACCGGGGCATGGCTCGTGGTCACGGTGACCACCACGTCGGCTCCCCGCACCGCTTCCTCCGCCGAGGGCGAGGCGACGGTCTTCACGTCGAGCTGCTCTGCCTGCTCCTCGGCGAACACCGCCCGCTTCTCGGCGTTGCGGCTGAAGACGCGCATCTCGTCGATCTCGACCACGCGGGAGAGCGCCAGAGCCTGGGTCGACGCCTGCCAGCCCGTCCCGATCAAAGCCACCTTCGACGGCCGGCGCGCGCCCAGCATCTTGGCCGCGATGCCCGTCGCCGCGCCGGTGCGGTAGGCGCCCATGAAGTCCGCCTCGATCAGTGCGTCCAGGGCGCCGTCGAGCGTGAACAGCGCGACCATGAACCGCACCCGGCCGTCGCTCACCGTGTAGGCCTTGAGGCCCGTGCACATCCCGCTCGGGTAGGAGGCGAACATCACGTTGAGCAGCCCTCCGGGGGCGAACGCGCGGCGCCGCGGTTCGTTTTGGGCCTCACCCTCGCCGAGCTCGCGCATCGCATTCTCGACCGCGGCGATCACCTCGTCCATCTCGATCAGGTCCTGGACGTCGTTCTCGCGCAGGATCAGTGCCACCGCAGGGAGAATAGCCGCAACATGTCCCGCCCACTGAGCGTCGGCCTGATCGGCCTCGGCACCGTCGGCTCCCGGGTGGCCGAGCGCCTCCTGTCCTGGGGCCCGCAGCTCTCGCGCCGGGCCGGCGTCGAGCTCTGCCTGAAAAAGGTCCTGGTCCGCGACGTGAGCAAACGGCGCCCTTTCGACATCCCGTCCGACCTCCTGACCGCCGACGCCTCAGACCTGCTCGACGACGCGTCGATCGAGGTCCTGGTCGAAGTCGCGGGCGGCGACGAGCCGATGCGCACATACATCGAACGCGCCATCCACGCCGGCAAGCATGTGATCACAGCGAACAAGGTCGTGATGGCGAAGCACGGTCCCGAGCTGCTCGACCAAGCGGCGGAGAGGAACGTCGACGTCTACTTCGAGGCCGCGGTCGGCGGCGGCATCCCGCTGATCAGCACCTTCCGGGTCGACCTCCAGGCCAACCGGATCGAGCGCGTCTCCGCCGTCATCAACGGCACGACGAATTACGTGCTCGGCCGCATGGCCGCGGCCGGACTGACCATGGCCGACGCGGTGCGTGAAGCGCAGGACGCCGGCTACGCGGAGGCCGACCCGACCGACGACATCGGCGGGTTCGACGCCACCTACAAGCTCGCGATCCTGGCCTCCATCGCCTACGAGATCAAGGTCCGGCCGGGCGAGATCTACCGCGAAGGCATCGAGGGCGTTGAGCCGGTCGATTTCCGCTATGCGCGCGAGCTCGGCTACGCGATCAAGCTGGTCGCGCACACCCAGCGGCACACGGGCCGGGTAGAGGCGCGGGTGCACCCGGCGATGGTGCCGCTCGACCACCCGCTGGCCCGCGTCGAAGGCGCCGAGAACGCGGTCTTCGTCGAGGGCGACCTGGTGGGGCAGGTGCTCCTGGTCGGGCAGGGTGCGGGCGGGCGGCCGACGGCATCCGCCGTCGTCGGCGACCTGATCGACCTGGCCCGCTCCATCCGCCGCGGCGTCCAGAGCCGTCCGTCCTTCAGCTTCGACGACCGCATCGGAGTCGTCCCCATCGGCGAGGTCAAGACCCGCGCCTACTACCGGCTTCGGGTCGAGGACCGCGCGGGCGTCGTCGCGGCGATCGGGCAGGTCTTCGCCGAGGAAGGCGTCAGCATCTCGAGCTTCATCCAGAAGGACGCGTGGTCGCACGACCAGACGGCCGAGCTGGTCGTCACGACCCATCCCTCGCTCGACGCGAGTCTCCAGCGGGCGCGGGAGAAGATGGCCGCGCTCGAACCCGTGCGCGCGGTCTCCTCATTCCTCCGCGTCTTCTAAGCCGGCCCATGGGGGTGATCGCTCGCTACCGCGAGCTCCTGCCCGTCGGACCATCGACGCCCGAGGTGGACCTGAGCGAGGGCTCCACGCCGCTCATCGCAAGCCGCAACATCGGGCGTGCTCTTGGTCTGAAGCACCTGTACTTCAAGTACGAAGGGCTCAACCCCACGGGTTCATTCAAGGACCGGGGGATGGTCGTCGCCGTGGCCAAGGCG
>VBHA01000125.1 GCA_005889495.1 Chloroflexota bacterium
CCGGCTCAACCCGACATCGTTCACCTGCCCGGTCGACGTGACCGACTACAGCTACAGCCTCAAGGGCTCGTTCGACGCGGACAACCAGACCAGCAAGTCGATCGCGATCAAAGCGATGTCGACCAGCGTCACCGTGGTCAAGCTGGCGGGGAACTGGGGCATCAAGGTCGGCGACAAGAGCGGCGCCAATGACATCGAGTTCTCGCCGAAGAATCTCAACCCGGGCACAAAGGGCACCATCAACTTCACCACGCCGTGGAGCTGCACCGACGTCGGCAACAACACGGTCGAGACCTACGCCGACTTCAAGGTCGCGAGCCCCGCTTCGATCTCGGCGGCGTTGCCCGTGATGAGACCTCGCTCCGCGCGTCCCCGCGCGAGCAGGGGCAGCGCGCCGATCCGCTCCCACGTCGCCATCGCGGCCGACATGTCCGCGACGTCGTTGTGCGCCAGCGCCCGCGCCCGCAGCATCTGCGCCTCCAGCAGCGGCACCCGCACCCGGATCGAGCGCGCCAGTCCCTGCTCCAGGAACTCATCCGAGAACACCTGCCGCAGGTCGCACGCCAGGCTGACGCGCCGCTCCGCCGTCTCAGGCGGATAGCCGCCGACGATGAAGGGGTCGCTTTCGGTCAGTCCGCCCTCGCCGCGGATATAGGTCGACCATGCCCGGTTGATGTGGCCGGATGGAAAGCGCGCGAGGATCGACTCCATCGCCTCCGCCGCGACGCCCACCAGGCGCGCGTCTCCACGCGCCCGGCCGATGTCGACGCCGACCGAGAATCCGCGCAGGGCATACCCAGCCGCGTGCGTGCCGGCGTCGTGCCAGGCCTCGACCGCGCGCCAGAACATGGCAACCGCCTCGTCCCAGCGGCCCAGGATGTTGAGCGTCAGGGCGCGCCAGGAGAACAGGTGCAAGGCCGGATACGGCGCCTGGCCGGGCAGCAGGTGCGCGGCCATGTCGGCGGAGTCGCGGTCGGCGGCCGCGAGGTCGCCAAGGCAGTACGACATCCAGGTCGCCATGGAGTGCGCGTCCAGCCGCTCGTAGAAGCCGAGGCTCGACGCGAACTTGATCCGCTGGTACGCGGTCTCCCGTGCCTTCGCCCATTCGCTGGTCGCCTGGAAGGTCCCTCCGGAGGCGTCTAGCGCGGCGCTCTCCAGGTCCGCGTCGCCCAGCTCGACGGCCATCGTCCGCGCCTGGCCGGCATCCGAGTTCGCCAGCGCCAGCTCCTCGCTGGTGGGTTCGCGCAGGGCCTGCACCCAGAAGGGCAAGAACGCGTCCGCGGCCAGAAAACGCGCGATCGAGTACCTGTCCTGCGCCCTGGGCAGGAGTTGGCGGCCGCGCGCCCGCAGGTCGGTGATGTACTCCTCCGACGGCCGGTCGCCGACCGAGCCGACCCAGCGCATCGCCACCATCAGGATGCCGGCCAGGGCGCGCAGCTGATCGTCGACCGGGCAGTCCATGGCCTCGTACAGCGCCAGCGCCTGGCGGTAGTCCTCCAGGCCCGTGTCGCCGGCGGTCCAGTCGCCGATCCGCTCGTGCAGCCGGGGCTTCAGCTCGGGTTCGATGAAGTCGAACGAGGCCCGCGCATGCCGCACCGCCTCGGTCGTCGCGCCCGCCGCCGCCGCCACGTCCGCGGCCTTCAGGAGCCAGCTCGCGGCCTTCTCGCGCGTGCGCGCCATCTCCTCCCCGCCCGGCTCCAGGGCGGTGTAGAGAACGGCGGCCTCGCGGTAGTGGAAGGCGAGGATCTCGGCCAGCGCGACCTCGCGCCCCTCGCCGATCGACTCCACCCAGCGCGCGGCCTCGGCGTGCAGGCGCGCCCTCTCGGCCCGCGGCAGCGTCCCGTACGCGACCTCCTGGATGAGGATGTGGCGGAAGCTGTACCGGTCGCCCTCCGCGGGGCGGATGAGGTCGCGGTCGGCAAGGTTCTCGCACAGCTGCTGCACGTGCGCGAGCTCGCCACCCTCGAGCGCGGCCACGCCGGCGGCCCGAAAAGTGCGGCCGAAGACGCTGCCCAGCTGGATGACGCGGCGCTCGCCCGGCGGCAGGAGGTCGAGGCGCGCGAGCACCGTGGCCTGGACCGTGTCCGGCAGCCGCTCCAGCGATCCGTGGTCCAGGTACGAACGCACCAGCTCGCCCGCATAGAAGGGATTGCCCTCCGAGCGCTCGGCGACCAGGTTGATCACGTCCGGCGCGTCGGTGTCGAGCAGGTGGCGGACCAGGTCCGCGATGGCGTCGCTGCGCAGCGGTTCGAGCGCGAGCGCGAGGTGGTTCAGCCGCCCCCCGCCCCAGTTGGGCCGGCGGTCGAGCAGCTCCGGCCGCGCGAGCACGAGCATCAGAACCGACGCGTCGCCCCGCGGCTGCATCACGAACTCCGCCAGGTCGAGGAGGCTGTCGCTGGACCAGTGCAGGTCCTCGAAGACGATCACCAGCGGGTGGTGCCGGGCGGTCGCTTCGAGGGCGCTGCGCCACGCGGCGAACAGCAGCTCCTTGTCCACGCCCTCGGTCCCCGCCTCGCCGATGGTCGCGGCGAGCAGGCGGGCGTCGCGGTCGGGGTCGTCGACGCCGATGCGGCGCAGCCAGATCCAGATCGCGTCCCGGACCTGGCCCGGCGGCGTGTCCTCCGAGGTGCCGGTGAGCGTGAACAGCACCTGGCGCATGGGCCAGTAGGTCAGCTGCTGGCCGTAGGGCAGGCACTGCGCGGTCGCCACGATCGCCTCCGCCGCCAGCGACGGCAGCCACTCCAGGAACTCCTCGACCAGGCGCGTCTTGCCCGTGCCCGCGGGCGCGATCACGCTGACCATCGACGGCCGACGGTCGTTGACCACGCGTCGCGCCACCAGCTGGAGCTGGGCGAGGTCGTTTTCGCGGCCCACCAGGGGCAGCCGGACCCGGCGCTGGGCTTTGCCCTTGCGCGGGCCCATGACCTCGCGCGCCGCCACCGGCGCCGACTTGCCCTTGGCCGCAACCTCGACCTCCTCGCCGAACTCGAAGTTGACCGCGGCGCGGACGGTGCGGTCGCTGGCCAGGATGCCCCAGGGTTCCGCGGCCTGCTGCAGCCGCGCGGCCACGTTGGTGGCATCGCCGGTGACGAGAAAATCGCCGGCCGACTGGTCGCGGCTGGCCACGACCTCGCCGGTGCTGACGCCGAAGCGCACCGCGAGCCGGCCGTGGAGCAGAGGGTCGGTCCTGATCCGCTCGCGCATGGTCAGCGCCGCGGCCACGGCGCGGTCGGGGTCGTCGCCGTGCGCGGCCGGCAGGCCGAAGACGGCCATCACCGCGTCGCCGATGAACTTCTCGACCGTGCCGCCGTGCTGGTCGACGGCCTCGCGGGCGATCGCGTAGTAGCGGGCGAGCAGGCGCCACATCTCCTCGGGGTCGAGCTCCTCGCCCAGCGCGGTCGAGCCGGCCATGTCGGCGAAGAGGACGGTGACGATGCGGCGCTCCTCAGTGGAGACAGCCATGGGGGGGGGGCAGCGCCGAAGGGGCAGCGCCGGAGGGCTACCCCACCAATCCAGTCTCGTACGCGAGGATCACCGCCTGGACGCGGTCGCGCAGCTCCAGCTTGTCCAGGAGGTGGGCGACGTGCGTCTTCACCGTGGTCTCGCTGACGTGGAGGCGGGCCGCGATCTCGGCGTTGGTCAGGCCTCGCGCGACCTCTTTCAATACCTCCGCCTCGCGCTCGGTCAGGCTTTCCAGCTCTCTGGTCTTGCGCTTGGCGGGCTCCGGGCGTTTGGCGAACTCCTCGATCAGGCGCTTGGTGACCGACGGGGCGAGCAGCGCTTCGCCTCCGGCGACGACGCGGATGGCGCGGATCAGGTCTTCGGGCGGCGCGGCCTTGAGGAGAAAGGCAGAGGCGCCCGCGGCCAGGGCATCGAACACATACTCGTCCAGCTCGAACGTGGTCAGGATGACGACGCGCGCGATGCCGGCCACCTCTCTTGTGGCCCGGATGCCGTCGAGGCGCGGCATCCGGATGTCCATGAGGACGACGTCGGGGCGCTCGCGCCGGACGAGCTCGACCGCCTCCTGGCCGTCCCCCGCCTCGCCCGCGACCTGCATGTCCGGCTGGGTCTGCACGATCATGCGAAAGCCCGCGCGGATAAGCGCCTGGTCGTCGGCGATGACGACCCTGATCAACTCTTAACGGGCAGGGTTGCGCGGACGGTGAAGCCGCCCAATGATGAGGACCCCGTGGTCAGATCACCGCCGAACAGCTCGACGCGCTCGCGCATGCCGATGAGGCCGTGCCCGTTGGAGGCCGTTTGCCCTGGGCCGGATCCGTTGTCGCTGACCGTCAGCTGGAGGGCGTCGGGGCCGTAGTCGATCTGCACCTCGACCCGGCTCGCGCTGGCGTGCTTGAGCACGTTGGTGATCGCCTCCTGGACGATCCGGTAGGCGGACAGCTCGAGGGCCGGCGGCAGGCTTCGCACCTCGCCCATGACCTTCACGGTCGCAGCGAGACCCGCTTCGCGCGCCGGCCTCAGCAGGTTCTCTAGATCGCCGAGCGAAGGCTGCGGCGCCAGGTCGGCTGCCCGACACTCGCGCCGCACCGGCCTGGATCGCCATGACGCTGACGTTGTGCGCGACCACGTCATGCAGCTCACGCGCGATGCGCAAGCGCTCGTCCTCCGCCGCCTGCTCGCGCTCGTTCTCGTGACGCGACACGAGCTCGGCAAAGAACCGGCGTCGCGAACGAATGTAGTCTCCGATCACCCACGCGACAAGGGAGGTCGCGCCGGCCGGGATCAGATTGCGCGTGATCTGGAAGTCGCCGAGAAACAGCAGCCCGACCGCGAGAACGATGATGCCAATTGCGGCGCCGGCAACCCAGAACCGCACCCGACTCCGGTCGTAAACGGAGACGGCATATACCGCGAAGACGAGCGCGGGACCGGACGGCTCGCGGTCGGTATTCAGGAGAAACGCGGTGAGTACGCTGGCGGCAACGACCAGCAGCACTGAAACCGGATGGCTGCGCCGCCACAAAAGAGCGACAGACTCGACCAGCACGATCAGCAGCAGCGCAGCGATGACCGAGTGGCGCGAGAAGGTGCCCAGCAGGCTGAGACCCCCGACCAGGAAGCTGAAGCCGACGACCAACGCGTCGGTAAGCCGCGGCCGGCCAGTGATCCATGACCACGGCCGGCCGCGCATCGGTTGATGGGGAGGGTTGGGCTCTATGTGACGTCCCTCAGGCGCAACGCGGCCGCGGCCACGATGGCGAGGCCGATGCCGTATGCGAACAGCACGAGCACAGCGTGGTCGGCGCTGATCGGCGAGGGGACTGACGCGCCGAACACGGGAGACGTGAAGCTCTGTGTCAGCGCCGTCGCGTTTTGGTTGACGAATTGCTCGGTGACGTTCTTGTACTGGCCGTTGTTGATGAGATTGATGATCCGCACGGCGAGGAGCTCGACCGCGAGCACATAGGTGAGGCCGATGCCCAGCGCCGCCGCGGGCTGCCGGATGAGCACACCTAACGCGAGCCCGATCGTTCCGTTGACCATCAGGATGAGCCAGATCGCGCCCATACCCTTGGCCAGGTCGAAGGCGGCCGGCCCGGCGATCACATGGCCCTGGAACAGAGCCACCACCACGCTGCTGAGGGCGCCGACGGCGAACAGCACGACGGTCAGGATGAGCATCCACGCCGCGAATACGACCAGCCGGCCCACCCAGACCGTGAGCCGTCCCGGGCCCTGCGTGAACATGGTCTTCATCGTGCCCCAGCCGTATTCCGAGCCGGCGAACAGCGCGCCGACGACGATGGCCATCGCGGCCCCGATGGGAAATGCGGCGCCCATGACGTTGTTGACGAACTGATCCGGGTACAAAGTCGCGATGTTCACGATGGCGCGGTCGCCGCCGCGAGTCGCGGTCGGGTGAAGCGCGAGGTACCAGTTGACGCCGTAGACGAGGACTGTGATCGCGGCCATGATCCCCGATGCGACGAGGAACGCCGGCCGGAATCGACTCTTACGCCATTCAGATTTGATGGTTGCGATCATGACCCTTGCTTCTCTCCTGTGAGCTGGAAGAAGACTTCTTCCAGCGATCTCTCGAACGGACGCAGCTCGCTCACGCCGATGCCGGCGGCGACGAGCTGGCGGTTGATGTCCACGCTGTTGCTCGGCTTGGTCTTGAGGTGGAGCGCGCCGTCCTGGCGGCTGATCACGTCGGCGCCGAACATCTTGGTGAGGACCTCGTGCGCCTGCTCGATGGGCTGGGCCCGGACGAGTACGCCTTCTTCGCCCAGCAGGTCCTGCACGGTCGACTGCTTGACGAGCTTGCCGTTGCTGATGACGCCGACGCGGTCGCAGATCTGCTCCACCTCGCCGAGCAGGTGGCTCGACAAAAGGACGGTGCGGTCGCCCTGGCCGATGTCCTTGATGAGCTTGCGCATCTCGGCCATGCCCTGGGGATCGAGGCCGTTGGTGGGCTCGTCGAGGATGAGGAGCTCGGGGTCTTTGAGCAAGGCGCCGGCCACGCCGAGGCGCTGCTTCATGCCCGTGCTGTAGGTGCCGAACTTCCTTCCCGCTCGCGAGGCCAGTTCGACCAGGTCAAGTACCTCGTCGACGCGCTTCTGGCTGACGCTCGCCATGTCGGCGATGACTCGCAGGTTCTCCCGACCGCTCAGGTAGGGGTAGAAGCCGGGCGACTCGATGAGGGAGCCGATCTTGCCGAGGCCTTTCGGGTCACCGGGGGTGTGGCCCGCGACGGTTGCCGTGCCGGAGGTCGGCCGGATGAGGCCGACGAGCATGCGCAGGGTCGTGGTCTTCCCCGCCCCGTTGGGGCCGAGGAAGCCGTAGACCTCGCCACGCCGCACGCTCATGTCAATGGAGTCGACGGCGAGGACCCCACTGCCATATCGCTTGGTGAGACCGTGGGTCTCGACGATCGTGGTGTTTTCCATGACGTTCAAGCTAGGTCTCAGAACCGCCGGCGTCGTCAGCCTGAGGATCGATCTTTGGCCTCATCCTCAGGGAGGACTCGGGTGTGCGCTACCGCTCTGTCGCGCTTACGCCTGACCCGCGAGGTGCTGCCATGAATCGAAGAAGCTGTACTCGATCGAAGGGCTCTCAATGCCAGTCGTGATGTCGTACAGGTAAGGCTTGCCGTTTTGAGTAGGCGGATCGCATACCGTCGCCTCAGCACACGACAGTTCGCCCTCAGACCAGACAACGGTCGGCGTAAGGAATGAGGGCCGGGCGCGAGGTTAGCTTGAGGTGTGGGCGAGGGACCCGCGCCTGGTGTCGAGGATGCTGACAACGTCATTGAGCTGCGGGTTGAGCGTTGAGAAGGCAATGTAGCTTCCATCGGAACTCGTTGAGGGATGGTGCCGTCGCCTCCATAGACCGGCTGGCCGTCGGCCACATGAACGATCCGGATGGGCGTCGTCCTCGGCGCGACGAAGGTCCCGTCTACGGCAACGTACTGACCGTCCGCCGAGAAGCCCACCATCTCTTGGTCGTCGGCGGATGACCAATCCCGAGTTGGTACGTCCCCAAGACGAGCGAGAGTCTTGTCGCTGGCGCCTGACAGCAGATGCCACGTCACGCTCGTGCTGGTGCGGGCGAGATATGTAACGAGCTGCCCGTCCGGACTCCAGGCGTACTGCACGGCGCCAGAATCTGTGGGACCCCACCAGTGCACCAAGGAAGTCTTGTTGCGAGCCAAATCGACCACGTAGAGGGCTTCGAAGAACCCGGGCGGCCCGTTGGTCTCGGAGATGTAGGAGATTCGCGTCGGAGCGACGAACTGGAGACCAATCCAACCGTGATCGCCATAGCTGCAGCGAGTCACGGGGTGCTGGACATCGGTTACGTCGCGCAGCACGAACCCTTTGATGCCGGACAGGTTGACCAGAGCGAGCTGCGCACCAGCCGGGATCGGCGACGCACAAGAGATGGCCAGCGGCGGGGGCGTCATCGGTCCGGGAGTCGCAGTCGGGAATCCCACTGCGGACTGTGGCGCCAGGGCTGTCGCGGCGGCGGGCGTCGACTTCGTGACAGTGCCTGTACCACTACCGCAGGCGGCCATGAGCAAGGTTGCGACCGCGATGCCGGCGCTGCGGTGGACGTCCATTCTGCGTATCCGTAACAACGGCCGTCCGGCGGTTAGGTTATCTCGCCTGCTCGGCCATTTTGCGCCCGCCTCAGCCTCTTGGCGTTTAGTTCTGCCAGGCAGCCCGGCGGCTACCGACGGATGAGCCACGCAGGGCAAAAACAAAGGCCAGCGGCGGCTGGCCTTTGTGTTCAGAAGCTCTTACCAGTAGTCCTGGCCGGTCATCCAGAGAGGCGCGCTCCACGTGTCGCGGAAGCCGTGGTTAAGGTGCCAC
>VBHA01000126.1 GCA_005889495.1 Chloroflexota bacterium
CGAGCAGCACGGCGGCGTGTACTACATCACCTACCTAGGACAGGACCAGCTCGGCTCGATCGGATACATCGACACCCGGAACCTGACCGGGACGGCGTCGGTGGCCACGCGGCTGAACGGAATCGATTACCACGGCGTCGGCACGCTCAACGTCACGCTTGGGTCGGGCACGGACGTCTTCAACGTCCAGGGCACGACGGCGGTCACCAACCTCGTCACCGGGTCCGGGGACGACAGGGTCTACGTCTCATCGGCTGCGAACGTCGGCATCGGGCAGAAGCCCGACTTCCTGCCCGGCACGCTTGCCGGCATCGCGGGTGCGCTCAACATCGACGCGGGCACCGGCCGGCACACCCTGATGTTCAGCGACGAGGCCTCGAGCCAGGGCGACGCGAACGGTGTGATCGGCAGGAGCTCGGCCGGCGTGATCTCGATGACCGGTCTTGCGCCGGCCGCCATCACCTACAAGACGGAAGGCAGCTTCGGCGCCGGCATCACCGTGTGGACCGGCTCGGGCAGCGACAACGTCACGGTCAACGCCACGCATTCGACGGTGGGCGTGAACGAGATCACGACCCTGAACACCGGCCTGGGCAGCGATACCGTGACGGTCAATCTGATCAAGGGCCAGGATGGCGCCTTCGTCCTCAACACCCAGGGTCCGTACTACGAAGTCCTGCCGGTCGGGCCCATCGTCACCGGCGACTACAACACCGCCGCCGACGTGGTGGGTCTGACCGTCAACGGCGGCACGCAGGCGAACGGCCTGACCAACGCGCAGTTCATCGTCAACCCGGTGCCTGGCCTGGTCGGCCTGACCTACCTGCCGTCCGCCGGCGCGGCCGCGGTCGTGTCCATCCAGCGGACCACGGTCGAGGAGTCGGCTCTCGACCCCTCGGGCGTCGTGGCCCTGGCGACGACCATCCAGCCCGGCGACTCGGTGACCGCCACGGTCAACGGAGTTGCGGCCTCCAACCTCGTCGTCAACGGCCCGAGCTCGATCTCCGTCGCTGGCCCCGCGGGAGCCCTGGTCCTGGTGTACATCGTGCACACGAGCTTCGTGCCGTTCACCATCCCGGCCGGCGGCTTGCTCGGCCCGAGCGGTGGCGCGAACGACAGCGACACGGTCAACGCGCAGGGCTCGTCGCTGCCGCTCGTGATCTTCGGCGGCGAAGGCCACAACGCCATCAACGGCGGCACCGGCGGCGACATCATCGTCGGCCACCGCGGTCGCGTCCTTTATGGTGCGGGCACCGAGGCGCAGGCCACCACGGTTCTCGGTCACGGCGGTCCGGGCGACAGGACCGACGGCGTGCTGCGGCCGCTGGCCCAGATCGCGAGCATCGACCCGACTGTCGGCGGCGACAACTCGATCACCGAGGGCAGCGGCGACGCCTTCATCATCGGCGGGTCGGCCAACGACACCATCACCGCGGGCAACGGCAACGACGCGGTGATGGGAGCTAACGGCCGGATCGACTTCCTGCCCGCGCTCACCGGGCCTTCGGTCCTCGCCGGCATCATCTCGACCTTCCCGAGCTACGCCGGCAGCAACGTGATCACGGTCGGCAACGGCAACGACGTCGTGATAGGCGGCACGGGCAACGACCTCATCCGCATGGGCTCGGGCAAGGACGCCGTGTTCGGCGACAACGCGCGCCTGACTTACCAGGGCGGCGTGCTCAGCCAGCTCACTTCGATCTTCGACAACATGGGCGGCAACGACACGATCTACGGCGGCAGCGGCCCCGACCTACTGGTCGGCGGCCCCGGCAACAACGCTATCGACGGCGGCGCGGGCGTGGACACGATCGTCGCCGACAACGCCCAGCTCGACCTGGTCGCGGGCGCTGCGCTCAACCCACGGTTCCGCGCTCTGGCCGGGACGCTGATCTACGACCTGAGCACGGGCGCCGACAAGGTCACGCCCGCCTGGCAGCCCGACCCGACGTGGGGCGCGAACGCTCCGTGGTGGGCGTACTTCAGGCTGACGCTGCTCGACCTCGCGGTCCCAGCCGGCATGGGCTACTACGGCAACAACTACATCGCCGGCGGACCGGGCCTGAAGCAGGTCTTCGGCGGCCTGGGCAACGACGTGATCCAGGGCCACTCGTCGATCGACTTCAGGCCTGCGTTCACGCAGCGCGGCGCGCAGCGCCAGGCGGCGGTCGGGCTGCCGTGCGTCTCCGGCACGGTGGGCTACGGCAGCTGGGCCTTCGCGCAGCTGGTCGGCGCCTGTCGCGACAGCGGCAACAACCTCTGGCTGAGCCCGTCGACGGGCGACCTCGCAGGCGCCGGCACGGACAGCAGCTCCTACATCGAGGGTGGCGGTGGCAACAACGTCATCTTCGGCGACTACGGCCAGGACGACATCGTGGGTGGCAGCTCGGACCTGTTCGGCCAGGCCACGCCGGCGCAGCGCTCGAGCGGCTCGAACCTGATCTTCGGCGGCGACGGCCTGCGCGCCGGCCGCGAGGACGCCGGCGACAGCTCCGCCAACGGCCACGCCCACGACTCCGACGTGATCGTGGCCAACAACGGCGACGTGTTCCGTCTGGTCGGCGCCAACGGCGTCTACGGCCAGAACGGCGCGGGCATGGCGCCGATGACCAACGGCTTCCTGACCTTCAGCTACGACTACTACGGCTATACCAGCGCGACCGAGCGCATCGTCCCGCGCGCCGTGCGCCTGATCGACTACACGCGTGGCGGTCCCGACCTCGCGGGCCAGGCCGGACCCCTGGTCGCGGGCGACATCGGAGGCGCCGGCGAGATCCACGCCGAGGGCGGGGACGCGTTCGTCTACGGCGGCCCGTCGAACGACGTCATATTCGGCGGCGGCCAGAACGACACCATCGTCTCCGGCTACGGCAACGACTGGGTGTCCGGCGGCCGCGGCGACTCCTTCATCCTGGGCGGCGACGGGCGCGGGTTCGAGAGCCGCGACGGGTTCACGGAGCCGCTGTATGGCGTGACCACGGCGGCCGTCCAGTCGCTGATCACCACGCCCGGAAACATCCAGCAGGCGCTGATCAACCTGAAGGGCTCGCTCAAGTTCACCGCCCTTTTCACCGCCACGCCGCCGGCCGCCAACGCGCCGCCCGGACCTGTGTTCCAGACGAAGTTCGAGAACGACATCCTGTACGGCGGTTGGGGCAGCGACTCGATCCACGGCGGCATGGGCAGCGACGCCATCTCCGGGGCGGACGCGCCTGTGCTCGCCTACACGAACAACTACGACCTGAACGGCAACCAGTTGAACGCGACACCGCTCGAGAGCGACTGGTACCACCCGTACAACCCGGGCAACCCGCTGGGCTGGAGCCCGACCACCATGAAGTTCGCCCTCTTCGACCCGGCCGACCCGCGGCGCAAGGTGTCACTCACGTCGACCGGCGCGCTGTGCAAGGCGAGCCTGGGCTGCCTGCCGTGGATCCTTTACTTCGACCCGACCGAGGTGGGCATACCGGTGTCCGCCAAGTGGACGACCGGCACGGCTTACGCGGCCGAGCCGACCACCGGTGACGACGCGATCTTCGGCGACTTCGGACCCGCCTGGATCCTCGGCGGCATGGGCCGTGTGCGCGCATACGGCGGCTGGGCGGACGACCTGATCGACCTGCGCGCCAGCCTGGACGTGAACGGCGGCCTCAACAACGCGCCCGTCTTCAACCCGCAGGGCACCGCGGGCACGCCGGCCTGGGAAGGCCTGGCCTACGGCGGCGCGGGCCAGGACATCCTGATCGCGGGCACCGGCGGCGACCGCCTGATCGACTGGGCGGGCAACCACAACACGTACCTCGTGCCGTTCGCGCCCTACGGCATGCCGACGGTCAGTCGGACGATCCAGCCGCAGCTGCCGATGTTCCTGTACCAGCTCGCCCTGAGCGACGGCGCCGACCAGGCGCTCGGTGCCCGCTACGGCGGCACGGCGACCCGCGACGGTGAGCCGTTCGGTGAGCTCGGTGTCGTCGTCCAGGGCGATGCCGCGTTCGGGCAGCAGACAGGCTCGCCGTTCAATCCGATGCCGGGGAACATGAACGGCGCCAAGGACGTCCGGGTCTCGGCCGGCAACCAGCCGATCATCTCCCCTGGAAGCAATCCGCCGGTCGCGTCCCTGGCGATCTCGGCCCCGACGCTCGTCGACAACAACGGCCAGACGCTGCTCCCGATCGTGATCAGCGGGCCGGCGGGTGCAGCCGTCACCTACAGGGTTACGGACGGCAAGCTCTCGGTCTCCGGCAGCGGGACGCTCAGCGGCTTTGGAAGGCTCTCCATCACGGTCGACGTGTCGACGCTGGCCAACGGCGTGCTGACCATCAGCGCGACGGTCTCAGGTCCGGGCGGCGGGACCGTGCAGACCACGATCACCAAGAACACGGTGCCGATCGCGGCGCCCACGATCACGGGCCCGACCTACGTCAACCTTGCCAACCGCGCGGCCGTCAAGTTCAACATGACCGGACCGAAGGGAATGTTCGGCAGCATCGACGCGTCGGACGGCACGTACACCGTGGACGCGTCCG
>VBHA01000066.1 GCA_005889495.1 Chloroflexota bacterium
CTGCAGCAGCTCGCCAAAGCGAGGCGAGCGCACGACCTTCAGCTTGCGCTGGCGTTCGAGAAGTCCTTTCGCCTCGACCTCCAGCCTCTGCGCCAGGCGTCCGGCATGGCCCATCTCGCGCGAGCGCCGGCGTCGCGCCCGGCGTTCGGCGCCGGCGTCGCGACGCAGCCGTTTGAGCTCGATCCGGATCGCGCGTCGGCGGTCCTCGAGCTTGAAGTACTGGGCGACGTCTTCGATCGACACGTCCTCGCCGTCCCACATCCGCTTCCGGTCGGCGAGCTGCTCGCGCACGTTGGTAAGCCGTTCCTCGTTGGCCGCGGAGGCAAGTCGCTTCTGAAACTGGCCGAACGACCGCTGCATCAGCGCCTCGGCCTCGGCCGGCGTGTAGACCCGGAGCAGGTTCAGGGCCATGTTGTAGCTGGGCAGGAACTTCGATTCGACGACCAGCGTCGGCCCCATCGCCACCTCGTAGATGGTCCCGACGTCGACGTCCGACTCCTTGAGGATCGCGCCATGCCCGATGACGTCGATCCCGCGCCGCCCCGCCCGACCCATGAGCTGGGTGAGCTCGCCCGTGGTCAGGGTCGAAAAGTTCACGCCGTCGAACTTCGTGAAAGAGGAGACGACAACGCCTCGCGCCGGCATGTTGATTCCCAGCGAGAGCGTCTCGGTGGCGAACACGACCTTGATGAGCCCGCGCTGGAACAGCTCTTCGACCATCTCCTTGTGGTACGGCAGCAGGCCCGCGTGGTGCTCGGCCATACCGCGACGGAGCAGCCGCGCGTCCACCATGCGACGGAAGAGTGCCTCCTCGTCCTGGTCCTTCAGGCCCTGCAGCCGCTCGGCGGCGACGCGGTCGATCGCCTCCTTCTCGGCCGCGGTCGTCAGGTCGAGCTCGTGGTACGCGCAGCGCTGCAGCGCCTCACGGCATCCGCGCCTGGAGAAGATGAAGTAGATCGCGGGCAGCATTTCCAGCCCACGCAGCTGCTCGACCACATGCAGCAGGTCGTTCGACGGTAGGCCGCGGTAGCCGCCGATCCGATACGAAGCCTCTTCTTCCTGCGCGGCCTTGCTCCACGTCCGCTGGTCGATGCCGCCATCGCCCTTGAAAAGGGGGTAGAGGCGGTTGTTGATCGCCAGCCACATCTTCAGCTCGACCGGGCGGACGTCGTGGAAGACCGTCTCCATGCCGCCGCGGTTCTCGGCCATCCAGTCCGCGATCTCGCGGTAGTTGCCGATCGTGGCCGACAGACCGACGAGCTTGATGGTGCGCGGCGCCTGGATGACGATCTCCTCCCACACCGAACCCCGAGGGAAGTCGTCGATGTAGTGGACCTCGTCCAGGACCACGTAGCGCACCAGGTCGAGGCGACCGGGATCTTCGTAGATCAGGTTGCGGAGGATCTCGGTCGTCATCACCACCACCGGGGCGTCGTCGTGGATCGTGTTCTCGCCGGTGACGAGCCCCACGGTGGCATCGCCGTACGCGCGCACGAAGTCGTGGTACTTCTGGTTGCTGAGCGCTTTGAGCGGGGTCGTGTACAGGACCTTGGCCCCCTCCTGGAGGGCGCGGAAGATGGCGTACTCGGCGACGATGGTCTTGCCGCTCGAGGTGGGCGCGCTGACGAGCACGCCTCCGCCCCCACGGTCGAGCTTCTCGATCGCCTCGCGCTGGAAGGGGTCGAGGCGAAACGGCAGAGTCGCCTCGAATTCCTCGACGAGCGAGCCGACGGCCTCCTTCACAGCGGCAGGAGCTCGGTCGAGACGTCCGCGACCTGGGCGCCGCCGGCGTGCCCCTCGACATACGAAAGCGCCGCAGCGAGCACTCGGTCCGCCTGCCGGCTGTCCGCGCTCACGGTGACGATCGCGATCTCCGCCAGCTGCCAGCGGTCGAGCTCTCCAACCTCGGCCGCGGCCACCTTCAGCTCCTGCCGCAGCCGCTGCAGCAGTCCACTGACGACCTGGCGTTTGGACTTGAGGGAGCCCGACTCAGGCAGGTGAAGGACGACTCGAGCCACGCCTATCGCTACTTTGGTGGTCAACGAACTCCTTTTTTGACCATTTGACACATGTCTTCATAATCATGTTGGGGAATTGCAGCGCCCGGCTGCACAAGGGCGCGACTCCGGAGGGAACGAAGATGAGCCAAGACGAGGATGCCAGCGGTTTTGAGCAGTTCGAGAGATTCCTGGAGGAGTGGTCCCGCCGGGACTTCCTGAAACGGGCGGGCGGCGCGGCTGCCTACCTTACCTTCCTGGCCGGAGGGGTGGAGTTCCTGGAAGCGTGCGCCTCGGGAACCGGAAGTCAGAGCACCACGCCCAAGAAGGGCGGGCACGTCGTGGAAGGCAACTTCTCCGACATCCGGACCCTGAACTCGATGCTGAGCAGCGACACCGCCAGCAACCAGGTCATCGGCCTCATGTTCGACGGCCTCCTCAACTACAAGAAGAACGGCGACCTGGTCCCGGCCCTCGCCTCGGAGCTGCCGAAGACCTCGGCCGACGGGCTGACGTACACGTTCAAGCTGCGCTCCGGGCTCAAGTGGTCCGATGGCCAGGCGCTGACCTCCGACGACGTCAAGTTCACCTATCAGTCGCGCCCTTCCTGTCCGCGCACGGACGCTACGGAATCCTGCCCAAGCACGTCCTCGGGAGCCTTGACGCCAAGGCGATCAACACCGCGGACTTCAACACCGCCCCCACCGTCTGCAACGGAGCCTTCAAGTTCGTCAAGTGGGACAAGGGCGCCCAGGTCACGATGACGCGCAACGACAGCTACTGGGCGGGCGCACCCTACCTCGACCAGTGGATCTACAAAGTGCTCCCCGACTCGGTGGCGGTGACCAACCAGCTCAAGACCGGTGAGATCGACATCGGGCCCATCGACCCCGGCCAGTACGACGCGCTGAACGGCGTGAACACGATCGGCAGGTCCGAGTTTCCCGTGCCGATCTTCACCTTCTACGCCTACCAGTTGGATCCCGCGAAGCATGGAGGGCAGCTCTTCCAGGACAAGCCGGTTCGCCAGGCTCTCCTTTTCGCCCTCAACCGGCAGCAGATCGTCAACGCGATCTTCTTCGGCCACGCGTCGGTGGCCAACTCGGTGGAGCCCCCGACCTCATGGGCCTACAAGGACAAGCCGCAGGTCCTTTACTCCTTCGACAAGGCGAAGGCCGAGTCCCTGCTCGATGGAGCCGGCTGGGCCAAAGGCGCCGATGGGATCCGGGCCAAGGGCGGCGTCAAGCTGAAGTTCGACATGATCACCAACGCCGGCAACAAGCAGCGCGAGTCGATGCTCCAGGTGATGCAGCAGTCGTGGAAGGACGTCGGCGTCGACGCGACCCCTTCGCTCATCCAGTTCCCCCAGCTCGTGAGCCAGATCGTCAACACCCGCACGTTCGACATGTTCCTGGTCGGGTTCAACTTCGCCGAGGACCCGGACCAGGCCCAGCTGTGGCACTCGCGCAACACCGTGGCCGGCGGCTTCAACGGCTTCGACTTCAAGAACGACCAGGTGGACCAGATCCTCGACCAGGCCGTCGGGACGCTGGACAGGAACAAGCGCAAGGATCTGTACGGCCAGTTCCAGGACATCATGTCCGACCAGGTGCCGGCGCCGATCATCGTCTTCAACCACGGCATCTGGGGAGTGAGCACCAGGGTCCAGGGAACAGATTTCGGCCCGTTCAACCAGTTCGAGCCACGACCCTGGAATCACAACGTCTGGGTCACGGACGGGAAGTAACCGTTCGATTGGAGGTCAGATCGAGAGCCGCCGGGTTCAAGGGTTAGTCGCTGATGCTGGCGAAATACATAGCCCGGCGGCTGCTCGCCTCGGTCGTCGTCGTCCTGGGCGTGACGCTCATCACGCTCCTGCTCATGGACCGCACGCGCGGCGCGTACGTGCCCGGAATCGACTTCAACCCGAGCCTGCGGCCGGAGGATATAGCGCGGCTCCGCGCTGACCTGGGGCTCGACCGACCCTTCTATGAGTGGTACCTGAGCTGGATCTGGGGCGTCCTGCACGGCGACTTCGGCCACTCGATGATCGACGGCAGCACCGTCATGAGCCACATCGTCGACCGCCTGCCCAACACGATCGAGCTGACCGCGACCGCGATCCTCATCGGCATGGTCGTCGCGGTTCCAGTCGGGGTGATCGGCGCGCTCCGCCGCGGCAGCAAGACCGACCACGCCCTGACGGTGGTCTCCGTCGCCGGCTTCGCGGTGCCGCAGTTCTGGATGGGCCTGATGCTCATCCTCATCTTCTCCGTGACCCTCGAGCAGCACGGGCTTCCCTGGCTTCCGTCGAGCGGCGCATACAGCCCATTCAACGGCGGCGACGTCCTCGACAGGCTGCAGCACCTGGTCCTGCCCGCGACGGTGCTGTCCTTCTTCTACGTCTCGACGTGGTCGCGCTTCATCCGCTCCAGCATGCTCGAGGTCCTGTCCCAGGACTACATCCGCACCGCGCGCGCCAAGGGAATGAGCGAGCGACGGGTCGTCTACCTCCACGGCCTGCGCAACGCACTCATCCCGCTGATCACGCTCATCGGCCTCGAGCTGCCAGGCCTGGTCAGCGGCGGACTGGTGGTGGAGGTCGTCTTTGGTTGGCCGGGCATCGGCAGGCTCGCCTTCGAGCGTGCGCTCCAGTACGACTACTCGACGGTGATGGGGGTCACGTTCTTCGCCACTCTGCTCGTGATCGCCGGCAACCTGCTCGCAGACCTGCTCTATGGCGTGCTCGACCCCAGGATCCGTTACGGATGATCGGCCCGAGTCGCGTCGCCGAGCTGGACATGCCCGCCGCCGGGATCGAAACCGGGACGGCCCGCCCCGCCCAGAGCTACTGGAACGAGTCCTGGGAGAGGCTTCGTGCCAACCGAATCGGCATCGCGGCGGGGATCCTGATCCTGATCTTCGCTGTGATCGCGGTGATGGCGCCGCTGTTCTCTCTGATCCTGACTCACTACCAGCCGCAGACCATCAACCTCGACCAGACGTTCATGAAGCCAGGGTCCACGCATCTGCTGGGCAGCGACGAGCTCGGACGCGACACGCTGACCAGGTTGATCTGGGGCGCGCGCGTCTCGCTGGGCGTGGCGTTTCTCACGGTGGCGATGTCGCTGACCCTGGGCACGACGGTGGGGATGGTCGCCGGTTACTACGGCGGTTGGATCGACGACGTCCTGATGCGCCTGGTGGACACGGTGCTGGCCATCCCGGCCATCTTCCTGTTCATCCTCATGTCGATCCTGTTCCGGCCCAACGCCTTCACCCTCGCGGCGATCGTTGCCTCGGTCGGCTGGGGCAGCGTCGCGCGCCTGGTGCGCGGCGAGGTGCTGTCCGTGAAGCAGCGGGACTTCATCCTTGCCACGAGGTCGATCGGCGCCCGGGACACGCGCCTGATGCTCCGCCACCTGCTGCCCAACGTGCTGCCTGTGCTGATCGTCGCGGCCAGCCTGGGCGTGGGCCAGATCATCCTGATCGAGGCCGCCCTCGACTTCCTCGGCCTCGGCATCCAGCCGCCGACGCCGAGCTGGGGCAACATGCTCACCAACGCCCAGAGCTACTTCTTCCGCTCCGGGTTCCTGGTGGCGTTGCCGGGGATCGCGATCTTCGTGACCGTGCTCGCCTCGAACATGTTCGGCAACGCAATCCGTGACGCCTTCGACCCGAGACTGAAGTCCTGAGACGCCCGTGACTCAGCCCCTGCTCGAGGTCCAGGACCTACACACGGTCTTCTCGACCAAAGAGGGCACCGTCAAAGCGGTCGACGGCGTCTCGTTCGAGCTGCACTCCGGAGAGACGCTCGGCATCGTCGGCGAGTCCGGCTGCGGCAAGTCGGTGACCGCGATGAGCATCATGCGGCTGCAGCGGCCGGGACGGATCGTCGGCGGCAAGGTCATGTTCAAGGGCCAGGACCTGACCCGGATCAGCGAGTACGAGATGCGCGAGATCCGCGGCCGCGAGATCGCGATGATCTTCCAGGACCCGATGACCTCGCTCAACCCGGTGTATCGAGTCGGGTGGCAGGTCTCGGAGCCGACTCGACTCCACAACGGCTGGGACGCGAGGAAGGCCCTCTCCTCCGCGGTAAACATGCTCGGCCGGGTCGGCATCCCATCGGCTTCCGCCCGCGCCCGGGATTACCCTCACCAGTTCTCCGGCGGGATGCGCCAGCGCGCGATGATCGCGATGGGTCTGACGACGACGCCGCAGGTGCTGATCGCGGACGAGCCGACGACCGCGCTCGACGTGACCATCCAGGCGCAGATCCTCGACCTGCTGCGGGACGTCAACCGCGAGTTCGGCACCGCGACGATCCTGATCACGCACAACCTCGGCGTCGTCGCCGGGATGTGCCAGCGACTCATCGTCATGTACGCGGGCAAAGTCGTCGAGGCGGGACCGACCGCCGACGTGTTCGCCAACCCCAAGCACCCGTACACCTGGTCGCTGCTGCGCTCGATCCCGCGCCTCGACGCGGAGCGCCACGAACCCCTGAAGCCCATCGAAGGACTGCCGCCGAACCTGGTCGACCTGCCGAGCGGCTGCGCGTTCCATCCCCGGTGCGTGTTTCGGGTCGAGCGCTGCGCCCGGGACGTGCCGGCGCTCATTCAGGTCGGAGGGACGCAGCGGGCAGCCTGCTGGGTCACGCAGGCCGGGACGGAGCTGAAGGGTGTCTGATACAGCCACGGCCAAGCACCTGACGCGGGCATGGACCGTCAATGACCCGCTGGTGTCCGTCAGCGACCTCAAGGTGTGGTTCCCGGTGGCGTCCGGGGTGCTGCAGCGGACGGTCGGCCATGTGCACGCGGTCGACGGCCTCGACCTCGACATCATGGCGGGGGAGACGGTCGGCCTGGTCGGCGAGTCAGGTTGCGGAAAGTCGACGCTCGGCCGCACAGTGATCCGCCTGATCGAGCCGACGGCGGGCACCATTAGATTCCGAGGCGAGGACATCAGCCACATCCGCGGCGGGCACCTGCGCGGGCTGCGTCGAGAGATGGCGATGATCTTCCAGGACCCCTACGCATCCCTGGACCCGCGGCAGACGGTCGGCGACATCATCGGTGAGCCGATCGATGTCCACGGCCTGGCCAAAGGCAAGGAACGGCAGGAGCGGATTCGCGAGCTGCTTCGGGTGGTGGGCATGAATCCCCGTTTCGCAGATCGCTATCCCCACGAGTTCTCCGGCGGCCAGCGGCAGCGGATTGGCATCGCGAGGGCACTCGCCGTGGAGCCGACGTTCATCGTCTGCGACGAGCCGATCTCCGCGCTCGACGTCTCCATCCAGGCCCAGATCATCAACCTGCTGGAAAACCTGCAGTCGAAGTTCAAGCTGACCTACCTGTTCATCGCCCACGACCTGTCCGTCGTCAAGCACATCTCGAACCGGATCGCGGTCATGTACCTGGGCAAGATCATGGAGGTCGCGCCGGCGGCCCAGCTGTACCGGCGGCCGCGCCACCCGTACACGGGCTCCCTCCTCTCGGCGATTCCGATCCCCGACCCCAAGGTCGAGCTGCGGCGGGAGCGCGTGCTCCTGCAGGGCGATGTCGCCTCGCCGGTCAACCCGCCGTCGGGATGCCGGTTTCGCACGCGATGCCCACGCGCCCGGGAGCACTGCGCGGAGGAGGTTCCTCCGCTCGAGTCGTATGGAGACGAACACAAAGCAGCCTGTTTCTATCCGTTAGATTGAAAACACAAGGGAACCGACGGTTCCCTTGTGGAAACCCGCCCTTTGGCGAGGGCGCTACGTCAGGCGGCCAGGACGACAAAGTTGCGGCCGGGATGAACCCGGCCGCGCAGGCCACGCCAGATCTCTTAAATTGGGGCGGTGGTTGGCGAGCGGGAGGCGCTGGGGCGCGACCTTGTCGCGGCCTCGTACCTGAAGGGCGACTTCGTCCTCCGTTCGGGCAGACGCTCGAACCGCTACTTCGACAAGTTCCTTTTCGAGACCGATCCTGAGCTCCTGAGGCGACTCGCGCGCCACCTGGCCGCGCTCGTGCCGCGAGACACGCAGCGGCTGGCAGCCCCCGAGCTCGGCGCCGTCCTGCTCGGAGGCGCGGTCTCGATGGAGACCGGCCTTCCGCTCGTGCTCGTGCGCAAGGAGCCGAAGGGCTACGGCACCGCCAAGCAGCTCGAAGGCCGATTCAAGGCCGGGGAGCGGGTGACCGTGATCGAGGACGTCGTCACCACCGGCGGTGACTCCTTGCGCTCGATCGAGGCGCTAACAAACGCCGGTCTCGACGTTATCCATCTCGTGGTGGTGCTGGACCGGGGCGAAGGCGGCGAAGAAAACATCCGCGAGGCGCGGATCGCTTACTCGCCGCTTTTTCGAATTCAAGACCTGGAACTTGACTGAGCTCCTGGTCAAAGGCGGGACCGTCTACACGCCCGAGGGCCCGCGTCGCGTCGACGTGCTCGCCAGCGACGGCGTGATCATGCGCGTCGAGCCGGGCCTGACCACCGATGCCGGAGAAGTTGTCGACGCAACCGGCATGTATGTGCTCCCTGGAGCGGTCGACGTTCACGTCCACAGCCGAGACCCTGGCTTTCCCGAGAAGGAAGACTTCGCCAGCCTGACCGATGCGGCGGCTGCCGGCGGGGTGACCGTCGTGGTCGACATGCCGAACACCGTGCCGGCGGTCGACAGCGCGGGCGTGCTCGAGTCGAAGGCCGCGCTCGCGCACAGCAAGGCGCGAGTCGACTTCGGCCTGTGGGGCCTGATCCGCGCGAGCACCACGCCGGAGGATCTCGAGGAGATGTCGGCCGCGGGCGCGGTCGGCTTCAAGGCGTACCTCGCTTATTCGTTCAGCCTCAGCCGCAAGCAGGTCCTCTACTCGCCCGGCGTCGACGATCCGGACCTGGAAGCGCCCGCCGACTACGGGACGCTCGCCCGGCTGGCGCCGGTGGTGGCGCAGCTGGGCCTGCCGCTGGCGATCCACGCCGAAGACCCGACGGTGCTGGCGGCGTTCCGGCGACCGCTCCTGACGTATGAGGACCTGCTCGAATCCCGGCCGCCTGAGGCCGAGGCAGTTGCCCTGTCCGCGGCAGCCGCCGTGGCTCGCGACACCGGGGCCCATCTCCACATCGCCCACCTGTCGAGCGCGCTCGGTCTGCGCGCGGCCGAGGACGCGATGAGCATCGGCACCAACCTCACCCTCGAGACATGCCCGCAGTTCCTACTCTTGACCGCCGATGACTTCGAGCGTGTCGGCTCGGCAATGAAGATGCTGCCCCCGATCCGCGGCGCGGCCGACCGGGACGCGCTGCTCGACGGCCTCAAACGAGGGGTGATCAGCGTGGTCAGCACGGACCACGCTCCGCACACCGACGAAGAGAAGGCGCAGCCGTTTGAACACGCACCCTCGGGAAGTCCCGGCGTGCAGACGCTCTACGTCAGCTGCCTGCACCTCGCCAAGGACATGGGCGACGTGTGGTTGGCGCCGCGCTGGGTGAGCGAAGCTCCGGCGCGGCTGATCGGGCTGGAGCAGAGCAAGGGCGCGATCGCCCCAGGATTCGACGCCGACCTCGTGGTGGTGGATCCAGAGGCGAAGACCCGTGTCGCCGCGCACGAGATGCGGTCCAGACAGACCCACAGCGCGCTCGAGGACAGGGAGTTCGACTTTGCGATCAAGCACGTGTACCTGCGCGGCGAGGCGGCCGATTCCGGAGGCAAGACGCGGGGCCGGATGGTGCGCCCGGCCCTGGTGATGCGATGAAGCTCATCGCCGCGCTCGCGTTCTGCCTGGTGACGGCGTGCGGCCTCCCGCAGGGTGCATCGTCGACCAGCGCCAGCCCGTCCAGCTCTCCGCTGGCGAAGGCGTCCGGACGGCTCGATGCCCAGGTCCCGATGCCCGCCGGGTTTCCTGTCGATGTCCCGGTCTACACCAAGGCGCGGCTGACGGCGGCGGCCGGCTTCCCGTCGACCGGGCCGACGTCATGGGGCATGGAGTGGCAGACGCTCGACTCGGTCTCGAAGGTGCAGGCCTTCTACGCCGACAAGTTGAACCAGGGCGACTGGATCATCACCTTCACGAGCACGGCGAACGGGGCGTTCGCGGCCACCTTCCGGCGCAAGAGCGACAGCCACATCTCGGGCACGCTTGCGGCCAACAACAGCTCGGGAGTCACGAAGATCCTGATGAGCCTGGTGACGCCGGCCGCCTAGGCTCTGGCGCCGGCCCCTCGGAAGATCGGGTTCTGGGCCAGCTCCCGCTCGAGGCTCGTGGCGGGTCCATGGCCAGGGTAAAACGCGGTCGAGGGCGGCAGGCGCAGGAGCTTGGTGCCGATGCTCATCATCTGGCGCCGGAGGTCGGTCTCCGGCATCTGGCGCCCGATCCCACCCGCCAGGATCGTGTCGCCGACGAAGGCGTGGTTGGCGATGACGAAGCAGACGCTGCCGGGCGTGTGGCCGGGCGTGTGCAGCACCTGGACCTTGAACTCGCCGAAGGCGAGGTCGTCGCCGTCCAGCAGGTAGCGGTCGGCCGAGCGCAGGAACTGCTTGGCGTCGGCCGAGTGGATGCCGGTCTCGCCTCCGGTCACCGCCTTCACGTCGTCCTTGCCGCCGACGTGGCCGGGGTGCCCATGGGTGGCGAGGATGTGCTTGACGGTCAGGCCGGTGGCGTGCTCGACGATCTTCTCCGCCGGCATTCCGGGGTCGATCACCACCGCCTCACGGGTCGAGGCGCACGAGACGATGTAGGAGTTGACATCGCGGTCGAGCTTGACCTTGACGATGGCGAGCTTGCTCACTGCATCAGTATTTACCGCAATGGAGCGCTTCGCCGCCATCGGGTTCGCGGTCGTGCTGCTCCTGGTGTGCCTTTTCTGGACCTACGGCTACATCCGGCGCCGGTCCAAGAAGCGCTACTGAAGAGCGCTCAGCCCCACGCGGCGGCCCCACCGCCGACCTCCCCAGATGCGGGGAGGTGAACTTATTCGACGACGGCCTGGATCTTCTGGCGCAGCGCGTCGAGCGAGTCGAAGCGGTCGAGGGCGGGCTTGGCGCGCGCCCGGTCTGGATACTTCGCGATCTGGACCGCGTCGAGCATCAGCTCGAGCTCTTCGGGCGTGAAGTTCATGGTCCGGAGAACGACCTCCTTCGAAGCCTTGCCCGGCCGGTCGACTGTCTCCTTGATCACGTCGTCGGTGTCCGACACGACCTCGGGCCGCGTCGGGCGAAAGAGCTCTTCAGAGCCGACCAGCGAAACGCGCTTGAAGTTAGGCATTTCCTTTTAATCCTGTACCCGGTGATTTTCGACGACCTTGGCGGCGAGCGCGCGATATGCCTTCGCCCCGTCCGACTCCCGCGCGTACGTGAGGATCGACTGACCCGCGAGCGGTGTCTCCGCGAAGCGAATTGAATCGGTGACCGAGAACTCGTACACCTTGTCGCCGTACTTCTCCTTGACGGCGGCCAAAACCTCCTGGGAGTGGAGCGCGCGGTGCTTGTAGAGCGTGGGCAGGATTCCAATGAGCTCGAGCCTCGGGTTCAACCTGCGCTTCACACGCTCCATCGTCACGAGCAGCTCCTGCATGCCCTTCAGCGCGAGGAACTCCGCCTGCAGAGGGACCAGCACCTCGTCCGCGGCGACCAGGGCGTTGATGACGATCAGGTCCAGCGACGGCGGGCAGTCGATGATGATGAAGTCGTAGCGCCGCACCGCCGGCTCGAGCTTGTCGCGCAGGATGCTCTCGCGGCCGATCTCATTGATGAGCTGGTTCTCGGCACCGGCCAGCTCGATGTCGGCGGGGATGTAGTGCACGCCCATCTGGGGCGCTTCCTGGACGACGTCGGTGACCGTGGTCTCGGGATCGACCAGGAGGTGGTAGATCGTCTTCTCGAGCTCGCCGCTGGGCTTCATGTAGAGCGTGAGGTGACCCTGGGCGTCGAGATCGATCAAGAGGACGCGCTGGCCTATCTCGGCGAGGGCGGCGCCCAGGTTGACGGCGGTGGTCGTCTTGCCAACCCCGCCCTTCTGCATCGCGACGGCGATCGTTCGGGCCAAGCGCTGCGAGTCTAACCGAACAGCCGAGTTCTGACTGGGTTCGAGGGCCTCTCGACTAGAATGGCGCCCGCTTTGGTCATCGACATCCTGATCGTCATCGTGGTGGTGATCGCGCTCATCACCGGTTACCAACGTGGAGTCATCCAGCCCCTGATGGCCGAGATCTTCTTCTTCGGCACGCTCCTGGTGGTCTTCCGTTTTCACGACCAGTACCTCAACGAGATGCAGAAGCTGCTGCACCTGACGGCGGTGCTCGCGGTGTTCGTGGCGCTGATCCTCGCTGTGGTGCTGGGCGCCATCGGCGGTGCGATCGGCGGCGCCTTTCACCGCCTGGAGGCGATCAGGGGTGTCGACGGCCTGCTCGGGGTCTTCGTCCATGGCGTCGTCACGCTGGTGGTGGTCTATCTCGCTCTCTCCGCCCTGGTCACGCTCGACAACGCGTTCAAGCCGGCGCTGACGAATGCCAATCTGACGCTCAGCCAGGTCAACCAGCTGGAGAACCAGATCCTGTCCAACCCGATCACGGCCGCGATGGTTTCGAAGTCGGACATGCAGGCTTTGAAGTCCGCGGCCTCCAGGGGCACCGCGAACATCAACAACGTCGGCGGCATCCACCAGCTGGAGCAGATCTACAGCAGCTTCCTGCAGCCGCAGCTGCACGGCTCCAGGCTGGCCCCGTTCATCCTTGGGTTCGGTGCACACCTGCCGTTCATCGGCCACGTTGGTCCGGGCGATCTCAAGCCCCTGGTGACTCCGAGCCCAACTGCCTGTCCCTCGCCGACGCCCCGGGCAAGCCCCACCGTCAAGCCGACCGCTTCGCCGAAGCCGACGGCGTCGCCGAAGACGAGTCCCACGGTGTGCCCGACTCCCTCGCCGACGAGGTAAGACGAAGTAACTTAGTCCGGTGATGGACCTGGCGCTGACTCCGGACCAGGAGCAGCTCGTCGATTCCGTCCGCGACTTCTGCGCCCGCGAGTTTGCACCCCACATCGCGGCCAACGACCGGGCCGGCCGTCACGACCCTGAGATCTTCGCCAAGCTCGCGTCGCTCGGGCTGCCGGGCGTGTGCTTTCCGCAGCGCTACGGGGGCTACGGGCTGGACTACCTGTCGCTCGGCCTGGTTTGCGAAGAGCTCGAGTACGTCGACACGGTCTACCGCACGGTGCTCTCGGTCCATGTCGGCCTCGTGGGCATGGGACTGTACACATGGGCGACTGAGGAGCAGAAGCAGCGGTGGCTCGTGCCGATGGCGTCCGGCAAGAAGCTCGCGTGCTACGGGCTGACCGAGCCCAACGCCGGCTCGGACGTCGCCTCGATGCAGTCGACCGCAAAACGACGCGGCGACGCATACCTGCTCAACGGGCAGAAGGTCTGGGTCTCAGACGCCGACACGGCCGACTTCCTGCTCGTGTTCGCCAAGACCGACCCCAAGGCCGGCGGTCGCGGCGTGAGCGCTTTCATGCTCGACCGCGAATCGGCCGGCAAGGCTTTGCGCACGGAGCCGATCGTGGACAGGCTCGGCATTCGGGCCGGCGACGTCGGCTCGATCTTTATGAGCGACCTCGAGGTACCGGAGGCCAATCGCATCGGCGACGAGGGCGACGGCTTCAAGATCGCGATGAGCTGCCTCGACAACGGCCGCTACACCGTGGCCGCCGGCGCGACGGGGACGGTGCGCGCGTGCCTTGACGCGTCGGTGAAGTACGCGCGCGAGCGGAAGACCTTCGGCCAGGAGATCGGCCGCTACCAGCTGGTGCAGCAGATGATCGCGCGCATGTCGCGCGACTACGAGATCTGCCGCCTCCTCTACTTCAAAGTCGCGTGGATGAAGAACACCGGCGCGCGCCACACGCGCCAGGTGTCGATGGCCAAGCAGTACGCGACGGATGCCGCGTTCAACGCAGCGCACGACGCGGTCGAGGTGCACGGCGCGTACGGATACTCCGCCGAGTACCCCGTCGAGCGGTTCCTGCGCAACGCGCGCGCGCCGATCATCTACGAGGGCACGCGCGAGGTGCACACGATCCTCCAGGGCGAGTACGCGCTCGGCTATCGCGAGGACCGGCCGGTCAAGAAATCACTGCCTCCGTACCAACCAGACTGACGACCGCGGCGGCCGCGCCGCGGCTGCGCGCCGTCAACTTCGTCGTCCTTTCGCTCTATTGGGTCGCGATCGGCTACCTGTGGAACAGCCTGACCGCCCTGATCCTGCCGCAGATGATCATCCAGTTCGTCGGCGAGGCCAACGAGGGCACCGCGGCGAGCCTTCTCAAGTCGCTCGGCACGCTCGTGGCGATCATCTGGCAGCCGATCGTGGGAGGGATCTCGGATCGGACCGTCAGCCCCTGGGGACGGCGGCGGCCCTTCATCGCCGCGGGGACCGCCGGCGACCTGCTCTTCCTGACAGGCATCGCGCTGGCGGGCAGCTACTGGTGGGTGGTCGTCTTCTACTTCCTTCTCCAATTCGCGTCGAACACCGCCCAGGCGCCGTACCAGGGACTGCTTCCTGACGTCGTCCCGCAGACGCAGCGGGGGGAGGCGTCCGGGTACTACGGCGTTGCGAACCTGGTCGGCATCGCAAGCGGAACCGTCGGCGCGGGCCTGCTGCTCGCGCACTCCGGCCGCGGTGCGGCCATCTTCTCCATCGCCCTGGTGCTCGTCACGACGATGCTGGCCACGGTCCTGCTCGTGCCCGACCGCGCCGTGCCGGTCGAGACTCAGTTTCGGAACCTGAGAGAGGTCCTGCGCAAGACGTTCGGCGTGCCCTTCCGCAACCGGCCGTTCGTTTGGCTGATGGTTTCGCGGCTGCTCATCTTCATGGGCTTCGGCGGCCTGCAGAACTACGCGTACTTCTATTTCGACAATGTCTTCTTTCACCACGACACCAAGGCCACCGCGATCGCCGCCTCGACGCTGCTCGGAATCGCCATCGGCGTCGCGGCGCTCGTGAGCTGGCCCGCCTCACGCCTGTCCGACCGCACCGGGCGCAGGCCGCTGATCGTGGCCGCCGGGTTGTGCGGGGCGGCCGGCAGCCTGGTCCTGGTCTTCAGCCACTACCAGTGGGTTCCGGATGCGGTCGTCGGGCCGCTCGCAGCGTTCCTCAAGGTCCCCGACCTGGCTGCCCAGGCCACGCTCACCGGGCTGGTCATCGGCGTCGGCCTCGGCGTGTTCTTCTCGGTCGACTGGGCGTTCATCCAGGACATCATCCCCGCGCACGAGGGAGGGCTCTACATGGGCTTTTCGAACATCGCGACGGCGGGCGCGGGGATCATGGCGGTGGCCGTCGGCGGCCCGCTGCTCGACCTGTTCAACCGCGGAGCGCCCATCCTGGGCCTGCCGGGCGGCTTTCCGGTCGTCTTCGGGATCTTCGTGGTCTGGTTCGTGGCCGGGTCGCTTAGCATCCTGAAGGTGCCCGAAAGGAGGGTCGTGTGAACCTGGATGGCCTGCGCCCATGGGGCGGACTCGTGGGTAGCCCGCCCGACGTTGTCGTGGCGGGGATCGCCTACGACGGCTCGGCTGTCTACCGCAGAGGCGCGGCGAAGGCTCCCCAGCGCATCCGGGAGCTGTCCGCCGCGATGCCGCCCGTGACCGAGGAAGGCCACCTGCTGACGGGCCTCCGCGTCCAGGACCTTGGCGACCTCGATCCCGGCGCGGACATCGAAACGGGGTGGATGGGCCCGATGCAGCGCCTCGGCCAGGTCCCACCCGAGGCCTTTCTGACCGTCCTCGGGGGCGACCACTGCACGGCGATCTCGACCCTGTCGGCGCAGGTCCGAAGGCATCCCGGCCTCTCGGTGCTGTGGGTTGATGCGCATCCAGACCTGTGCGACTTCTCGCGGGGAGGCAGCTGGACGTGCGGGTGCGCCTTGCGCCGTGCGCTGGAGGCGTCCGGTATCGAGCCCTCTCGGGTCGTGATCGCGGGCGGTCGCGACTACGACCCGGAAGAGCTCGAGTTCATCGCCGCGAACGGCATCCTGCTCGTTTCGTCGGCCGAGATCGCGCGTGACCTCGGTGGCGCCGCGGGCAAGATCGGGGCCCGGCTCGCGGGCCAGAAGGTGCATGTCTCCTTCGACATCGACGTGCTCGACCCCGCGTTCGCCCCGGGCACCGAGATTCCATCGGGCGCCGGCCTGACCACCCGCCAGGCGCTGGAGCTGCTGCGGGCCGCCACCGAGCGCTCGCGGCTGGTCGGCTTCGACGTGGTCGAGGTTTCGCCGCCCTTCGACACCGGCGACATCACCACGTTCGCCGCGCTCAAGCTGATCTTCGAGGTCTGGGGGATGGTGAAGATCGCGCGCGAGGCGGAACTCTCGCAGCTCCGTGGAAAGCGCTGACGTAGTCATCGCGGGCGGCGGCGTCATGGGCTGCGCGCTCGCCTACCAGCTCGCGAAGCGCAACGTCGACGTGGTCCTTCTCGAGCGCGAAACCCTTGGCTCGCAGTCGACGGGCAGGTGCGCGGGCGGCGTCCGGCAGCAATTCTCGATGGAGGCCAACGTGCGGCTCCAGCGCCTGTCCGTCCGCCTGTTCGAGGAGTTCGAGCAGGAGACCGGGCACCCGCCGGACTTTCGCCAGATCGGGTACCTCTTCGTGCTGACGCTGCCCCAGCACGTGGAAGACTTCCGCCACAACATGGAGATGTGGCACCGGGTGGGGCTGGCCGACGCCAGGTGGGTCGACGCCGATGAAGCCTCGCGCATGGTGCCCGTGCTCAACGTCGAAGACGTGCTGGGCTGCACTTTCTGCCCTTCCGACGGCGTCGCAAGCCCAGCCGACGTGACATCGGGGTATGCGTCCGCCGCGCGACGGCACGGCGCGCGCTTGCGCGAGGGCGTCGAGGTCGTGGGCGTCGACGTGGCGGGTGGTCGGGTCCAGGGGGTTCGCACCTCCGCGGGCGAGATCGCGACTCGCCTCCTGTTCAACTGCGCGGGTGCATGGTCGTCATCCATCGGGCGGCTGGCGGGCCTCGAGATCCCGGTCCTGCCCTATCGCCGCCACGTCGCCGTCACCGGCAGCTTCCCCGCGGTGCCGCGCGGCAACCCGATGACGGTCGACTTCCAGTCGTCGCTGTACTTCCATCCCGAGGGCGACGGAGTGCTGATCGGGATGAGCGACCGAGCAGAGCCGCCGGGTTACGTCACCGACGTGAACTGGGAGTTCCTGGAGAAGATGTTCGCGACCGCCGCCGGCCGTGCCCCGGCGCTGGCGAGCGCCGGCGTGAAGACGGCGTGGGCTGGTCTGTACGAGACGACACCCGACCACCAGGCGATCCTCGGGCCGGTACCCGAGCTCGAGGGTTTCTGGTGCGCCTCGGGGTTCAGCGGCCATGGGTTCATGCAGGCGCCGGCCGCGGCTCTGTTGCTGGCGCAGCTCCTCCTCGACCGCCGGTCGGAGATCGACATCAGCCCGTTCGCGTTCACGCGCTTTGCGAAGGGCTCGCTGGTCTCCGAGAGGAACGTGATCTAAGGCCGGATCTACCCGCCCGGCGGCTGCTTACTTCTTGAACGCCAGGGCCAGGATCATCAGCCCCAGGCCCCCGAGCAGCAGGACCACCCCGCACCCCGCGGAAACGGCTGTATAGATGATCCCGCCGGTCGCGGCGTAGGTCTCCGGGTAGCGCTCCCGGCCCCGCCGGCGCCGGATGGCCGCGGCGATGCCGGCAATCCCGAGCAGAAAGGCGAAGACGCCGAGAACGAACCCACTCGATGCCGCGCCTGCCACTGACGGTCAGTATGCCGAGTGCGCTCCGATAGGATTCTGACCCGTGGCACGGATCCTGCTGTTGGGCTCGACTGGTTTCGTGGGCCGCGGTGTGGCCCACAAGGTCCTCGACGCCGGCCATCAGCTCCGCGTGTTGGTGCGCGACCCGATGAAGGCCGCCGCCTTCAAGGTCCGGGGGGCCCAGGTGGTCGTGGGCGACGCCCTTGACCCTCAGGCCGTGACCCAGGCCGCCCAGGGCGTCGAGCACCTGATCAGCCTGGTCGCCGTGCGCCGCAACAGGCCGCAGTCCTACCTGGCGGTCAACGTCGACGGTCCGAGGATCATGGGCCAGGCCGCGATCGCCGCCGGCGCTCGCTCGGTCGTCCTGGTCAGTGCGATCGGGGCCAAGCTCGACCCCCACTTCAAGTACTTCAGCTCGCGGTGGATGGGGGAGCAGGAGCTGGCCAAAACGGGCGTCTCGGGCACCATCCTCCGCTTCTCCTTCGTCATCGGCGAGGACGGGGGCATCGTCAAGGATTTCGAGCGGGCGCTGCTCGGACCGTTCGCGGTGATCCCGGGCAGCGGCCAGACCCAGATCCAGCCGATCCTGCGCGAAGACGCCGCCCGATGCATCGTCGAAACCGTCAGCAAGCCCAACCTGCTCGGCAAGATCATCGAGCTGGGCGGCCCGGAGGTGGTCACCTACGAGACGATGTTCGACTGGTTCCTGCAGGCCCGAGGTATCAAGAAATCAAAGCTGAAGCTCCCGACCGTCCTCCTGACCCCGGGCGCGATCGCCCTGGAGGCCCTGATGAAGGACCCGCCGATCACCCCGGATGAGATCCGCATGTCCGAGACGCCTAACCTCGCGGCGGGGATCGACTCGGTCAGCTCGCAGTTCGGCTGGCGCCCGAGCGCGCCGGGCGCCTGGGCTCCGACGCACTGGGCGAAGCACTCGTAAAGGTCCGGGCCTTCTTCGGGCTGCCGCTGCCTGAAGGCCACCGCGAGGAGCTTGGACGGTACGTCGCCTCGTGCGCCGAGCTCGCCCCGGAGTTTCGCTGGACACCGGCGGAAAACCTCCACCTCACCATCCGCTTCCTCGGTCACCTCGACGAGTCGGTCGCGGAGGCCATCGCGGATCGCGTCGAAGCCGGCCGGCCGGCTGCGTTCGACCTGGCCCTCGGCCCGGCGGGCGCCTTCAAGCGCGGCCCTCTGACGCGCGTCGTCTGGCTGGGGCTCCGGCTGGGGGAGCCGGACATCGGCGCGGTCGCGGAGCTCGTCGAGGCGGAGTCCGTGCGCGCCGGCCTCGAGGCGGAGGGCCGGCGGTACCACGCCCACCTCACCCTGGCCCGCGCCCGGGCGCGCGAAGGCGCAAGCCTGCCGCCGCTGCCGGAGCCCCCGGCGCTGGATTCCTGGACTGCGACCGAGCTCGTTCTGTATCGAAGCCGCCTGGGCCGCGCCGGCTCGGTTTATGAGGAGCTTCGACGGATCAGGCTGAGCTGAGACCCGCCTCGGCGCACTCGAGATCCTGCTCCGGCCGTCCGCCGCTCACCCCGACCGCGCCCAGCACCTCGTCGCCGCGCCTGACCAGGACCGAGCCCAGCCCCGGCACGATGGGCTCGCGGACCAGGCGGTCGACGACGCTGAAGAACGCCGGCCTTTCTTTGGCCAGCTCGGCGAGGGCGGCTCCGTCCCGCAGCAGCATGGCCGCGCCAACCGCCTTCGCCTCCGCCACCTGCGGAGACACTGGCGGCGCGCCGTCCATGCGCGACAGCGCGATGAGCACAGCCCCGGCGTCGACGACCGCGACCGTGATGCGGATGCCGAGCTCCGCAGCTTTCTTCTGCGCGCGCGCGATGATGTCGTGCGATTCGGCCAGCGTCAGCGCCATCCCTGGCCGCCAAGTCTGGCAGGAGGCGGCGGCTACAACTGATTGGTTGGCGGCGAACTGACTTTCGGACTTGCGCGGTTCACCGGTGGGCCTTACGGTTCTCGACGGCCCCGAGGGAAACGTTCGAGGGGGCAGGAACAGGGCCGCAAGGCCATGTACCGGCTCCCGAGAGGCGATCCGTCGGGGTCACTTCTTTTTCCGGGCGAGGAAGTTCAGCCCCCGCGTTACGCTGCACGACCATGAGCGTCGCGCAACGCCCACGCCAAGAGGCTCCCGATACCGCCTCCACCGCGATCGAGCTCTCGATCGTGATGCCGTGCCTCAACGAGGTCGAAACCCTTGCCGCCTGCATCCGCAAATCACATCAGGCGATCGAGAAGCTGGGCGTCGCGGCCGAGATCATCGTCGCGGACAACGGCAGCACCGACGGTTCGCAGGCGGCTGCCCATGACCTGGGCGCTCGGGTGGTCGACGTTGCGCGCAAGGGATACGGAAGCGCGCTGATGGGCGGCATCGCCGCGGCCCGGGGCCGCTTTGTGATCATGGGCGATGCGGACGACAGCTACGACTTCACCGCCATCGGCCCTCTTCTCGACAAGCTCCGCGAAGGTTGCGACCTCGTCATGGGCAACCGTTTCGCAGGTGGCATCCAGGAGGGCGCGATGGTCTGGTCGCATCGCTGGGTCGGCAACCCCGCGCTTACCTTCGTCAGCCGGGTCTTCTTTCACACGCCCGTGGGCGACATGCATTGCGGCCTCCGCGGTTTCCGCAAGGACGCGTTCGAGAGGCTGCGCCTTCGTGCGACGGGCATGGAGTTCGCGAGCGAGATGGTGATCAAAGCGTCGCTGCAGGGGCTGAGGATCTCCGAGGTCCCGGTGACGCTGAGCCCCGACGGGCGCTCGCGCCCGCCGCACCTCCGGACCTGGCGCGACGGTTGGCGCCATCTCCGATTCATGCTGCTGTTCAGCCCGCGGTGGCTGTTCCTCTACCCGGGCATCGCCCTGTTCGCCGCCGGCCTGCTCGCCGGCGCGGCGCTGGAAAGCGGGCCCAAGCAGATCGGCGCCGTCCAGTTCGACATCCACACCCTGCTGCTCGCGGGCTTCTCGTGCTTGATCGGCTATCAGCTCGTCGTGTTCGCGGTCTTCACCAAGGTCTTCGCGATGGAGCAGGGCTTCCACCCGCCAAATCCGTCCTATCGGTCGATGTTTCGTTACGTGAACCTCGAGACGGGGCTGGCAGCCGGCGGGCTGATGCTGCTGGTCGGGATCGCGGGCATCGTGGTCGCGGTGATCAGCTGGCAGTCGGCCGGCTTCGGCTCGCTAGATCCCCGCCTGACCATGCGCGAGGTCATCCCCGCCGCCGTGCTGCTGACGCTCGGCGTGCAGACGATATTCGCCAGCTTCTTTCTGAGCATCCTGGGCATCGACGAACCGTAGGCCGAGAAACCCCAGCCACCCGACGTCCCATAAGAGCTGCGGCGCGGGCAGCCCCATAGTCAGGACCTGCATGGTGACGAAGCCGATCGCAAGCCAGGCGCTGTGGACGAGGGACGGCGACCCGCGCAGCACCAGCCATGCCGCGAGCAACAGGTTGCTGTAGTCCGGCTGGTGCAGGTGGAAGGAGACCATCAGCGACCCGAGCAGCCCGGTCGCGAAGAGGACGTCGAGGTTGTCTCGCCGCCTCCACGCCACGAGCACGCACAGCACCCCTTGCACCGCGAGCACCGCGTACGTCACGAAGCCCATGCCGAAGATCGATGCCACCGTGAAGAAGGAGTGGCCGGGGTCGGTCTGGATCCACTGCAGGGTCTGCCAGAAATCGCGGAGGCCTGAACCGCCGAGCGAGGCGGCGCTGAGCCCGGCGAGGACCGCTCCGCTCGCCGCCCAGCCGGCGACGGGCCGCCACCGCCCCGCGGCGAGCAAGCAGACCGGGACCATGACCACGACCTGCGGTTTGAGCGCGGTCGCGACCGCGAGCGCCACCCCCGCGGCCAGCGCCCGGTCGCGCCGGATCAGCCACCAGGCGCCGGCGACCAGGGCAAGGACCAGGAACGTCGGCTGGCCGAAGTAGAAAGCCTCCATCACCGGCCACAGCGCAAGGCCCGCGAGCAGCATGGCGATCTTGCCGAGCCCTTGAAATGGGGCGGTGATATACCAGGTCCAGGCGAGCGCGGCAAGGCAGATCACGGTCCAGACGACGTACGCCACCGGTTCGGAGAACGCGACGAGCGGCGCCCACAGCCACGCAAGCAGCGGAGGGTTGATGAAGGTGCCGCCGGAGTGAATTGTGTTCTGAGGCGCAGGGAAGCCCGCCGACAGGGCGCGCAAGAGGTCGAGGTCATAGATTCGCGACCAGCCGTAGCGCAGTCCCGCCTCCGCCGCGACGTAGTCGTAGCGCACGTCGTCGTGGATCGGAAAGCGTACGTACGCGGCCACCCAGAACCCGACGCTGTAGAGCGCGCCCCAGGCGGCGGCGAGGGTCGCGGCGGCGAGCGGTAGTGGGGGGCGCCGCATCGGACCGCTAGGCGGCGGTCGGTTTCTCGCCCAGGTACAGGGTTTGCCTTCCGAGCAGCAGCCACGCCGGTGGGAAAGCGAGATACGCCCTGACCAGGGCAGGGCTCTGAGGAAGGCGGCTCTTGGTCGTGTAGGGAAGGAAGCGGGCGATGACCTGCTTGGTGTCGAAACCGGCCATGCGCGCAGCCTCGGCCAGGCTCTTCTCGGTCAGCGCCGTCTGATGGTCGATGAAATCCCAGTACGACCCGCCGACCAGCCTGATGTTGGGCTGCAGGATCAGGACCTGGCCGCCGGGTTTCAGGAGGGCGAAGGAGACGCGCAACTGCTCGAGCACGGCCTCGGTGGAAGGCAGGTGCTCGAGGTAGTTGCTGAAGAACGCGAGGTCGAAGTAGTCATTCGGCAGCACGCCGGCCAGCTCCAGCCCGCTGGCGCGGACGAAACGGACGTCCCTCGGCAGCTCCGCCTCGACCGGGCGGATGTCGGTCGCCCACCGCTCACGCGCCCGGACGTGGCGGATGAAGTAGCCCGCGTCGCAGGCGATGTCGATGACCCGGGCGTCGGGCTTGATGTAGCGCTGGAAGAACTTGCCGAGCTCTCTCCAGATCGCGTCCTTGGCCGCCCGGTCCTTCGCGTCGAACCGGAGGTCGTAGACCTCTTTGAGGACGATCGGAGGCGAATCGTCGGCGATCTGGAGTCGTTTTGGGGGCGCGGACATGGCTGGTGGCGACAACCTTAACGCTCGAATCCCGGGATTCTTCCCCACTTATGGCGACGGGCTCTTCCCCATTCATGGGGAAGTGGCTCTTCCCCATTTATGGGGAAGTGGCGCGAAGCGCCGATGGGGCTGGTTGTAATGAATTACTGGGGTCCTCAGTAAATGGGCGTCTCCAAAGTCACCGCTTCCAGCCACTTCCGGCATGAGGTCAGGAAGCGCGCGGCCTGCAGCCCATCCAGCACCCGGTGGTCGAACGAGAAGCAGAGGTACATCATCGGTTTGATTCCGATCATCCCGTCGACGGCCACGGGCCGCTGCACGATCGCCTCCATCGTCAGGATGCCCGCCTGCCCTGGGTTGATGACCGAGTAGCTGAAGAGCGTGCCGAACGTGCCGGAGTTGTTCACCGTGAAGGTAGCGCCGGAGAGGTCGTCGGCCTTGAGCTGCTTGCCGCGCGCCCGCGTGGCCAGGTCGTTGACGGCGCGGGCAAGGCCGGCGATGGAAAGGCCGTCCGCGCGCCGCACGACGGGGACAAGAAGCGTGTCCTCCATGCCGACCGAGATGCCGAGGTTGATGTCGCGGTGGACGATCAACTCCGTTTCGTTGAAGGTCGCATTGGCGTGCGGGTTCTCGCGCAGCGCCGAGATGGCGGCGGCCATGACGTAGGGCAGGTAGGTCAGGGAAAAGCCCTCCTGCCGCTGGAACGCGCCTTTGGCGGCGGCGCGGTTGGCCACGACGCCGGACATGTCGACTTCCTGCGTCTGCCACGCGTGGGGGATCGTCTGCTTCGAGCGCGTCATGTTCTCCGCAATCAACCGGCGTACGCGCGTGAGCTGCACGACCTGGTCGCCCTCGGCGGGCGCTACCGGGGCGGCCGCGGGCGCGGATGCCGGAGGTGCGGCCTTGGCCTTCGCCGCGAAGTCCTGGACGTCCTTTTTGGTCACGCGGCCGCCGAGGCCGGTGCCGGTGACCCTCGAGAGGTCGACTTTGAGCTCCGAGGCGGCCATCTGGACCCCAGGGGAGTACCGGTGTGATTCAACTCCTTCCCGTTCACGGGGAGGTGGCTCCGAAGGAGCCGGAGGGGCTGGTTCAACCTTCGCAATCTCGGTTTTCGCCAGCCCCTCCGGCGGCTTCGCCGCCACCTCCCCACGAGTGGGGAGGAGCTTTTCTGATGCTCCGCCCCCGGTCTCGACCACGGCGATCTCCGCCCCGGCCTGCACCGTCTCGCCCTCCTTGGCCAGGATCTCGCGCAGGATCCCCGACACCGGCGCGGGCACCTCCGCGTTGACCTTGTCCGTGTCCACCTCGAGCATGGGCTCGAACTCGACGACCTTGTCGCCAGGCTTGACCAGCCACTTCGAGATCGTGCCCTCGTGCACCGACTCGCCCAGCTGCGGCATCACGACTCGCGTGGTCTTGCCGGCCATCAGTAAGCGGCGAGCTCCTTCAGGACCTTCGTGATCTTGTCGGGCGTCGGCATGAAGTACTCCTCCATCGGCACTGCGTAGGGCATCGACGGTACGTCGAGCCCGCCGAACCTCTTGACCGGCGCGTCGAGCCATCGCCACGCCTCGTCGGCGATCAGGGCCGCGACCTCGGAGCCCACCGAGACGCTGAAGTTGTCCTCGTAGAGCACGAGGCATTTGCCGGTCTTGCGGGCGGAGGCGATGATCGCGTCCTTGTCGAGCGGGTAGACGGTACGGAGGTCGACGATCTCCACGCTCACTCCGTCCGCCTCGAGGTTCTTCGCCGCCTCGAGCGCGTAGTGGACCATCAGGCCGTAGCAGAACACCGAGATGTCGCTCCCTTCGCGAACGGTGCGTGCGACCCGCAGCGGGATCAGGTACTCACCCTTGGGCACCGCCTCCTTGAACATGCGGTAGAGCCGCTTGTGCTCGAAGAAGAGCACGGGGTCCGGGTCGCGGATCGCGGCCAGGAGCAAGCCTTTGGCCTCGTACGGCGTCGAGGGGATGACGATCTTCAGACCGGGAGTCGCGAACCGCGCTTCGATCGACTGCGAGTGATAGAGGGCGCCGTGGGCGTGGCCGCCCATCGGAGCGCGGACGACCAGGGGCACCGACCAGTCGCCGTCGCTGCGGTAGCGGTACTTGGCGATCTCGTTGGTGATCGAGTTGAAGGCCATGTGCGCAAAGTCGGTGAACTGCATCTCGGCGACGGGCCGCTTGCCGGCGATCGCCAGGCCGAGCGCGACCCCGGCGATCGACGACTCGGCCAGGGGCGTGTCGATGACCCGGGCTTCGCCAAACTTCGCGCGCAGGCCGTCGGTCACGAGGAACACACCGCCTTTCTTGCCGACGTCCTCGCCCATCACCATGACGCGCTCGTCGCGCTCCATCTCCTCGGTCAGCGCCGACCGCAGGGCCGCGACCATGTTCATCTCCTCGGTCTCGGCACCGGCGGGCGGGTCGATCGCCTCCGGCGCCTCGACCGCGTAGACGTTGGTCAGCGCATCTTCGGGCCGCGGGTCGTCCGCTTCCATCCCTGCCTTGGTCGCTCTGGTGACCTCTTCCTTGACCGCCTCCTCGTCCTCGGCCACCTGCTTCGCGGTGAGCACGCCTTCCTCGATCAGCTGCTTCTTGAAGCGCTCGAGGCAGTCGTTCTGGGACAGCAGGTCGATCTCCTCCTGCGTCCGGTAGCGGCGCTGGTCGTCCTCTGACGAGTGCGCGCCGAGGCGGTCGACCAGGCATTCGATCAAGGTCGGTCCGCCACCCGCGCGAGCGCGCGCGACCGCCTCCTTGGAGACCACGTAGCACGTAACCGGGTCGCGGCCGTCGACGGTCACGCCTGGAAACCCGTAGCCCGCCGCGCGCTGCGCCACGTGCTCGATCGCGTACTCCTTGCTGAACGGCGTCGAGATCGCGAAGCCGTTGTTCTCGCAGACGAAGACCTCGGGCAGCTTGTAGACGGCGGCGAAGTTGAACGCCTCATGCGCATCGCCCTCGGCGCCGGCACCCTCGCCGTAGCAGGTGAGGAGGACCTTGTCGGTGCCGTCCATCTTCAGCGCGTAGGCCACGCCCGCCCCGCGCACCATCTGGGTCGCGACCGGCGAACCGCCCGAGGTGATGTTGTGCCGCGAATCGGAGAAATGGCCGGGCGTCTGCTTGCCGCCCGACGCGGGATCGGCCGCCTTCGCAAGCACCGACAGCATGAGGTCGAGCGGCGTCATGCCCATCCGCATGCACAGCACCACGTCGCGGTAGTAGGGCGCGAGCCAGTCGTATTTCGGCTTGAGCGGCCATCCGATCCCGATCTGCGCGGCTTCGTGGCCGGCGCACGAGATGATGAACGGAGCGCGTCCCTGGCGGTTGAGGACCTGGAAGCGGTAGTCGATCTGGCGGCCGAGCAGCATGTAATGGAACCACTCTGTGAGGACGTTCTCATCGAGGTCGGTGTCGCGCCAGGCGACCGGCTCCTGGAATCGCCAGTCAGGGGTGAAAGCCTCTTCCCTGGTCTTCGTGGTCTGTGCCATCGGCTCTCTAGATGTGGATGGCGTGGCCGTCCACGGCCATCGCCGCCTCCATCACCGCCTCGCTCAACGTCGGGTGCGGGTGGATGTTGCGCCCGAGCTCCCACGCGTCGCCCTGGAAAAGCTGAGTCAGGGCCGGCTCCGCGATCAGCTCGGTCGCGCTGGCGCCGACGATGTGGGTACCGAGCAACTGGCCGGTCTTCGCGTCGGCCACGACCTTGACGAAGCCGCCGGTCTCGCCGTGGATCTGCGCCCGGCCGATGGCGGAGAACGGAAACTTGCCGATCTTCAGCTCGTGCCCCTTCTCGCGCGCCTGCTTCTCGGTCAAGCCGACCGACGCGATCTGCGGGTGCGAGTACGTGCATCTCGTGATGAGGTCCTGGTCCATGGGCGCGAGCCGCTGGCCCGCGATGTCCTCGGCCGCCACGATGCCTTCGTGCGAGGCCGCGTGCGCGAGCAGGAAACCACCGACCACGTCGCCGATGGCGTGGATCGACTCGACCGACGTGCGCATCCACTCGTCGACCTTGATGAATCCGTTCGGATGGGTCTGGACGCCAACCTGCTCCAGGCCGAGGTCCTTCGAGACGGCGCTCCGTCCCACCGCCACCAGCAGCTGCCTGGCCCACACCTCGCCCTGGTCGGTCTGAACGCTGACGCCGTCGCGAGCCTTTTTCGCCCCACTCACCTTGACGCCAAGGCGGCACTCGATGCCTGCCTTCTTGAACGCGGCGAGCATCTCCTTCGAGACGTCTTCGTCCTCGAGCGGCACCAGCCGGTCGAGGGCCTCGAGCAGAGTCACCTTGACCCCGAGCTGGTTGTAGAGCGTCGCGAACTCCACGCCGACCGCACCCGCGCCGATGATGCAGATCGAATCTGGGACGTCCTTGGCGACCACAGCGTTGTCCGACGAGATGATGCGTTCGCCGTCGAGCTCCAGGCCCGGGAGGGTCTTGACCACCGAGCCGGTCGCGACGATGAGGTTTTTGGCCCGGACGAGCCTGCCGTCGGCTTCGATCGAGTTGCGGTCGCGCAGCCGGCCGCGGGCCTGCACGACCTCGACCTTGTTCTTCTTCATCAGGTACTGGACGCCCTTGTAGAGCTGTCCGACCACCGCGTCGCGGCGCTCGGCGATCTTGGGATAGTCGAAGCCGACCACCTCGGCCTTCAGCCCGAACTCGACCCCTCGGGTGGCGACGCGGTGGTAGAGCTCGGAGGACTCGAGGAGCGCCTTGGTGGGAATGCAGCCGACGTGGAGGCAGGTGCCGCCGAGCTTGCCGGCCTCGACCAGAGCGACCTTCAGGCCAAGCTGCGAAGCCCTGATGGCGGCGGGATAGCCGCCCATCCCACCACCCAGAATCGCGACGTCAAAGTCGAAATCGGGCATTGCGTTCAAGTGTAGGGACGATCAGCAGGCCGCCTTCAACAGACGGAGGATCGCATCCGAATAGTCGGCCGCGTCAGCGGGCGGAAAGCTCGGCGCAGGGTCGCCGTAGTGGTCGACAGCCCGGTAGTAAGCCCGGGCCGGGACGCCGGGCATGATCAGGACGTCGACGTTGTGCTCGGGATCGAGGCAGGGGTCGTCTCGCTCGTTGGCCAGGGCGGCAAGGTCGGCCTGGGCGCGCTGCATCTGCACGGTCTTCGCGGCGGTGTACTCGACCAGAACGACCGCGCTGCTGAAGCAGGCCAGGAATGCGCAGGCGGCCAGCGCCGGGCGCCAGGTGCCGCGCCATGGGAGGCGGCGAGCGGCGTCCGCCAGCAGCACGAGCCACAGCAGGGCGGCGACGTACACATAGCGCGATGCTGCCGACTGCTGCCAGCCGAGCTGCGCGCGCGTCAGGCCCGCCAGGAGGAAGAACGTGAGAAGGCCGGCCGCGATCCCGACAGCCAACGGGTCGGCGCCATGGCGCCACCAGCTCCAGGCCACCGCGGCGATCGCCGCGGCGAGCAGGGGGTAGCCGATCCAACCGCTCGCGCCGATGATCCCCGCGAGGCCCTGGCTCAGGCCCCAGACGGTGTAGAGCGGGTCGATGAGCAGGTTGGCGGCGGTCGGCTGCGGGTTGGGGTGCTGGCCAAAACGGCCGAACGCGACGTACCACGCGGCGAGCGCGATGGCGGGCGCGGCGAGCCAGAGCAGGTCGCGGCGCCTTCCCGGTGTGAGGAGCAGCCCCACTCCCGCGGCCACCGCGAAGACGATTCCCGTGCCCGCGAACGAGAGCGAGATCGCTATCAATGCCGCCGCGATTGCCGGCCTCCGTTCCAGGGCCAGGATGGCCCCGAGGCCGAAGGCCATCGACGCAAGCCAGCCGATCTGAAACGCCCAGAGAAGGTCTTCCCAGCCGGCCCCCAGGAGCAGAAGTATCAGGGCCGCGGCCAACGCGACCGCCTCGCCGGCGCGGCGCCGGACGAGCTCGAAGAGCAGCACGACGTTGGCGAGGTGAGCGATGAGGAGCACGGCCATGTAAGGCGTGTACGAGCGCAACCCGGCCGTGCTGAGCAGGATCGTGTAGACGAGCCTCAGGAGCATCACGGGGTGCTCGTTGTGGGGCTCGAAGTAGGTGCGAAATGTCCAGTCCGGGGCCGTGGTGATGAAGGTCCACTCGTCGAAGTAGAACGTGAAGGTGCGGGTGAACCACAGCAGGAGGGCGCAGACGACAAGGCCGGCGGCGACGAGGAGCCAGCGCGCGCGAGGAACGCGAACGTCCGCGGCCGTCATTCGTTCAGGCCGATACCGGCGACGGTCTTCGCGACGGCGTCAGGACGGCGGCGAACCACACAGCGACCCCGATTAGGATCGGCAGCGGCGTCAGCGGCCAGGCGAACTCTCCCGCGATCACCACCACGAGCAGGAGCAGCCGGAGCGGAGTCGACAGCCCCTCGCGCCAGAAGAGCCACGCGGCCAGGACGAGGATCGTGAAGTCCTGCAGGTGCCAGTAGGTCGCGCCCAGGGCGGTCGCGACGATGCCCAGGGCGAAGATCCTGGCGTTGCCCTCATGCCGGTTGAGATAAGCACCGACCGCCGCGGCCGCGACCACAACGCCCTGTCCCAGGTAGCTCAGGACCCCCGGGCCAAGTACGAAGGCCAGGGTGAAGTAGCGGTTGTTGGCGACGTGCTGCGCCTCGCTGAGCAGGCTCTCGTAGTCGTGCAGGCCCTGCGCTCCGATCAGCCACAGCGACGCCGCGGCCATAACGATCGCCGCGGCCGCCCACGTCGCGACTATCTTCCAGCGGCCGGCGCACAGCAGCACCAGGGGTAGGAGCAGCAGCAGCTGGGGCTTGATCACCGAAAGGCCGAGCACGAGCCCGGCCAGGTACGGCCTGCCGGACTCGGCCAGTCTCCAGCCGACCGCGGCCAACCCGAGGATCACGAGGTCTGGTTGGGCGAGGCTGAGGCCGTACAGCACCGGATACCAGGCAAGCGCACCGAGAAGCCACAGCGCGCGCTTTGGCGACGCACCAGGGGCTGCCAGCCACCAGGCCGCGACCAGCGCTCCCACCGAGATCGCAAGCCAGGCGTAAGTGGCTCCCGCCGCACCAAGAACGCTCAGCGGCGCCACGATCCAGGCGAACGGAGGCGGCGAGACGAAACGCTCGCCGTCGTTGAACGCGGCGTGGGGACGGAGCTGCGCGAAGAGGTCGTGCTGCAGCGTCAGCGAGTAGACGTGGCTCCAGCCATGCTCGAGCCCGATTCGAGCGCCGATGAAGACCAGCGTGAGGTCGTTGTCGAGGATGTCGGCGCGGAGCGGGACGATGACCACGAACCACCCAGTGAGGGCGACGGCGATGAGGAGGAACCACGCGAGGCCGGCGGCGCCGACGTTGCGCCAGGCGGGCAGGTCAAGCCGAAATAGGGCTATCCCCTCTGGGCCAGGGGCACTGGCTTCCGCGGTTCCGGTCCGATGTATTCCGATTGCGGCCGGATTATGCGGTTGTGGGCCGCCTGTTCGAGCACGTGAGCGCTCCAGCCCGCGACCCGCGAGACGGCGAACGTCGGCGTGAAGAACTCCTTGGGCAGGCCGATTGCCTGCAGCACGCCCGCCGAGTAGAACTCGACGTTGGTCGACTGCGGGCGCTCGGGATGCTCCTCGTGGAGGATCGTCAGCGCGATCTCTTCGACCTTCGAAGCCAGGGAGAAGAACTTCGGGTTCATCCTCTGGCACATCTCTTTGAGGATCTTGGCCCGCGGGTCGTAGACGCGATAGACACGGTGGCCGAAGCCCATGAACTTGACCTTCCGCTTCCGCGCGTCGCGCATCCACCTCTCGGCGTCCGGAGCGGCGCCGATCTCCTCGAGCTGCTCGATCACAGCGGATGGCGCGCCTCCATGCGCCGGCCCTTTGAGCGCGCCGATGGCGCCGACAAGCGCCGAGCTCAGGTCCGATTCCGTGGAGGCGATCACGCGGGCCGTGAAGGTCGAGGCGTTCATGCCGTGGTCGGCGAGTAGGACGAGATAGGTGTTGAGGGCGCGGACGACCTCGGGGCTCGCCTCCTTGCCGTTCATCATGTGGAGGTAGTTCGCCGCGTGCCCGAGATCGGGTCGCGGCTGGACGGGCTCGAGGCCCAGCTTCCGGCGGTAGAACATCGCGAGGATCGTCGGAAACGATGCGGTGGCGTGGATGGCCAAAGGCCGCGTCGGGCTGGCGAGCCGGTGCTCGACGCCCTGGACGGAAACGATGCTGCGCAGGACGTCCATCGGATCGGTGTCCTTGGGAAGCGCGTCCAACGCGGTATTCGCCGCCTTCGTGAGCTGTCGCGACGCCGCCAGCTCGGAGGTCAGCGCGTCGAGTTGAGAGCGGTTCGGAAGCTGGCCTTCCCACAGCAGGTACGCCACCTCCTCGAACGACATCTCCTGCGCGAGGTCGGCGATGACATAGCCCTGGTAGACGAGGCGGCCGTTGGCGCCGTCCACCATCGAGATCCGGGTTTGAGCGGCTGTTATCCCCTCAAGTCCCGCAACATAGCCGCTCAAACCCCGCTACCTACTGGGGTCCCCACGGCGAAGCCGTGGGGGCAGTGATGCCCTCGAGGCCGGGCACGTAGGTGTTGTTGGTGCTCATCGCTTGGCGAGCTGCAGAGGTTTCCTGCCGGGCTCGGGCCCGATCCAGCGGGAGGCCGGCCGGATGATCCGGAGGTCCGACAGCGACTCGAGCACGTGGGCGGTCCAGCCGGAAACGCGCGATGTGGCGAAGACGGTCGTGAAAAGCTCCTTGGGGATGCCGGCGCCGGTGAGCACCACCGACGCCCAGAAGTCGACGTTCGTCGCGTTGGGACGCTCGGGATGGGCGTCGTGGAGGATCTTCAGGGCGACCTCTTCGGTGCGGGCGGCTGTGCGGTGCAATTCGGGGGACGCGGTCTTCGCCATCTCGCGCAGGATCTTGGCCCGGGGGTCGTACGTGCGATAGACGCGGTGGCCGAAGCCGGAGAACCGCTCATGCCTCGCGTGGGCGTCGGTGAGCCATCTCTCCGCGTTCTCGGCCGAACCGATCTTGTCCAGCATGTTGCGGGCGGCCAGCGTGGCGCCGCCATGCGCCGGCCCCTTCAGTGCCGCGATCGCGCCGACGACGCAGGAGGCGAGGTCGCTCCCGGTCGACGCCACGACGCGGGCCGCGAAGGTCGAGGCGTTCAAGCCATGGTCGGCGAGCAGCACCAGGTAGCTGTCGACCAGGTGGACCTTCTGCGAGTCGGGATCCTTGCCTTCGAGCGACCAGAGAAGGTTGGCGGCGTGGCCGAGGTCGTCGCGAGGTTCGACCGGGTCCTTGCCCTGGCGGCGGCGGAGTACGGCGCCGACGATGGTCGGAAAGACGGCGGTGAGCGCGACCGCCTCTTCAAGGTTCGGTTTGGTCAGCGCCGGGCTTGCGCCTTGCGCCGAGACGACCGTGCGGAGGACGTCCATCGGGTCGGTGGAGGGTTCCATGGCCATGAGCGTTTTGCGCGCTGAATCCTTGAGGCGACGAGCGCGGGACATATGTTGACGCACGGCGTCAAGGTCCTTCTCGTTGGGCAGCTCTCCGTGCCATAGGAGGTAGGCGACCTCTTCGTAGCTCGTCACCGGCACGAGGTCTTCGATCAGGTATCCGCCGCGATAGATGAGACGGCCGTTGGCGCCGTCGACCTCGCTGACGGCGGTCTCAGCGGCAACCACACCTTCCAGCCCGGGGCTGAACTCCGCCACTTCGAGATTAAGTGTAGGAGGAGCCCGTTTTTGAACGACTAGAGTTCGGGCAGGGTGGAACGGCGGTCGATCTTGATCACCTCGCTGGTCGCGTTCGCGATCGTGCTCGCGACCGACGTGCTGTACGGCGGCATCATCAACGCCCAGGGCGGAACGGCCCCGATGCCGTACGTCCCGCGCTTCGTCGCGGGCTACATGGCGCTGATGGCGGCACTCATCGCCATCGCTCTGCTGCCGCGGGCCGAGATCGTCCCCATCCGGGCCCCGCTTCGGGCCGCCGCCGCGGCGGGGCTGCTCGTGCTGGGATTCCTGGCCGCGTTCTCCGTCGGCCCGCCGCTGGTGATCGCGGGACTCCTCGTCTCGTTCGCCTTCAGCCGCACCATTCGAGGCGCGAGGTCACGGCCGGCCCGGTTCTCGGGTCTCGCGGCGGCGTTGGTTGCGGTGGCAGTTCTCCTGGCGGGGTTCGAGGTCACGCAGCGTGTGGTGGTGTGCCCCGAGGCGGGTCAGATGTCGGGTGGGGGATCGGGGTTCCTGAGCGGGCCGTACCAGTACGAATGCAACAACGGCGTCGCGACCTTCCACTCAGGCTGACAACCACGATTTTCCGGAAAATCCGTCGAATTCCGCCCACGCGCGCACGATTTTTCCGGAAAATTCGCAATCGGTTGGGTCTGACGGTTGGGCTGGATTACTGAGTCGTCCACATGAGAACCCTGGTCGGAGTCCTGGTGGCCGTCGCTGTGCTCGCGGCAGCTTGCGGCACTGACCATCCAACCACGACCGCCAACCGGACGGCGACGGCCCAAACTCGCTTTCCTTCACCGCTCCCCACTTTGGCGCCAACTCCGTGCGCGGGTCCCTCCAACCCGTGCCTGGCGGTGGTCACGCGGCGGGGCAGCAATAGCGAGCTCGTCAGCAATGTGACCGATGTCGCGCACCCGCAGACGCTGGGCGCCCTTGCTCCTTACCTACGACCGCGACTCGTAAGCGCGAGCGAGATTGCGTACATCGAAGCCTGCGACGTGTTCACGGCGCCGCTCGTGGGATTCAACCGGACGAGGGCGCTCGCAGCCACGTCAGGCACGTGCGTCGTGGCGTTTGCCTGGAGCCCGGATGCGCAGTCTCTCGCCTATCTGGCCGTTACGGATCACCAGACCACAGAAGTGCACATCCTTCGGGAAGGCAAGGACGACCTTGTGGCAACTGTGGCCCATCGCCCGGCTGTCTCGTTGTGCAGCACGCAAGAATGCGCGGACAGCAGCGACTTCCAGTTCGTCTGGTCGCCAGACGGCGGGGTCCTGATGTGGAACCAGAGCATCACATCGACGTTTCGGATCTGGACGGCCGGCGGGGTCGATGTGACGCCTTCGCTCGAGGATCCGTCGATGGCTGTGTGGTCGGGTTCGAGCCTTTACTTCCAGGACTCCAAAGGCATCGAGGTCTTCCGCAGCGGAGCCGTGTCGTCTTTCCTGCCGGGTGTGAAATGGATCAAGCCGAGCGCGTCACCGACGGGGGGTGAGATCGTTTACGAGTCGGGCGACGCGAGCGGGCCGGCGCACGTTTACGTCGTGGAGACCGGCAACGCAAGCGTCAACGAGCTTGGTGCGGGCAAGTCGAAGGCTGCGTTCCTCACCTCGCGATTCGTCTGGTACCAGGGCGAGAAGCCCGCAGGCAAGACCTACATTTACGACCTGCAGGACGGAATTCAGATCGAGTCCGTCATCACGTCGGTAACGGACGTCTGGCCGCACGCCGCCTAGCGCGAGCGGTTGCCCGTAGCGGCTGGTTAGACCATCCCCAGTTCCCAGCGCGCTTCTTCGGACATGCGCTCGGGGGTCCAGACCGGCTCGTAGACGATGTCCACGCCGGCGTCGGCGATGCCGGGCAGGGTCAGCAGGTGGTCGCGGACGTCGGCCATCACGTCGGCCGCCATCGGGCAGCCGAGCGCCGTCAGCGTCATCTTCACGTCCACCCGTTCCGGCTTGATGGCGATGTCGTAGACCAGACCAAGGTCGATGATGTTGACCGGGATCTCGGGGTCGAAGCACTGGCGCAAGACCTCGATCACATCCTCGGGCTTGACGGTCGCGTCCGGCGCGACGTCGGTGGTGACCGCTGGGGCTTCGCTCATGGCGTTTCCAGGGGAAGGCCGGCGTCCTTCCAGGCCTTGGTGCCGCCTCGGAAGTTGACGACGTCCTTCACGCCCAACGCCACCGCCATCTCGGAGGCAACCGCGGAGCGCTCCCCGACCTGGCAGACGAAGATCGTCCCGTCGCTGAACTTCTGACCGGTCGGGTTGGCCAGGATCGAGCTCAGCACCACGTGCCTGGCCCCGGGCAGGTGGCCCTTGTTCCACTCCCAGTCCTCGCGTACGTCGACGACGTCGCGGCCCTCGTCGACGAGCTTCTTGATCTCGTCGACCTTGAGGTCGCGGAACGGGGCCTGTTGCTGTGCCATACCTATCTATTACTCCTCATCGAGGTCGGCCAATCCATAGGCGCCGACCTTCAAGACCTTGAGCGAGAGCAGCGCGCACTTGATGCGCGCCGGAGAGATGTCGATCCCGAGCTCGCCGATGACGTCGTCCTTGTTGATCTTCTTGGCGTCGTCGAGCGTCATGCCCTTCAGCCGCTCGGTCAGCAGCGAGGCCGACGCCTGGGAGATGGCGCAGCCGCGGCCGTGGAAGCGGATGTCTTCGATCACGCCATCCTTGACCTGGAAGTCCATCCCGACCACGTCGCCACAAAGCGGGTTGTCCTCCTCGTGGCTGATGTCCGGGCGCTCGAGACGCCCGAAGTTCCGAGGGTTCTTGTAGTGGTCGATGATGTACTCGCGGTAGAACTGATCGTCGGCGGAGATCGGGGTGCTCACGCGAAGATCCTCTGCGCTTCCTTGATCGAGGCCGCGAGCCGGTCGACCTCCTCTTTCTGCGTGTAGACATAGAAGGACGCGCGCGCCGTGGCGGGGACGCCAAGGCGGGTCATCAGCGGCATCGCGCAGTGATGCCCGGCGCGGAGGCACACCTGGTCCCGGTCCGCGATGGTCGCCAGGTCGTGCGGGTGAATGCCGTCGATCGCAAAGGAGATGACGCCGGCGCGCCGCGACGGGGGCGGACCGTAGAGGGTCAGGCCGTCGATCTCGCTCAGCACCTCGTACGCGTACTCGGTGATGTCGAGCTCGTGGGCCCGCACCGCGTCCATGCCGAGGCCGTTCAGGTAGTCGACCGCGGCGCCGAGACCGATCACCTCGGCGATCGCCTGCGTCCCCGCCTCGAACTTCCAGGGCAGCTCGTGGTAGGTGGTGCCCTCGATCCGGACCGTCTTGATCATGTCGCCGCCGGACATGAAGGGGTCCATGGCCTCGAGCAGCTCGCGCCGGCCGTAGAGGATGCCCGCCCCGGTCGGTCCGAGCATCTTGTGGCCGCTGAAGGCGTAGAAGTCGCAGCCGAGCGCCCGGACGTCAACAGGCTGGTGAGGCGTGCTCTGGGCGCCGTCGACGAGCACGGTCGCCCCGGCCTTCTTGGCCGCGGCCACCATCTCGCGGGCCGGGTTGATCGTGCCCAGCGCGTTGCTGACGAGGTTGAAGGCGACCAGCCTGGGGCCGCGCTTCAGCAGGGCCGCGAACTGCTCCTGGCGCAGCTCCCCCTTGTCGTCGATGTCGACGTACTCGATGTGCGCGCCCTTTTCGGCGGCCAGGATCTGCCAGGGGACGATATTGGAGTGATGGTCGAGGATGGTGAGGACGATCAGGTCGTCCTTCTTGATGTTCTTGCGTCCCCACGCGTAAGCGACGAGGTTGATGGCCTCGGTCGTGCCCCGCGTGTAGATGATCTCCTTGGTCGAGGCGGCGTTGATGAAGGCCCGCACCTTCTCCCGAGTCGCCTCGTAGCGGACCGTCGCCTCTTCGGCGATGCGGTAGGCGGCGCGGTGGATGTTGGAGTTGAACTTCTCGAAGTATTCGAGCATCGCGCCGGTCACCTGCTTCGGCCGCTGCGAGGTGTTGGCCGAGTCGAGGTAGGCGATGCCTGTCTCGAAGATCGGGAAGTCTCGCCTTACGGCGGTGACGTCATACGTCAACGTAGACATCACCGTCCTCCACGGTCACGGGATAGGTGTGCGCGGGGATGACCGCCGGCAGGCCGGTGACCTTGCCTGTTTGCAAGTTGAAGCGAGAGCCGTGCTGCGGGCACTCGACGTCCATCCCCCACAGCTCGCCGTCGCTGAGGAAGAACTCCTCGTGGGTGCAGATGTCGTTGAGCGCGTAGAAGCTCCCGTCCTCGGCGTGGGCGAGACAGATAGGTGTGCCTCCGACCTCCACCCGCTTCATCGAATCGGTCGGGATCTCTTCGACCGAGGCGACGCGATGGCTAGCCAATCCGCGCCTCCAGCTCCGCCTCCACGAGCTTGCGCGCATGCTCGAAGGGGATGCGGTCCAGCACGTCGCCGAAAAAGCCCTGGATGAGCATGCGCTTGGCGGTCTTCTCGGGGATGCCGCGCGAGCGCAGGTAGAAGAGGTGCTCGGGGTCGACCGGGCCGACCGTCGCGCCGTGGGTGCAGCGGACGTCGTTGTTGTCGATCTCCAGCATCGGGATCGAGGTCGCCTTGGCCTTGTCGCTCAGGACCAGGTTGCGGTTCGCCTGGTAGGCGTCAGACCGCGCGGCGTGCTTCTCGATCTTGATCAGGCCCGCGTAGACCGTGCGCGAGACATCCTGCAGCGCGCCCTTGAAGAGGAGGTCGCTGCGAGTGTTGCCGACGCGGTGGTCCTGCAGGGTGTGAAAGTCGAAGAACTGCTCGCCGGAGGCAAAGTAGATCGCCTTCAGCTCGGCGTTGGAGCCTTCGCCCGCGAGCGAGGCCTCAACGCGGGTCTTGGAGAACTTGCCGCCGAGGGTGACGTTGAAGAGGCGGAGCGTCGAGTCCTTCTGCAGCTCGGCGCGCTGGTCGGAGAAGTGCCAGACGTTGCGTCCCCACTTCTGGACCGCGACGTAGCCGACCTGAGCGCCATCGCCGAGGAAGATCTCGGTTGAGCCGGTGCGGTAGCCGGCCTCGTCGTCGTTCTCGGCGATGTACTCGTCGAGGTAGTCGAAGCGCGAATTTCGCCCCGCGACGATCAGCGTGTGCGGCAGGACGCTGGATTCCGTTTCGTGTGAGAAATGCTGGCCGATGATCGGCTTGTCAATCTCGACGCCGTCGGGCACGTAAAGGAACGTGCCGCCGGTGAAGAACGCGGCGTGGAGCGCGGTGAAGCGGTCGCGGTCGGCGTGCACAAGGGAGAACAACCGAGGTTCGACGAGGTCGGGATGCTCCTTCGCGGCCTGTCGCAGCGGCTTGAGGATGACGCCCTTCGGCAGAGCCTCGGGCAGGAGGAGCTTCTGCCCGTCGAGGTGCTCGAGCTTCGAGTAGCGGTTCGGGTCGAGCCGGCTGACGTCGGTGCGCCGCCACTCCTCGTCCGTCTTGCTGGGCGCGGCCAGCTTCTGGAAGCTCGCGAGCGCCACCTCGCGCCGCTCGCGAAGCCAGCCGGGTTCGCCCTGAAGCTGGTCCAGGGTTTCCGAAGTCAGTGCCACAGCTACCCTACCGAGCCCTCCATCTCGAGCTGTATGAGCCGGTTGAGCTCGACCGCGTACTCGAGCGGAAGCTCCTTGGTGAACGGTTCGATGAAGCCGTTGACGATCATCGTCTCCGCCTCGGCGCGAGGGATCCCTCGGCTCATGAGGTAGAAGAGCTGTTCGTCGCTGACCTTGCTGACCGTGGCCTCGTGGCCCAGGGTCACGTTCTCAGCGTCGACGTCGTTGTAAGGGTAGGTGTCGCTCCGCGACTCGTCGTCGAGCAGCAGCGCGTCGCACTTGACGAAGGACTTGCAGTTGTTGGCGCCGGGGTAGATCTTGATGTGCCCGCGGTATGAGGTCCGGCCGCCTCCCTTGGAGATCGACTTCGACGTGATGGTCGAGGTCGTGTTGGGCGCGACGTGGATCATCTTGCCGCCGGCGTCCTGGTGCTGGCCCTTGCCCGCAAACGCGACCGAGAGCACGTCGCCCTTGGCGCCGGGCTCCATCAGGTAGACGCTCGGGTACTTCATCGTGATCTGTGAGTTGTGCGCCACGATGCCGTTAGCGATGAAGTTGGCGGTCCCTTCGACCTCGATGTCATATGTCGACTGCTCGCCGGCATCTTCGATCGAAGTCACTGGACTGAAGTAAACGGGAGCGTCCGGGTTCCGCTCGCCGAAATAGAGGAAATGGTGCGTGTATTCCTTCTCCTCGATGCCCAGAGGCTTCATTTCACGCCGAGTCCATGTCGAGACCTTCAGCGGATTGAGGCCCGCGGTGAGGGCTAAAGCCTTGATGTCTTCGAGCAGGCCGCGGCTGGCGCTAGTGATGGAGAGATTCTTGTGGTCGGC
>VBHA01000001.1 GCA_005889495.1 Chloroflexota bacterium
CACGTGACGACAATGCCCGTAGGCAGGTGCGTGATCCTGACCGCGGAGTCCGTCTTGTTGACGTGCTGTCCACCGGCGCCCGTCGAGCGGTAGGTGTCGATGCGGATGTCCTGCGCGTTGATGACCACGGCACCTTCGTCGGTGCTCTCCAGCTCGGGCATCACCTCGACCAGCGCGAATGACGTATGCCTGCGGTGGTTCTGGTCGAAGGGAGAGATGCGGACGAGGCGGTGCACGCCGTGCTCCGAGCGCAGCAGGCCGTACGCACGGGGTCCCCGCACGATGAAGGTCGCGCTCTTCAAGCCCGCCTCCTCGCCGCGCGACTCATCGATGATCTCGGTCTCGAATCGCCGGCGTTCCGCCCACTTCAAATACATGCGGAGCAGCATCTCGACCCAGTCCTGGGCTTCGATTCCACCCTGCCCGACCGAGATGGTGATGACCGCGCTGTGGTTGGCGTATGGGTCCGTGAACAGAAGGTCGAGCTCGTGTGCGCGGAGCTCCCTGGCCACCGACGTACCCTCCTCAGCGACCTGCTTCCTCAGCTCGGGATCGTCCTCCGCGAGCTGCTCGAGCTCCACGAGGTCTCTGGCGCGACGCTCGAGACGATCCCATGTCGCGATCAGCTCGCGGTTCTCGGAGGCTTCACGGGCGATCGCGCCGGCATGACGCGGGTCATCCCAGGCGCCCGGTTTGCCGAGCTCGTCGTCTAGCTCGCCGGCCCGCTTCCCCTTGGCGGGCAGGTCAAAGGTGCTCCTTGAGCTGCAGGATCCGGTTCAGTAGCTCTCTAGGTTCTAGTTCAGCGTCCAATTCGCTCTCTCCAGTGATTTTGCATTCCGAACCAGACCTATCGGCCGTGGCACCGCTTGTACTTCTTGCCCGACCCGCACCAGCAGGGATCGTTGCGGCCGATCTTACTGGCCGCGCCGGCGGGTACGGCAGCCGCCTGGCCCAGCGGGGCCGCCTGGCGCTGCTGCGCCCGGGCCTCGCGGCCGGCTCCGTTGGACCCGTCCAGCTCGCCGGGGCCGCTCTCCTTGACCTGCCGCACAAGCGCCGGTGGCGGCGGCGGGGGCGCGTTCCTCTGCACCTGGACCCTGTAGATGGCCGACACGATATTGGCCTCGATCCGCTCGCGGAGCTCGGTGAACATCTCGAACGCCTCGTTCTTGTACTCGACCAGGGGATCGCGCTGGCCGTAAGCCCGAAGTGCGATGCCCTCGCGGAAGTGCTCCATCTGCGTCAGGTACTCCATCCACTGCCAGTCGATCGTCCGCAGCATCACGTCGCGCTCGACCACCGGCATCAGGTCGGCGCCGATCTCCTCGACCTTGCGGTCATATGCCTCCGTCGCGGCCGCGGTCAGGTGCTCGACCAGGCCTTCGGTCCCTTTGTGCACGGCTTCGTCCGGGAGCTCGCTCCCAGGCGCGATCGGCAGATACGTCGACAGGTACTTGACCAGGCCTTCCAGGTCCCAGTTCTCCGGGTGGCGGCTCTGGCAGTGCTGGTCGACGCCCTTGACGATGAGCTCGTGGACGTAGCCCAGGATGTTGCCGCGCGCGTCGGCCCCCTCGAGCACCTTGCGCCGCTCCTCGTAGACGATCTGGCGCTGCTTGTTCATCACGTCGTCGTACTCGACCACGTGCTTGCGGGCGTCGAAGTGCATGCCCTCGACCTTCTTCTGCGCGCTGGCGATCGAACGCGCGACCCATGGGTGCTCGATGGGCTCGACCTCGAGCGTCGTCATGAGGCGTCCGATGCGGTCCGCGGCCGGACCGAAGACCTTCATCAGGTCGTCCTCGAGCGAGATGAAGAACTTGCTCGATCCCGGGTCTCCCTGGCGGCCGGCGCGGCCGCGCAGCTGGTTGTCGATCCGCCGGCTCTCGTGGCGCTCGGTGCCGATGATGTGCAGCCCCCCGACGTCGGTGACGCCTGGCCCAAGCACGATGTCGGTCCCGCGCCCGGCCATGTTGGTGGCGATGGTCACCGCGTTGGGCTGGCCGGCCTCCGCCACGATCGCAGCCTCGCGCTCGTGCTGCTTGGCGTTGAGCACGTTGTGCTTCAATCCGCGACGCTCGAGCATCTTCGCCAGTCGCTCCGACTTCTCGACCGAGACGGTGCCGACGAGCACCGGCCTTCCCTGCTTGTTCATCTCGACGATCTCGTCGATCACGGCCTCGAACTTGGACTTCTCGGTCTTGTAGATCACGTCCGAGCTGTCGGTGCGGACCATCGGCCGGTGCGTTGGGATGACCACGACGTCGAGGCCGTAGATCTTGTGGAACTCCTCGGCCTCGGTGACGGCGGTGCCCGTCATGCCCGCGAGCTTCTCGTACTGGCGGAAGTAGTTCTGGACCGTGATCGTCGCGATCGTCTTCTGCTCCTGCTGGACCTTGACGGCCTCCTTCGCCTCCACCGCCTGGTGGAGCCCGTCTGACCAGCGGCGGCCGGGCATCGTGCGGCCGGTGAACTCGTCGACGATCACGACTTCGGCGTCCTTGACCAGGTAGTCGCGGTCGCGCAGGAACAGCGCCTTCGCCTTGAGGGCCTGGTTGATCTGGTGGGCCTCGATCACGTTCTCGAGGTCATAGATGTTCTTGATCCCGGTCCAGCGCTCCATCTTCGCGATCCCCGTTTCCGTCAGCGACGCCGACTTGTGCTTGAGGTCGACCTCGAAGTCCTCGCCTTCACTCAGTCGCGCGGCCCAGCGCGCGTACTGGTAGTACTTGTCGGTCGACTCTTCAGACTGGCCGGAGATGATGTGTGGGGTCCGCGCCTCGTCGATCAGGATCGAGTCGACCTCGTCGACGATCGCGTAGTTGAGGTCCCGCTGTGCGCACTGGGACAGGTCTCGCGCCATGTTGTCTCGGAGATAGTCGAAGGCGAGCTCGGAGTTCGTCGCGTATGTGATGTCCGCGGCGTATGCGTCCTTCTTGCTCGCCGGCCGCAGGTGCTGCAGCCTGGAGTCAGGGTGTGTCTCGTCGAGGAATTCGGGGTCGTATACGTAGGTGCCGGCCGTGCCGACGTTCACGCCGACCGACATGCCGAGCAGGTGGTAGATCGGGGCCATCCAGCCGGCGTCGCGGCGGGCCAGGTAGTCGTTGACGGTGACCAGGTGGACGCCCTTTCCCGCCAGGGCATTGAGGTAGAGCGCCAGGCTGGCAACGAGGGTCTTGCCTTCGCCGGTCTTCATCTCGGCGATCTTTCCCTGGTGCAGCACGATGCCGCCCACCAGCTGGACGTCGAAGTGGCGCAGGCCGATGGCGCGCCGGCTTGCCTCCCGACACAGCGCGAACGCCTCGATCAGCAGCTCGTCGAGGTCACTGCCGTCCTGGGCCCGCTTGCGCAGCTCGTCGGAGCGCGCCCGCAGCGCGGACTCGTCGAGCGCCTTGATCTCGTCTTCGAGGCCGCTGACGGCCTCGGCGACGGCCATGTGGCGCTTGACCTCCCGCTCGTTTGGATCGAGCAGGCGCGACAAAATCACCATTACTGTCTAGAGGTTACCCGCCCAGGCTGGATCTAAATCGAGGCTAGGGAACGATGGGCTGGATCACGGCCAGGGAGCCGTCGGCTCGCCGGACCATGATCTGGATCTCCCCGGTGTCCTCGTCCAGGTAGACGATGACCGGCTGGGTGTCGGCCTGCAGCTCGGAAACCGCCTCCGACTCCGACATGGGCCGAAGCTTCAGACGCAGGCGCTCCGGCTCGTCGGGCCGCGAGGTGGCCGCCGGGGCCGGGGGCACCCGAACCGCCGACACCGCCTGCCGGCGGTGGGTGACCTTCTCCTTGAAGGCGATCACCTGGCGGTCGATCTTGTCGAGCGCCAGATCGAGGGCCGATTGCGGGTCGGCCCCACGCTCGTGCGCGTACAGGACCGGAGCCCTCCGGCCGTCGAGGTGGACCACGATCCGGCACACGAACGTCGTCAGATCGCTCTGCTTGCGCTCTTCCAGGAACTCGACCTCGGCGTCCACCACCTTGCCGAAGTGGCGAGCCAGGCGGTCGAGCTTGCGCTGCGCCGTGTCGCGCACCTCCTGCCCCAGACCGTTGGTACGGTCGTGCAGGACGACCTTCACAATCCCGACTATAAGCGGCCGGGATGAGGCTGTCTAGATAACCCTTTTCAGCGGGTCGCGGGCTTGTATCCCGGAGGCGGCGGGAAGAGCGCCGTGATCTCCTTCGGCAGCGGGATGCCCTGCGCGAACATGCGGTCCAGGATCTTCGGCCGCAGGCCTGTCGGGCGGAACTCGGCGATCACCTTGCCGTCTGGCGTGGCGCCCTTCTGCTCCATGATGAAGATGTCCTGCATCGTGATCACGTCCTGCTCCATGCCCACGATCTCGGTGACCGCGGTGACCTTGCGCGAGCCGTCCCGGAGCCGGCTGAGCTGCACGATCAGGTTGATCGCCCCCGCGACCTGGTTGCGGATCGCGCGCACCGGGAGGTCGACGCCCGCCATGAGGACCAGGGTCTCGAGCCGGGCGAGCCCATCGCGCGGGCTGTTGGCGTGCAGCGTTGTCATGGAGCCGTCGTGGCCGGTGTTCATGGCCTGGAGCATGTCCAGCGCCTCGCCGCCACGGCACTCACCGACGACGATGCGCTCAGGGCGCATGCGCAGGGAGTTGATGACCAGGCGCTGGATCGTGATCTCGCCTTCGCCGTTGATGTCCTTCGGCCGCGTCTCGAGGCGACACACGTGCTCCTGGTGTAGCTGCAGCTCGGCCGCGTCCTCGATGGTGACGATGCGGTCCTCGACCGGGATGAAGCCCGAAAGCACGTTGAGGAACGTGGTCTTACCGGTGCCCGTCCCCCCCGAGACGATGATGTTCGCCTTGGAAAGGACGGCCGCCTTCAGGAAGCCGAACCCGGCCTCGTTGCAGGTCCCGAAGCGGATCAGGTCTTCGACCTGGTAGGGGTCGCGGGAGAACTTCCGGATGGTGAGAAGCGGGCCGTTCAGCGCCAGCGGACGGATGACGGCGTTGACACGCGAGCCGTCGGCGAGACGGGCGTCACAGAGAGGAGAGCGCTCGTCGATGCGCCGGCCCACGGTCCGGACGATGAACTGGATGACGTTGAGCAGCTGGTCCTCATCGACGAACTTGATGTTCGTCAGCACTACCTTGCCGGCCATCTCGACGTATACGTGGTCGTTGCCGTTGACCATGATTTCCGTCACGCGGTCGTCGCGGATCAGCGGCTCGATCGGCCCTAGCTGCTGGTAGTACTCATCGATGTTGATGCCTGGGATCCGGACTGCCATGGTTCGGCTAGCCTCCGCACCGGGAAATTACAAACCGACCGCCAACTATACATTCACGCGCGCGACCGAGACCCCAGTTACGGGCCCCGATTCCGCGGCCCGCAGGGCGGCCGCACAGGCATCGAGCGTGGCCCCGGTGGTGGCCACGTCGTCGACCAGGAGGATGGCTTCGCCGCGAAGCGGCGGCCCGTGCCAGGCGAAGGCATTTCTGACGTTCTCGAAACGGGTGCGGCGGTCATTTCCGACCTGGGGCGGTGTGGAACGCGTACGTACCAGTTCTCCCGGCGGCGCGCCCAGGCCCAGGAGCTCGCGCAGCTCGCCCGCAAGCAGGTCCGACTGGTTGAAGCCACGCCGGCGTAGGCGGTCCCGGTGCAGCGGCACCGCGACGACCCACCGAGCCGCCATGCCCTCGACCACCAGGCGCTCGGCGAGCAGCTGCGCCAGCGGCCGCGCCAGGCGCCGCCAGCCCTCGTACTTGAAGCGATGGATCGCCGCCTCGGCGGGACCCTCGTACGCGACCGCGGACCGGAGCCGGGCCAGCGACGGCATCCGGGAGCGGCACCCGCACTCCCGGCGCCCCGACTCGACCTCCACCCCACAGCGCCGGCACAGCGGTTCCTGGAGGCGCCGGATCCTGGCCCGGCATGTGTCGCAGAGCCACGCGCCGGTCCGGCGGCATCCGCCGCAGCGCGGGGGCAGCAAGAGGTCTAGCAACCGCATGTGACCAGCCTATGCAGCCGGTCAACGGGTTCTTAACCGATCAGGATCTGGTCGCCCGCGACGAGGTCGATCCCCGCGGTCGACCCAGGAGGCAGCTCGAGCACGCTGTGAGCTCCCAACGACCACCCGATGCCGTACCAGCGCGGCAGCTTGCGGTAGACCTTCTTCACCCGCTCGCGCGTGTCGAGGAACACCGCGTCGATTGCAAAGTTCATGAACATCATGTGGATGCTGCTGCAGGGATTGATCCACATTCCGCGGCTGGGGGCGAGCTGACCGCGAAACATCAGGCCAAGCCCGCGGCCGAACATGGTGCGCGGCATCTCGAGCTCCTCGGCAAGCACCTTGCCGCTCCGTTCGTGGACAGCGCGTCTTCCTGCCATTGGCGGTGCACTAGCGTAATCACCGACGCATGGATTTCGACAGCGACGGCGTCCGCATCCACTACGAGGTCGAGGGGCCGGAGCAAGGTAAACCGATCGTGCTCGTCCACGGTTTTGCCTCCGACTACCGCCTCAACTGGGTCGGCACCCGCTGGCAGGAGACGCTCACCAGCAACGGGTTCCGCGTGATCGGCCTCGACTGCCGGGGACACGGCCACAGCGACAAGCCCCACGACGAGGCGGCGTACACGGTCGAGGTGATGACCGGCGACGTCGTCCGCCTCCTGGATCAAGTGGAGGTCGCCTCGGCCGCGTACCTCGGCTACTCGATGGGCTCGCGCATCGGCCTGGAGGTCGTCCTGGACTTTCCGGAACGGATCACTCGCGCGGTCCTCGGCGGCATAGGGGCCGCCGGTGCGATCGAGCGGGCGGAAGAGATCGCGCAAGCGTTTCGCCTCGGCGAGCCGACCGACGACCCGGTGGCGCAGACGTTCTACAAGTTCGCCTCGGCGCGCCCGGGCAACGACCTGGTCGCGCTGGCTGCCTGCATCCGGGGCTTACGGCCGGAGCGTCATCCCGAGCGGCTGGCGAAGATACGGACTCCGATCCTGGTCGCCGTGGGCGATCGAGACGACATCGCCCGCGGCGCACCGGAGTTGATCGAGGAGATCCCGAGCGCGCGCCTCTACACGATTCCCGGCCGTGATCACATGAGCGCCGTCACCGCCCGCGAGTTCAAGCAGGCCGCGCTCGACTTCCTGACGACCTAGAGCCGGTTCAAGAACCGAACCCTGCGCCGGCTCTTGCGCAGCTTGGATTCTGTCGGCACGATCGAGATCGTCCCGTCGGGCTCGAGGACGCCCAGCTCGACGTCCTTCAAATCGTCGACTCCGTGCTCGCGGATCGCCATCTCGACCTCGTCCTCGGTCAAGCCCTCGCGCTTCAAGGTCGCGGGCTGAACCTTGCCGTTCTTGATCAGGACGGCGGGCGCGGACCCGAAGACGCGATGGAACACCGCCAGACGATCCAGCCTGCCGACGGCGAAATTCGCAGCCACGAGCGCGGCGATCAACACCAGGCCGCCACCGATCGAGTTGTCGGGCCCGGTCATCGCCGGCTGCAGGGCGTTCGCCACCAGCAGGATGAAGACCAGGTCATACAGCGTGAACTGGCCGACTTCGCGCTTGCCAAACACTCGCAGCGCGACCAAAAGCGCCGCGTAGATGACCACCGCGCGCAGCACGAGCTCCCACGTGGGGAGGCTCGGCAGCACCGCCGCGATCGTTTGGCCTGTTACCTCGGTCGCATGAGGATCAGCACGGCCGGGCCGAGCAGCACGATCCACAGCGTCGGGAAGATGCAGCCGACCATCGGCAGCATCATCTTCAACGTCGCCTGGGCGCCTCTCTCCTGCGCGCGCTGGCGGCGCTTGCGGCGCATCTCGTCAGCCTGGATGCGCAGGATCTTGCCGATGCCGGTGCCGAACTGCTCCGACTGGATCACGGCCTGGATGAAGTTGTGCAGGTCCTCGACGCCGCTGTTGCGGCCCATCTCGTCCAGTGCCTCGAGGCGTGGACGGCCGAGGCTGACCTCGCGCAGGGCCTTGCTGAGCTGTTCCGAGAGAGCGTTCTTGTACTTGTCCGTGACCCGCGCGAGGGCGGCGTCGAATCCGAGCCCGGCATCGACGCAGATGACCAGCAGGTCGAGCGCGTCCGGCAGGCCCTTCTGGATCTCTGACTTGCGGGCGTCCACCTTCTGCTTCAACCACAGGACGGGCATGTAGTAGCCGAGGATCACGCCGATGACCAGCGAGATCACGAGATACACGGGGTTGGCCAGGAGGAGGCCGACGAGCACACCGAGCGCGCCGAAAACCGCGGCTGCGACCAGACGCACGGCGGCGAAGTCTTCCGGGGTCAGGTTGCCGGGCCGGCCCGCGAGCTCCAGCCGGTTCAGCAGGTCCTGCCGGGCCTTTTGAGGCGTCGAGCGCGAGAGCATGGAGCCCAGCCTCTCGATCGCCGGGCGCATGACGCGCTCGCTGAACGGCCGCTGCAGCTCGATCTCCTCGACCGTCAGCGGCTTCTCTCCGCCGTACACCGACAGTCGCTGCTGGACCGTGAGAGAGGTGTTGGATGAAGGTGTGCGGGCGAGGCCGATGAAGATCATCAGCACTCCGACCCCGACTGCGAACGCGAAGATCATCGTGGTGCTCATTGCCTAAACCTCGATCGCCACGATTCGGCGGATGATCAGGTTGCCGATGAAGATCATGAACGCGCCGACCGCGAGCAGGATCCATCCGATGATGCTGCCGAACATCGGCTGGAAGTAAGTCGGGGTGACGAAGAACATGAACGCCGCCAGCAGGATCGGCAGCGCGGTGATGATGGTGCCTGAGGCTCGGGCTTGCGCGGTCAGGGTCTGGATCTCGCCCTTGATGCGCACGCGCTCGCGAATCGTGTACGCGATGTTGTCGAGGATCTCTGCCAGGTTGCCACCGACCGTGCGGTGGATGGAATAGGCGGTCGCGACCAGGTCAAAGTCCGCGCTCGCGATGCGCTTGGTGATGTTGGACAGCGCCTCGTCGGGCGAACCACCGAGGTTCATCTCACGCACCGCCCGGCCGAATTCGTCGCCGATGGGCGCCACGGCGTTCTTCGCCACGGTGTCGATCGCCTGGGCGAAGGAGTAGCCGGCCTTCAGCGCGTTGGAGAGGAGCGTCAAGGTGTCGCCGAGCTGGCCGTTGAACTTCTTCAGCCGCTGGTTGATCCGGTACTTCACATAGAAGCCGGGCGCCAGGTAGCCGACGAAGAACAGGAGGCCAAAGAGGAGACCCCAGCGCCAGTAGGCGATGAGCCCAACCACGACACCGCTGCCGAGCTGGATCATGAAGTACTCGGACGGGCGGAGCTTCAGGTCCGCCCGCTGGAGCTGCTCGGCCACAGAAGGCTTGCCCTTCTTGGCGTCGCCGCGGCCCATGCGGTCCGCGGCGGGCTGGAACAGCCGGTTGAGCGTGTCGCGCATGCCCGCCGACTGAGGCAGGGCCTGGGCACCGGCCGTCGTCACGCCGTACGCCGCGAGCCTGGCCTGGAAGTCCTCGGTCCCGCCGGCTGCTCGACGCATCTGGCTGATACCGAGAAAGAAGAGGAAGACGCCTGCGAAGGCGATCAGCGCGAATACCACCGCGATGGACATCAAATCCTCCTAAAAGGTCAGTAGAGCTTATCCGGGGATGGCTGGCGTTGAGGTGCGAAAAGCTGCTCCGCGACATCTTCGCCTTCGGCCCTCAGGTGTTCCATGCGCGACGGCAGGATACCTGTCGCGGTGTGATATCCGACCGCCTTACCTTCCGAATTGACGCCGACCTGCTTGAACAGGAAGAGCTCCTGGAACTGGACCTCTCCATCTTTGATCCCCATGACCTCGGCGACGCTCACGATGCGGCGAATGCCGCCGCGCAGGCGAGACTGCTGGACGATCAGGTGGATCGCCGAGCCAATGGTCTCGCGGATGGCGCGCGAGGGAAGGTCCTGCCCCGCCTGGAGCACCAGCGTCTCGAGACGGACCAGGCACTCCTTGGGGTTGTTGGCGTGCAGGGTCGACATCGAGCCGTCGTGGCCGGTGTTCATGGCCTGGAGCATGTCCAGCGCCTCGCCGCCACGGCACTCACCGACGATGATCCGGTCGGGGCGCATACGCAGACAGCTCTTGACCAGCTCGCGGATCGGGACCGCGCCCTTGCCTTCCACGTTGGGCGGACGCGACTCGAGCTGGATCCAGTGCGGTTGCTGCAGCTGCAGCTCGGCCGCGTCCTCGCAGGTGATGAGGCGCTCGTTCTCGGGGATGAACGAAGAGAGGATGTTGAGGAGCGTCGTCTTACCGGAGCCGGTGCCACCCGAGACCAGGATGTTGAGGCGCGCTCGGACGCAGGAGCGCAAGAACGTCATGATCTCCGGGCTCGACGACTTGAACCGGTTGACGATGTCGGCCGGCCCCCACTTCTCCTTGGCGAACTTCCGGATCGTCAGCGCCGGGCCTTTGAGCGCGATCGGCGGGATGACCACGTTCACACGCGATCCGTCTTTCAGGCGAGCGTCACATATGGGCGTCGACTCGTCGACGCGCCGGCCGACCAGGCTGACGATCCGATCGATGACCTGGCGCATCTGGCGCTCGGACTCGAACGTCACCGAGGAGAGGATCGGCTCGCCGCTCTTCTCGACGTAGATCTGCTTGGGGTGGTTGGCCATGATCTCGGTGATGTTCGGGTCGGCGAGCAGCGCCTCCAGCGGACCGAGACCGAGGACGTCGTCGAGGACCGAGTCGACAAGGCGCTCCTTGTCGTTCTTGGTCATGGTCATGGCCGTGGAGCGGAAGTACTCCTCGGCCAGCTCGAGGATCTTCTCCCGGACTCCGGCCTTGTTGCTGGAGTCGATCTCGTCGGCGTACTTCTCGATCAGCTTGGCGTGGATCTGCACCTTCGCAGCGGTGAAGGCAGGCGTGACCTCGCCGGCGGACGCGCCCGCGCGCTGAGACAGCGAAGCGGCGGGCGGGGCTGTCGCCGCAGGCTGCGCTACCGGGATCGCCGCCTGCGGCGTGTATGTGTTCGCCCCCGGCAGGGTCGCGGTCGCGGGCCCGTTGCCCGCGGCCCCTGGCGGAACCGTCTGGTTCTGCTTGACCCTATCGAGTAGGCCCAACGGGATTACTTGCCAGTGACAAGTTGTACGAAGTGGTACCTGGCGTCGACCTGCTTGCCGCTGACTCCGCCGGCTGACAGCACGGTCGGGCAGCTTGGGTCCGGATCTGACGGCGGTGCAGGCCGGTAGTCGTGGAAAGACTCGAGCGTGTACTTCACCGTCATGTTCTGCAGGAACCAGGTCAGGTATTCGGAGTCGCACTGGGTCATCTCGAGGGTCAGGCTCGAGGTCACGCCCGTGCTCGCCGCGTTCTGGCTGCTGGTGGTGGAGCCGTTCCCGGCCGCCGACGTGACGCCCGATGAGGCGGGACCGAGCCCGATCACGCGGACGTTGGTGAACACGGTCTTGCTCACCTTGCCCTGGATGGTCTGGGATCCGCCGAGGACCTGGAGGTCCGACGACGCGATCACGGTCATGTAGTCGCCCAGGCTGATGTGGCCCGCCACACCCTGCTGCTCACCGGTCGGGACGGTGATGCCGACGTAACCGCTTGCCAGTGGAAGGTAGGCGGGCGAGTTGCCGGCGGGGACCAGGTTGACGTCCCGGGCCAGCATGTCCGACGTGATGATCGCGCCCTTGCTGATGTTGATCTCGGCGACCAGGTTCAGGACGTCGGTGGTGCTGGTGTAGACGTTGGCCAGGCTGGCGTTGCCGTTGACCGAGGCTTTCGCGATCTCGAGGTCAGCGGCTGTGATCTGGTGTCGCAGCGGGATCGACTGCTTGGCGATGACGACGGTGTTGGTCGGTCCGCCGAGCGCGCCTCCGCCGCCGAGGTTGCCGAGGAGGAACACGCCGCCAAAGGCGAGGGCGGCGAGCAGGACGCCGACGATGATGAAGAGTCGACCCCCGCCGGGACGGGGCCTTGTAGCAGCTGGTGCGACGGCCAAGACTAAGTCACCTCCGATTGATTCCTGGATTCCCGAAAAGTGGCGACATTGTAAGCACGCGGACCGCGTTCTTCACCCGTATTCGCTGTAAAGAAGAGAGAGCCCCTCGCGGGGCTCTCTTGAAGGTGCTGATACGTGGGCTCTACGCGCCCAGAGCGGCTACGACGTTGGAGAAGACGTTCTTGATCTGGTTGCCCATCGTAAGAAGGATCACGATGACCACGATTGAGACCAGCACGAGGATCAGAGCGTACTCAACCATGCCCTGGCCTTCCTGACGGGTCGTAAGGCTGCGAAGCTTCCAGTAAAGGCTCAACATTTCTGCGATTTCACCTCCTTTTTCCTGAACTACAGGTACTTGACCTGCTTGACGCCGCCCGTTCCCGATACTTGCGGGGAGCTGGCGGCCCTCTCGCGGACGGGGATGCTACTCATCGGTACGGGGCAGGTCAATTCAATTAGCCAAAACGACCGGGCCCCAGGTCCGGGTCGCTAACCTTTCGCCGGGAAATGGCGGTCTCGGGCGTCGCAGAGCTTGTGCAACGGCGCTCGGGAGCGTACTGGCGGGACCTCGTGCTCGGCCGCCTCCTCCCTTCCCTCTTCTTCGGCCTCTTCCTCACCCGGGAGCTCGTCCTCCTGTGGGGCGGGGTGCAGGGGATCCACCGGCCCTCCGACCTGCTCTTCGTCCTCCAGCAGGCGCTCGCGCTCGCCTACTTCGGGCTGCTGGTCGTGCTGTACGCCGTGCGCCTGCCCCAGCGGGGGACCGACCACCGGCTGGCGGTCATCTTCATCGCTTTCAGCGGCACTTTCGCCGCCATCGGCGCGAGCTTCCTCCCCGGTGGGACACGGCGCGAGGGCCTGGTCGTGTTCGCCGACCTCCTCGCCACCGCGGGCCTGGCCTACTCGGTCTGGGGCCTGGCCTACCTTCGCCGGTCCTTCTCCATCATTCCCGAGGCCCGGCGGCTGGTCAGGGGCGGCCCGTACGGCCTGAGCCGGCACCCCGTCTACCTGGGTGAGGTCGCCACCGCCATCGGCGTCAACCTCGCCACCGCCGGCTTGCTGAGCGTGCTGGCGATCGCCTACTTCATCGCCTGCGAGCTCGCGCGAATCCGCTGGGAGGAGCGCATCCTGGCCCTGGCTTTTCCCACCGAGTACCCGGAATATGCAAGACGCGTCCCCCGCTACCTACCGAACCCCTTCGCCCGCCGCTGAGGCGCTCCGGCTGACGGAGCGGCTGAGCGCGCGCACGCTGCTGCTGGGCGGCGTGATGGTCGTGATCCTGTCGCTGTTCATCGGCGCCGAGCAGGACCCCGACTTCTGGTGGCACCTGCGAATCGGGCGGTGGATGGTGGACAACGGGCGGCTGCCGAGCAGCGACATCTTCACTTTCACTGCGGCCGGTCACGTCTGGACCGACCACGAGTACCTGACCGAGATCCTGATGTGGCTGACGTACAGCACCCTGGGGCTGACGGTGCTCGTCGCCCTGTTCGGGCTTTTGACCTGGGCGGGCTTCTGGTTGATCTACCTGCAGGTCCGCCGCCAGCCATTCGTGTTCATCGGGGTCGGGATCGCGATCGGCGCCATCGCCGGCGCGCCGATATGGGGACCGCGCGCGCAGATGATCACCTTCGCCCTGAGCTGCCTCGAGCTGTACTGGCTGCGCGGCTACCTGAGCGGCCGGAGCCGGGCGATCGTGTACTTCCCGCTCGTCATGGTGGCCTGGGCCAACCTGCACGGCGGCTGGGTGATCGGGTTCGTGTGGCTGGCGGTGGCACTGGCCGCGGAGCTGTGGGGCTGGGCCTGGGACCAGGACAACCCGGTCCACCGCATGCACGTCCGGCGCCTGATCGTCGTGGGCCTCGCCTCGGCGGTCGCGGTGGCGGCGACGCCGCACTTCCTGAGCCTCTACCCCTACCCCTTCGAGACTC
>VBHA01000002.1 GCA_005889495.1 Chloroflexota bacterium
TCGGCTCGGGGAACGTAGGCAAGGCTTTGGCCGGGGCGGCCACCAGGGCCGGCCACTCGGTCAAGCTCGCGGCTAACGACCCTGCTCACGCGGAGGAGGCGGCCAGGACGACGAAAGCGCAGGCCGCGAGATCCAACAGTGACGCCGTCAAGGACGCGGAGCTCGTCGTGCTCGCCGTCCCCGCCAACAAGGTCGACGAGGTGGTCGGCGCCCTGGCGCCGGAGCTGGACGGCAAGGTGATCATCGACGTCACCAACCGCTTCAACCCGCAAGACCCGGCGTCGTCCCTGGACGGCTCGTCGACCGCCGAGCGCATTCAGAGCAAAGCGCCCAGGGCGCACGTTGTCAAAGCCTTCAACTATGCCTTCGCCTCGAAGATGGCAGACCCACAGGTCGACGGCACGAAACTCGACGCCTACGTGGCCGGGGACGACGAGGCGGCCAAGCAGAAGGCGCTCGAGTTCGCCAGGTCGATCGGCTTTCGGCCGCTGGACGCCGGGCCGCTGTCGATGGCGCGAGCTCTCGAGGGCATGGGCCTGCTGAACATCGTGCTGCAGATCAAGCACAAGTGGCCCTGGCAGAGCGGCTGGAAGCTGGCGGGACCGACCGGCGACCAGAACTGAGGCGCGCCTCAGACCGCCAGGTGCCTTCGAATCGGGTTCGTGAGAACGCCGATGCCCTCGATCGCGATCGAGACGATGTCGCCGTCCTGAAGGGTCACGTCTGACGGTGGCACGACACCGGTGCCCGTGAGCAGCACGCACCCGTACGCGAAGCTCTGATCACGGCCCAGGTACCGCACGAGCTCCTCGACCGGGCGCCGCATCGCCGAGGTCGAGGTCTCGCCGGCGAACAGGACGGACCCGGCACGCCGGATCTCGAGGCTGATCCGCCGGTCTGAAGGCGAGTAGTCCCACGCCACCGCAATCGCCGGGCCCAGCGCGCAGCAGCCGTCGAAGACCTTTGCCTGGGGCAGGTACAGCGCGTTCTCGCCTTCGATGCTGCGGGAGCTGATGTCGTTTCCGATCGTGTAGCCGACCACTTCCATGCGGCTGTTGCAGACCACCGCAAGCTCAGGCTCGGGCACGTCCCACGTCGAGTCGGAGCGGATGTTGACCACCTCGCCCGGTCCGCGCACGCGTGACGGCGTCGCTTTGAAGAAGAGCTCCGGACGAGCGGCCGAGTACACACGCTCGTAGGGGTCAGCGATGACCGCCTCCTCGGACCGCGCGACGAGGCTCCGCCTGTAGGTGACACCCGCCGCCCACACCTCCTGGCTTCCGATCGGCGCCAGCACCTCGGTGTCGCGATGCGCCTCGACGGGCGTGGCGTCGCGCTCGAGGGCGCGTCTGATCTCGTCGACCGGGAGTGCCAGAAGAGTGTCGAGCGAGGTGTCTTGCGGCAGCCGGCTCCAGCGCTCGTCGCGTTTGACGAACAGACCCGCCTCGAGTCGGATCAGCTGCTCCATGCCGGGCCGGAAGGATATTCGAACTCGGAGATCGACTCGGGCCGCATGGTGATGCTCCACCCCGGCGCGCTCGGCGCGACGTAGGACCCTTCGCGGATGACGACCGGGTCGAGGAAGTGCTCGTGCAGGTGCTCGACGTACTCGAGCACTCGATTCTCGAGCGATCCGCTCACGGCGATGAAGTCGAACATCGAGACGTGCTGCACGTACTCGCACAAACCGACGCCGCCCGCGTGCGGACACACGGGGACTCCGAACTTCGCCGCCAACAGCAGTACCGCCAGGACCTCGTTCAGGCCGCCCAGCCGGCAGGCGTCGAGCTGGCAGAAGCCGATGGCCTGCGCCTGGAACAGCTGCTTGAACATGACCCGGTTCTGGCAGTGCTCGCCGGTGGCGACCTTGATGGGTGCGATGGCGCGGGCGATCGTGGCGTGGCCGAGAACGTCATCCGGGCTCGTCGGCTCCTCGATCCAGTAGGGTTCGAACTCGGCCAGCCGCTTCACGTTGGCGATCGCGTCGCCGACCTCCCAGACCTGGTTGGCGTCCATCATTAGGTGGCGCTGGGGCCCGATCTCCTCGCGCACGATCCGCGCCCGGCGGATGTCGTCCTCGATCCTCTGCCCGACCTTCAGCTTCACGTGCGACCAGCCTCCGGCGACCGCCTCGCGGCAGAGCGCCCGCAGCTTCTCGTCCGAGTAGCCGAGCCAGCCGGCGGAGGTCGTGTACGCCGGATAGCCCGCGCGAAGCATCTCCGCCTCGCGCGTGGAGCGGGTCGGCGCCATCCTCTCGAGGATCGCGAGCGCCTCCTCGGCCGTGAGCGCGTCGCTGATGTAACGGAAATCGATGCAGGAGACGAGCTGCTCCGGGCTCATGTCGACAAGCAGCTTCCACAGGGGCTTGCGCTCCACCTTGGCGTACAGGTCCCAGACTGCGTTGACCAGGGCCGCCGCGGCGAGATGGATGGCACCCTTCTCCGGCCCGATCCAGCGCAACTGCTGCTCGCCGGTGACCGACCGCCAGAATCCACGCATATCGGACGTGATGGAGCCGAGCGTCCTGCCGGCGACAATCGGCGCCAGGGCGTTGATGGCCGCCACCACCACCTCGGTGCCGCGGCCTAGCGTGAAGGCGAGACCGTGGCCCTCCAGCCCGTCGCCGGAGTCGGTACTCAGCACCACGTACGCCGCCGAATAGTCGGGCGCGGTGTGCATGGCGTCCGACCCCGCGAGCGTCCGCGAAGTCGGAAATCGGACGTCGTGGGCGGAAACGCTGACGATGCGGGGCACGGTCAGCCCTTGACCGCGCCGACCAGCAGGCCACGGGCGATGAATCGCTCGAGCGCGATCGCCATCGCGATCACGGGCCCGATCATGATCAGGATCAGCACCGACATGTACCACCACTGGGGTCCGCGGGTGGCGTTCTGCGCCGCCACCGTGAGCGGCAGCGTTTGCGCGTTGGCGCTGGTGAGAAAAAGCGCGATCAGGTACTCGTTCCAGGCGAACACGAGCACGAACAGGAATGTGGCCACCAGGCCGGGCACGGACAGGGGCAGGACGATCGACCGGAAGATGCGATAGGGCGACGCTCCGTCGATGGCCGCGCTCTCCTCGAGCTCGACCGGGATGCTCTGGAAATAGTCGCGCATCAGCCATACCACGATCGGAAGGTGAGAGGCGACGTACGCGATGATCAGCGCGGCCCACGTGTCGAGGAGCTGTAGCTGCTGAAAGAAGATGTAGATCGGGATCACCACCGCGACCGGCGGGAGCATGCGCTGAGAGATCATCCAGAACGCGATGTCGTCGTTTCCGACCGCCCTCTTCGAGCGCCGCGCGAGGGTGTTGAGGAGCAGCAGGAAGAGAGCGAAGCCGGCGACCGCCCCGACCTGCCATGGCGCACCAGCGACCATCACAACCACGGCGACCACGACGCCGGCGGCAAACGAACCGATCGCTCCGAGGCTCACCCGGTAGCGCATCCGGACCAGGCCGTAAGCCGCCATCGCGCCCAGGAACACGGTGATGGTGGTGCTCGTCAGGCCCACAACGACCGTGTTCATGTAGGGACGGAAGGTGTCCGGGCCGAGGTCGACAAAGATGTAGTGCCATGAATCGAGGTTGGGCTGGAAGTCCCGGAACGGGATGTAGAAGGGACCGTTGTTCACATCCAACGGCGTCTTCAGCGATGTGATCGCCAACCAGTAGAGGGGAAACAGGACGACGAAGGTCCAGGCGAAGAGGACGACGTACGAGGCGACCATCATCGGGAACGACACGCTGGTGGTCGAAACCGACCGGCGACGGCGCCGGATGACAGACATGACGCTCATGTCATCGCCGTCACGCGACGCCTGAACAGGTTGACGTAACTGACTCCAATGAAGGTCACCAGAATCAGGAGGATGTACGCGACAGCCGCCGATCCCCCAATGTCCAGAGCGCGCCAGATCGTGTAGGCGTGGAGCGTCAGCGACTCGGTCGCCGTGCCTGGACCTCCGTTGGTGAGCACGTTCGGCAGGTCGATGATCTTGAAGCCCTCGATCAGCCGGATCAGGACCACGGTCGAGGTCGCGGGCAGGATCAGCGGGAAGGTGATCCGCCAGAACACCTGCAAGCGATTGGCGCCGTCCACCACCGCTGCTTCGACCAGCTCGTGCGGAAGTGTTTCGATCGCGGCCAGCAGGACGATGAAGATGAACGGAGTCCACTGCCAGACGTCGCCGATCATCACCGCCAGCCGCGCTCCCCACGGGTTGGTCACCCACGACACATCCGTCAGGCCGAAGTGGGCCCACAACGGGTACAGCGGGCCTTTGTCGGTGTCCGTGAGCATCCGGAAGAGGTACGCGACGCCGACCGGAGTGATCATCATCGGCAGTAGGAACACGACCCGGAAGAACCGGCGGCCGGGCAAGTGTTGGACGGCTAGCAGGGCAAGGCCGAGGGCGAGGAGGTACTGGACGGTCACGTCGACGCCGACGTAGACCATGGTGACGACCAGCGTGCCCGGCCGGCCGCTCGTCATGATCGTGGTCACCAGCAGCCACAGCAATCCGCCCGCGACCACCGCCACGAACACCCGGCCGAACATGCCGACCGCCGTCCGGTCGCCGCTGCGCACGTAGCGATAGAGGGCAAAGGCCAGCAGCCCATAGCCCGCGAGGAGGACCGCGATGCTGAGCGGAGTCGCCGGCCCGGCGAGTCCGAGAAGGTGCACGCGGTCGATGCCCACGATCAGCTTTGCGTAGTTGTCAAGGCCAACGAACTTCAGGTCGACGCCGCCCTCGTTGAAGCTCAGGCGCGAGACAGAGACGTACAGCGACGCGAGCAGGGGAAAGATCGAGAACCCGAGGATGACCACGACGGCGGGCAGGATGAAGACGGCCCCTGCCACGCGGTCGAGCCTGGCGCCAAGTGGACGCCATGTGGAGGCAGCCAGGCGAAAGCCGCGCGTTGACACGTAGCCGCTCACTTTAGAGAGGTCCTCTTCTTCCACTCGTGCCACCGGGCCGGCGGGCGGCGAGGCCCTAAGGCCTCGCCGCTCCCCGGCTCTTTACTTCGTGACGCTCAAGCTCGCTTTGTAGGCGTCGAGCTGCGACTGCCGCCCGATCTCATCAGTTTTCTTGTTCCACTGCGAAGTGATCTGGGCCATCGTCGCGTTGGTGCTGAGCTCGCCTGCGAGATATTGGGCGAGGGCGGTATCCAGCGCGGTTTGCTGGTAGTAGTTGGTTTGCGGGATGCGCAGGTCCAGGACCATGTTCGGGCTCTGCAGACTGCTCTGGATCGCGCCCAGGTAGTTCTTGGCCGCCGCCTCACTCATGCCCGAGGTCTCCCACGGGCCCAGGTTGGTGAAGTGAGAGGTCCGGTAAGGGTTGAACCCCGTCTTGCCGATGGTCACGTCAGAGCTCGACTGCGCCGGCTGGGACATGTAGGAGAGAAAGGCAAACGCGGCGTCCTTCACCTTCGACGACGACGCGTGGTTGATGGCGCCGGACCAGCCGCCGAAAGCAGCGAACGGCGAGTGGTTCACGCCGTTGACCGCGTACGGGCACAGGGTCGCGTTGCAGTCCGCCAACTGCATCGTGGAACGGTCGAGCACCTGCTTCGAGCCGGGCAAGATCACCGCGCCGACCTTGTCGATGACTTTCGACTGTGTCTTGTCGACCGCGAGTGGACCGATGTCGCCCCAGTCGAGAGATAGGGCGCAGCGTCCCGACACGAAAAGGCCGCGCGAGTCACCGACGTCGTTGTTCAGCTGGTCCGGCGGGCCGATCTTGGAAAGCGTCTTGTAGACGTTGAGCGCCGCAGCGGCAGCCGGGTTGTTCGTCAGCGGCTGCATGTCGTTGAGGTTGAAGAATGCGCCCTGTTTGGTGCCCTGGCTCTGCAGGTACGCCGACGCGATTGAGATCCACGCCCAGTAGGACTGGGCGCTCCGCTTCATGGCCAGGCATGAGCCGTAGTCGGCCTTGCCGTCGCCGTTCAGGTCCTTACCCTGGAAGTGCTGGGCGATGCTGACGTAGTCCTGCCAGGTTTCAGGCGGCTTGAGGCCGTCCTTCTGCAGCAGGTCCGTGCGGTAGTAGACCATCTGGAAGTCGCCGTCGAGCGGGACCGTGTACACCTTGCCCTTGAATGTGGCGCTGAAGTCACGGAAGAAAGGCGCGATGTCGTTCCACTGCAATGCGGAGTCGTTGTGCACGCGATCCGTGAGGTCCTCCAGGTAGCCAGACGGGACGTAGTCGCCCATCCACTGAGGGTCGAAGACTGTGGCGTCATAGGAGTTCGTCTTGGTCGCGAAGTCGGTGAGCAGCTTCTGGTAGAGGTCTGAGAACGGGACCGTGATGATCTGGATCTTGGCCCCGGTGAGCCTCTCGAAGTCCGGCGCGCGACGCTGCAGCGGCTCGGCGATCTGCGGCCCCGTGAACGTGACGACGCGGACAGTCACGCCGCTGAACTTGTTCCCGTTGGAGCTGGGCGTCCCGTTCGAACAGGCCGCGAGCAGGACGGCGCCCCCCACCACCAGGACTATGGCTCTCGCAAGGAGTCGGCTCATGTGGTCATTTCCCCTCTGAATGCAGGACGCCGATTGGCTAGGCCGGGATGCCGGAGTCGCCATGGATATGGGATGTTTAGCGCCTCAGAGGCGGTTTGTCAAGCCCGAACCGGCCGTTTTAGCCTCAGTCATCCGATGTCTCGACCGGCGGGAGCTAAGAGCGCGAACCTTTCCAGGACCCGGTGGAAGAGCCCGACGAGGACGGCCAGAGGGGCCAGCGACACCATGAGCGCGGCCGCCGCGACCGGCCACTCCAGCTCGCGCTCGAAGGTGAAGAAATCGCTCATCCCGACCGGGATCGTCTTGACCTCGCCCGATGTCAGGACAAGCGGGACGAGGAGCATGTTCCAGTCGAGGACGAACAGGACGACCAGGGTCGCCACGACCGATGGCGCGATCAGGGGCATCACAACCCTGGTGAGGATCCGGGTCAGTCCTGCTCCGTCGATCACGGCGGCCTCCTCCCACTCGGTCGATAGCTGCGCGACAGCGCCATGGAGGACGAAGACCGCAAGCGGCGCGGTCACAGCCGCCTCCGCCAGGGTCACGCCGGCGAACGTGTCGATCAGGTGCAGGCGCCGTGACAGGTCGCTGAGCGGGATCACATACGCCATCACGGGCAGGCTCGCGAGGACGAGGAACCCCTGCGTCAGCGTCCGGCCGCCGCGAATCCGCGAGCGGGCCAGGCCGAACGCGGCGGGAAGCGACACGGCGACCGTCAGGCAAGCGGCAAGCACCGCGGCGGCGGTGCTGGTGGCGAGCTCCTGCCAGAACGCGGGCTCGGCAAGACCGATCTCCGCGTAATGCTCGAGCGTCACCCGCCCCGTCCAGGAAGGAGGCTGGGAGCTGTTGTCCGGCAAGACACCAACTGAGGCCAAAGCTGTCCAGCCGAGCGGCAGCAGAAAGGCGCAGGTGATCGCCAGCAGCGCGATGAGCCGGCCTCGTCTCAATGAGACCGCCTGCTCGACAGTCGGATGTACACGGCTCCGACGGCGGCGACACCAGCGGCAATCAGCCACGCGGACGCGGCTCCCAGCGGCCAATCGTTGGTCACGAACGCCCGGCCGTAGCTGTACAGGGCCGGCGTCAGAGTCGCAGTCCCCGGCCCTCCTCCGGTCAGGATCAGAACGGTGTCGAACGTGCCGAGTGACAGGCCGGTGAGGAGCATGCCGACCGTCAGCAGCAAAGGGCTCACCTCGGGGATCGCGACGTCGACGATCCGCCTGAACCAGGAAGCTCCGGCCAGCGTTGCCTGCTCCCATCGCTCCTCTGGAATCGAGGCGAGACCAGGCAGCAGGAGGAAGGTCGCGAACGGGGTCACCCGCCAGACCTCGATCAAGATCGTCGCCGGCAGCGCGAGCCGGACATCCCCGACCGGCGAGGCGAGCTCGGGACGACCCAGCCATCCCTGTGCGAAATCGACGATGCCCGTCGCGCCGCTGAACAGGAAGTGCCACATCACACCGCTTGCGATCGGACTCACCAGCCAGGGCAGCAGGAGCAGACCCCTCCACCATGAGCGACCCCAGACCGGGCGTCGGAGCAGATACGCGAGGCAGAAACCAAGCACCAGCTCCAGCGGCACGGCGAGAAAGGTGAAGATCAAGACATTCCTGGTCGCCTCGGCGAACTGCGGATCGTGCACGACGTTGCCGTAGTTCTGCAGGCCGGCGAAGGTGACGGTGGTCGTCAGGGGCGAATACGTCGTCAGGGTGGCGCCGAGCCCGATCAGCGCCGGCACCACCAGCCACCCACCCAGGAGCACCGCGAGCGGCGCGAAGAGTACGAGCCGGTCGCGGCGCGTCAGCCGCACTTACTTGGCGCCGGTCAGCCCGCCGTCGATGATCAAGCCCGACGCCATCATGAACCGCGACTCGTCAGAGGCGAGGAACAACGCCGCCCAGGCCACGTCCTCCGGCCGGCCGAGGTCATTGCTCAGCTGGCGCTTGCGGATCGACGCCATCCCTTCCTCGGGGTCCTCATAGGCATCTTTCAGGTAGCGCTCCACGAAGGGGGTGAGGATGGTTCCGGGGAGCAGTGCGTTGACGCGGATCCCGTGCGGGGCCAGGTCTACCTGCATCGACCTGGTCATTGCGAAGACGGCGCCTTTGGACGCCGCGTACGAGACGCGGCGGGCAAGACCGACCTCGGCGATGCTGGAGGACATGTTGATGATCGAACCGGAACGCTGCTTGACCATCTGCGGCACCACGGCCCGGCTCATCAAATACACGCCGCGAACGTTGACGGTCATCACCTGGTCGAACAGCTCTGGCTCGGTCTCCAGCACGTCGCCCACGCCGGCGATACCCGCGTTGTTGAACAGAACGTCGATCCGGCCTAGCTGCCGCACCACCTTGTCCGCCAGGTCGACCGTGCTGGACTGCTGGGTGACGTCCACCTGCTCGGCGGTGGCCTGGCCTCCTGACGAGGCGATCTGATCGACGGTGGCGCGGGCGGCGGCCAGGTCGATGTCCGCCACCACCACCCGCCCCCCTTCCTGGGCGAAGAGCCGCGCGCTCGCCTGGCCGATGCCGGACCCGGCACCCGTGATCAGACACACCTTGTCGGCGATCCGGCCTCCCATTTCGATGCTTAGCTATATGCTGAAGCTCCGATGTTTGTCAACCGCTTAGCCTCGAAGCCCGCCGATTTGGGGCCATTGATGCCATGAACCTCCGACCTCTTGAGGACAACGGCACGGGCCGCCCTCGCCGGCCGGCGAGGGCGCCGCGCGTCACCGAGGGCGCCATCGACAAGATCCGCGAGCGAATCGTTACGGGCGCCTGGGGGCCGGGCGACCGGCTCCCGAAGGAGAGCGAGCTCGCGGCTGAGCTGGGGCTGTCCCGAAACTCGCTGCGCGAGGCGGTACGCGCCCTGTCCCAGCTACGCGTGCTCGAGGTGCGCCAGGGCGACGGCACTTACGTCAGCAGCCTCGAACCTGACCAGCTACTCGAGAGCACCCGCTTCATCAGTCACCTCTTGCTGGGCGAGACCGAGATCGAGCTCTACGAGGTCCGGCGCATTCTGGAGGCAGCCGCGGCGGCGCTGGCCGCCGGCCGCATCGACGTGCAGGAGAAGGCCGAGCTGGCGCAGATCCTCGATCAGATGCGAGAAGCCTCGAACGTCGAGGAGCTGGTCGAGGCGGACGTCGCCTTCCATGCCGTGATCGCGGGGGCCGCGGGCAATACGGTCCTGACCTCCCTGCTGGCAAGCCTCGCCACGCGGACGATGCGGGCAAGGCTCTGGCATGGTCGCGAGGCCGACGGCGCCCTTGATGAGACCCGTGACGAGCACCGTCGGATCTACGAGGCGATCATGGCCGGGGACCCGGACCTGGCCCGGGCCACCGCCGCGGCGCACATCGCGAGCAGCGAGCGCTGGCTCAAGGGTCAGCTCACACCGGGCAACTCGGCGTGATGCAGGTCGGTCTCCATACGCGGCTCAGGCCCGGCGCCGAGGCCCGCTACGAGGAGTACCACCGCGCGGTCTGGCCCGAGGTGTTGGAGGCGATCAAGCGGTCCGGCATCAGCCGCTACTTCATATTTCGCGACGGACTCGACCTCTTCCACTTCATCGAATGCGACGACTACGACCGCGCGATCGCGCAGCTGGCGAAGGACCCGGTCAACATCAGGTGGCAGAAAGAGATGGCTCCGATGATGGCCGTCGCGCACGACTTCAGCGGCAAGGGCAGCGACCGGATGCCCACGATCTTTCGGCTTGAATAGGGCGCCCCGCGCGCGGCCGGCGCCCTGAATCCGCGCGAGCGCGTACGCCTGGGCCGCACGCAACTCTCGATCACGCGCCTGGGTCTCGGGACGGCGCCGCTCGGCGGGCTTTACGAGGCGGTCTCCGACGATGATGCCCAGCGGGTCGTCGAGGCTGCCTGGGACGCGGGCATCCGCTTCTTCGACAGCGCCCCCCTGTACGGCAGCGGACTTGCCGAACGGCGCCTCGGCGAGGTCCTGCAAGGAAAGCCGCGCGACGAATACGTGCTGATGACCAAGGTCGGCCGCCTGCTGCGCTCGGACGCTGCGCCTGACCCCGACCAGACGTTCAGGGGCATCCCGCCGCTGAATCCCGTTTTCGATTTCTCGTACGACGGCGTCATGCGGTCGGTCGACGAGAGCCTGTCTCGACTCGGTCTCGATCACGTCGACGTCCTCCTGATCCACGACCCGGACAGCCACTACGAGGAGGCGCTGGCCGGGGCTTATCGCGCGCTCGACCGCCTCCGGTCCGACGGCAGCATCTCGGCGGTCGGTGCGGGGATGAACCAGGCCGAGATGCTCGTTCGCTTTGCGCGCGAGGCCAACTTCGACTGCTTCCTTCTGGCCGGCCGGTACACCCTGCTCGACCGGGTCGGCGCGGATGAGCTTCTGCCGCTGTGCCTGGAACGCGGCATCGCGGTGATCGCCGGTGGGGTGTTCAACAGCGGAATCCTGGCCGGCCCCACCCCGGACGCCCACTACAACTACAGACCCGCACCCCGGGACCTCGTTCGCCGAGCCCTGGAGCTCAAGGCAATTTGCGAGCGGCATGGGGTCGACCTGAAGTCAGCGGCCCTGCAGTTCCCGCTGCGCCACGCGGCGATCCCGGCGGTGCTGAGCGGCTGCCGGTCGGTCGCAGAGTTGGAACAGAACCTCGAGCTGTTCGAGGCGCGGCTGCCCGACGACCTGTGGGCCGAGCTCGACGCGTGATCGTCGACGCCCATCACCACTTCTGGGATCCCGCACGCCGCGAGTACCCGTGGATGGGACCCGACCTCGCCCCCATCCGGCGTCCGTTCGGTCCCAACGACCTGCGGCCGCAGCTGGACGACAACGGCGTCGAGAAGACCATCCTGGTCCAGACGGTATCCAGCCTCGACGAGACGCGCGAGTTTCTCGAGACGGCGGCGGCCAACGATTTCATCGGTGGCGTCGTCGGCTGGGTCGACCTGACCTCGCCGTCGGTCGCGGAGACGATCGCCTCCCTGGTCAGCGACCTGCTGGTCGGGGTGCGGCACCAGGTCCACGACGAACCCGACCCGCGCTGGCTTCTGCGCGACGACGTCCAGCGCGGCATCGCCGCGGTCGGCCAAGCGGGCCTCGTGTACGACCTGCTCGTACGCACACGTGAGCTGCCGGCCGCGCTGGAGACGGTGCGAAGACACCGCGATATGTCTTTCGTGATCGACCACGCGGCCAAGCCGCGAATCGCCGCCGGCGCGTGGGATGCGGGCTGGGAGGCGGGACTGGCTCCCTTCGGCGACGAACCCAACGTGGTCTGCAAGCTGTCCGGCCTCGTCACAGAGGCGGACTGGAAGTCCTGGACGCCAGAGCAGCTGGAGCCGTACGTGAGGCGGGTCGTCGGCTGGTTCGGCCCGGAGCGCTGCATCTTCGGCTCCGATTGGCCCGTCTGCCTGCTCGCGGCGAGCTACGCGCAGGTCATGGACGCGCTGCAGCAGATCGTGGGGCTGGACAACTGGATCTTCGGCGACACAGCCCGTCGCGTGTACGGGCTAGCGGACCCTGTGGGCTAGGCCACCTTGTCGACAGCCGCGCCCCAGCGTTCGTCGATCCGGCGCACCTTGTAGATCGCGAATGCGCCGCCCCAGGCGATCACGAACGCGGCCACGATCACGTAACCCGCGCTGCCGATGAAGTCGAAACCGGCGATTGCCTCGAAGACGCCTCCGCGCAGGTCGAACAGCCGAATCAGGATCTGCGCCAGCTCCACGGCTCCGACGAAGAGCGCGACGAAGACCGAAAGCGAGGTCACCGTCAGGTTGTAGAACACCTTCCGGATCGGGCTCGCGAACGCCCACGAGTAAGCCTTGGACATGAATGCCCCGTCGGTCGTATCCATCAACGACATCCCTGCCGCAAAGATCAGAGGCAGCGAGATCACGGCTGTGAACGGCAGGCCCTGCGCTGCCGCGCCCGCCGAGATCGCGAGCAGCGCAACCTCGGACGCGGTGTCGAACCCGAGTCCGAACAGGAAACCGATCGGGTACATCTGCCAGCTCTGGTCGATCAGGCGGAAGAGGCGGCCGAACAGCCGCGTCATCACCCCGCCAGTCATCAGCTCGTGGTCGAGCGAGTCACGGTCGTACTCGCCTCGACGCATCCTGCGATAGACGCGGACGATGTCGAGGAGGATCGCCAGGTTGACGAGTCCGATCACGATCAAAAAACCGCCTGAGACCAGCGTCCCGAGGGCGCCGCCGATGCTTCTCAGCTCCCCGCTGTCGCCAATCACGCCCTGGACGATCGACCTGACCGCAAGACCCAGTGCGACCGCGATGAGGAGCACGACCGTGGAGTGCCCGAGCGAGAAGAAGAAGCCGACGCCGACCGGCTTCTTGCCGGCCTGCAAAAGCTTGCGCGTCGTGTTGTCGATGGCGGAGATGTGGTCCGCGTCGAACGCGTGGCGCAGCCCAAACGTGTACGCGAGCCCACCGAGGGCCAGGAATGCCGGATGCGAGGCGCTGTACGCGAGGAGGAGGCCCCAGCCGAGCAGGTGCAGCGTGCCCACGAAGCCGAAGAAGCCGGCCAGCCGCCTGCGCTCTCCTCGATCGAACGACTGGGCCAGCAGCAACCTCATCGAGGCCATTCGCGTCAGCCTAACCCTTATCGCGACTTTGTCGCAACTTCAGGTTCGAATCGCCAACCAATCGGTGCGACAGAGTCGCGCCAGACCTCGTCATGTAGGCTTCACCGCCATGGACCTCGAACAACTCCCGCCTCAGCTGCGATTCATCCTTCGGTCGCTGGATCACGCCATGAAGAGCCGCGAGCCGGCGATCCGGGCGCGGGTCGACACCCTGCGCGCAGCCCATCCGCTCTACACGAACCATCAACTTGCCCTGGCGCTGATCCGTTCCACGAGGCGCCGCGTGGCAGCGACCGGCGCCGTCAGCGGAGCAGCTTCGGTCGTTCCCGCTGTGGGCACGGCGCTCGCGATCGGAACGGTG
>VBHA01000003.1:0-4602 GCA_005889495.1 Chloroflexota bacterium
CCTTCGAAGTCGCGCAGCAGCAGCGGCTCGTTCTCGTTGACCGCGAGGCCGAGCGTGGTGTGCAGCGATTGGAGGTGGACGCGGCCGTTGCGCAGCCCCGTGCGGCGCACCTCGTCCCGGATGCGGGGGGTGATGTCGACGAACTCGGTGGCCCCGGTGGTCGCGAACTCGAGGCGGTTAGGGCTCACGCCGTCGCGCCGAGAGATTCGTGCAGCAGCTGTCGCGCCGGCGCGGCCTGCACGGCGGAAGCTGCCGCCGAGGCCAGGGATTCGATCGCGCGGGCAAACGCCACCTGCACCGCCAGCGGCGCGTGGTCGGCCAGCAGGCGAGAGCCCCTGGCCAGGCACAGGTCACCCATCAGCAGGGTCGCCGGTGGTGCGGCTCGCCCGCCCAGGCCCTGCAGCCTCACCCCGACCTCGATCAGGGCCGCCGCGAGCGCCAGCTTGGGCTGGGTGGCGGGGTCGAAGCGGCGGACCGAGTCCAGGTAGGCGTGGTAGGTCTCGGAAAGCCCGTCCGACCACAGCCCCTCGAGGCGGTCGAGCTCGGGTTCAAGCAGCTGGACGGTCACGGCAAGAGCCCTCGGCGAGAGATTCGGTGCACAGGCGGCCGAGATGCTAGGCGCGGTTGAGCACCGGAGCGAGCGCACACCTCCCGGGGTCCCCGCGCCGTGGTTGCGCGGGGGTGACGAGGAGCGGAAACCGCAACGACGCAGATCGGCTGCATGGGCGCCGAAGATCCGTCGAGGGTCTCTGTCCGTGACCGTCTGCTCATTCGACGGGCTCGATCATGCTGCCGGCCAGCTGGCGGAAGGCGGACAGGGCGCGGACGCAGGACTCGTCGTCGCGCGTGACCACGTAGTAGAGCCCGAAGCCCAGCACGGTGTTGAGGACCAGGGGCACGAGCACGTCGCGGGGGACCGTCAGGCGGATCCGCCCGTCCTCCTCGAGCCTGTCGAGCTGCTCCTGGATGACCTCTCGATAGCGGGTGAACAGCTCGGGCAGGTAGGCCCGCAGCCGCTCGGTGCGCGGCGCCTGGACGAGGAGGTCGAATGCGGCCAGCTGGACGTCGCCGAGGCGGCGAAGGGAGTCCCACAGAGACTCGACGCCGATCTCCAGCACGACCAGAGGGTCGGTCAGCTGATTCAGGGTCTCGCGTAGCTCCTCGACCGACTTGGCGGTGAGGTAGCGCCACGCCTCGACGAGCAGCTCGGACTTGGTGGGGAACCAGTACTGGAGGTTGCCGATCGCCACGCCGGCCTTGGATGCGATGGCCCTGACGCTGGTCCCGGAGTAGCCGTTCTCGAGGAGCGAGCCGGCCGCCGCGTGGATGATCTGATCTCGCGTACTCTCCGTCGCGGTGGCCCCGGTCATACGTATGTACCAGTGTAATGTCTCCTCGGTGCGGAGCATTCCAGAGGTCTTTCCAACCCGACTCTGTGGCGTGCTGCGGACGGACAACGCGGAGGTGGGTTTCCAGGCCTGCCTCGCCGCGCTCGAGGCGGGGATCGGGACCATCGAGATCACCAAGACCGTGCCCTCGTGCTTCGAGCTGATCAGGGGCCTGATCGCCACCACCGGCAACCGCTATCCGATCGGAGTCGGCACCGTTTGGGACCCCGGGGCGGTGAAGGAGGCAAAACAGGCGGGCGCCTCGTTCGTGGTCACGCCCGTGGTGCTGCCCGAGGTCGGCCAGGCCTGTCGCGAGCACGACATCCTTTGCATCCTCGGGGCGCTGACGCCGACCGAGATCTACCACGCCCGGCTGGCCGGGGCGGCGCTGGTCAAGGTCTTTCCGATCGCCCCCGTGGGTGGGCCGCGCTACGTCGAGGCGCTGGCCGGGCCGATGGGCGGGGTGCCGCTGTGGGTCTCCGGCGGGGTGGCGATCGAGGACATCAGGGCGTACCTGTCCCTGGGGGTCAAGGCCGTCGGGCTGACGACCGCGCTGTTCCCTCCCGAGGCGCTCGCCAACGGCAACATGGAGGTCGTGCGCCAGAACGCCGCTCGGGCGGCGCAGGCGGCGGCCGCGGTTCCGGTTACTTAGCTGCCCCTCCGGCCGCTGCCCCTCCGGCCGCTGCGCGGCCACCTCCCCATAAATGGGGAGGACGCGGCCACCTCCCCATGAATGGGGAGGAGGCGATCCGGCAGAACGCCGCCAGGGCGGCGCAGGCGGCGGCGGGGGTTCCGGTTACCTAACCGTCAGCACCCGACGTGGTAGTTGCACATCGTGGCGGTGATGTTCGAGTACAGGTTCGTCACCTGGGCTCCTGTCAGCAGCAGGGCGACGATGACCACGAGCGCCACCAGGGCCAGGATGAGTGCGAACTCGACCATGCCCTGGCCATCCTCCCCGTTTACGGGGAAGTGCCCGCGCAGCGGGCGGAGGGGCTCAGCGCGCTTCAGCACCCCACGTGGTAGTTGCACATGGTTGCCGTGATGTTGGAATAGACGTTGATGAGCTGACCGCCGGTCGCGATCAACGCGATGATCACGATCAGCGCGATCAGGGCAAGGATGAGTGCGTACTCAACCATTCCCTGGCCCTTCTGTATGTACGGATGATGAATCAAGGGATATACCGACCTGAAAGCTTAACCGTCGAACCCCGGCCTCTGGTCGCTAACTCGCTGCAGGGCCTGCTCCACCACGACCCTCACCATCCGCTTCCGCCAGAAGTGGCTCAGGTCCGCGTTGTCGAGCGGTTTGGCGGGCTTGGCGGCAAGCTCGGCCGCCTCGCGGATCGTCTCGGAGTCGAGCTTCTTGCCTTTCAGGAATGCTTCAGCCCCCGGCGCCTCCACCGGGTGGGACGCGACCGCTGAGAGCACGATCCGGCAGCCGGCGACTGTTTCCCCGTCGAGCTCGACCACGACCGCCGCGCCGGCGATGGGAAAGTCGATCGATCCGCGCCGGCGCAGCTTGACGTAGGCGCTTTTGGTGTTGGGGCGGGATCTCAGGCGCAGGCTGGTCACCACCTCGGCGGGCTGCTTGGCCATGTAGTCGATGCCGTCGTCCCGATACAGCGCCGAGACGGGAAGCTCGCGCTCTCCGTCTGGACCCGCGAGCGCGACGACGCCATCCAGCGCGATCGCCACCGGCGCCGTGTCCGAGGACGACACCGCCCAGCACCGCGGGCTGCTCGGTGCGACGAGGCAGATGTCCCCGTCCTTCTTCAGGCAGAAGCCGGCGGCCTTCCGCCACTCGTACGTCATGTCGTAGTAGTTGCAGCGAGTGTCGACGCAGAGGTTGCCTCCGATGGTGCCGGCGTTGCGGAGCGGGGGAGAGGAAACGAGTCCCGCGGCCTCCGCGTAACCGCGAAAGGCCCCCTTTCTGAGGTGTTCATCGCGGGCAGCGACGCCAAGCGTCACGCCGGCGTCGACCACGCAATCCGCCGAACCGTTGTGGACGGCGCGCGCGAGGAAGTCGAGTCCGATCAGGGTGTCGATCTCGAACTGGCGCCGCTTCAGCTTGGGGTAGAGGTCGGTGCCGCCGGCGACGAACATCGCGCGCGGGCCATGCTCCGCGGCCATGCGCGCAGCCTCGCGCGCGGAGCGCGGGCGCAGGTACTTAAAGCGAGGCAGCCGCAGCATCTCTTGGCGGAGGCTCGACTTTGATCGCCGGCGGGTAGGGAATGGAGGGAAAGCGCGGCGGCCCGTAGCGCGGCGCCTCACCTTTATCTTTACGCCGCAGCGCCTCGATCACTTTCTCCGGCGTGACTGGAATTTCGTCGATCCACACGCCGAGCGCGTCATGGACCGCGGCGCAAACCGCCGGTGGCACCGGGAGCAGCGGTCCCTGGCCCGCCTCCTTCGCTCCGTACGGTCCCTCCGGGTCGTTCGTCTCCACGATGAACGTCTCGACCTCGGGCATGTCGAGGAACGTCGGCGACTTGTACTCCAGCATCGACGGCCATTTGTGCAGGCCCTTGCGGAAGACCTGCTCTTCCATCAGGGCCTCGCCGAGTCCCATGTACACGCTGCCCTCGACCTGGCCCTCGACCAGGAGAGGATTGATCGCGCGCCCGACGTCGTGCGCGATCCAGACCTTGTTGACGCGGATCAACCCGGTGCGTGCGTCGGCGTCGAGGTCGACCACGCAGGCCGAATAGCTGTAGGCGGGACTGGGGCCGACGCCCGAACCCTTGTAGGGGCCGGCGATCGTCGGCGGGGTGTAGCTGCCGGCGGCCGTCAGCGTGCCGAAGCGCGCCTCGGCCAGGATGCTCGCCTCCTCGAAGCTGACATCGTCGAAGCTGTGGCCGCCTGCCTCCACGGCCTCGACCAGCATCGCCCGCATCTTCCGCGCCGCCTCGAGCGCGGCGTTGCCCGCCATGAACGTCACCCGCGAGGAGTAGGAGCCGAGGTCGATCGGCGTCGTGTCGGTGTCGGCTGTGACCAGCCGCACGTCGGCGGGCTGCAGTCCGAGCTCCTCGGCCACGATCGTGGCAAGCACGGAGTCCGATCCCTGGCCGATGTCCATGGCGCCGCAGTAAACCGTCACGCCTCCGCGGTCGACCTTGATCTGGACCTCGGAGTGCGGCATGTCGTTCCAGTAGATGGCGGTCCCGGCTCCCGAGAGGTAGCTCGAGATCGCGAATCCCATCCCGCGCCCG
>VBHA01000003.1:4626-52839 GCA_005889495.1 Chloroflexota bacterium
GTCCGTGTGTTCGGCTTGACGAAGTTCCGTCGCTTCAGCTCTACGGGGTCGATGTCCAGGTCGCGGGCGATCTTCTCCAGGTGCAGCTCCAGGGCGAACCGCGGCTGCGGCGTGCCGTGGCCGCGCTTGGGGCCGCATGGCGGCTTGTTGGTGAAGACCCGGCAGCCCTCGAAGCGATAGGCGGGGATGTCGTAGGTGACGGTCTGCAGCGCGCCTGTATAGAAGGTCGAGGCGACCCCGTAAGAACCGTAGGCTCCGCCGTCCAGCGCGCTCCGGAAGTGCATCGCGACGATGCGGCCGTCGCGCGTGACGCCCGTGCGCACCCACATCAGGACCGGGTGCCGGCCGCGATGGGCGTAGAACACCTCCTCGCGGGTCAGCGTGCACTTGACGGGCCGGCCGGTGAGCATCGCGAGCTTGGCGACGATGATCTCGTGGGCGAAGGGGTCGGTCTTGCCGCCGAACCCGCCGCCGTGCGCGGCGCCGATGACACGGATGCGGTGCATCGGCAGCTCCAGCACCTTGGACAGCGCGCGGTGGACGTAGTGCACGACCTGTGTCGACGACCAGAGCGTGACCTTGCCGTCGACGCACGTGGCGATCGCGCTGTGCTGCTCCATCGGGAGGTGCGTGTTGCCCTGGAAGAAGAAGACGTCCTCGCGCACGTGGTCGGCCCGCGCGAATCCTCCTTCGATGTCGCCGAACTCGAGCGCTACGAGCTTGTGGATGTTGTTCGGGCCGCCGTAGTCCTGGATGCGCTCGTCCTTCGATGGCTCGAGCGCGGCCTCGATCGACATCACGGGCTCGAGCAGCTCGTACTCCACCTCGACCGCGTCGCAGGCCGCGGCGGCGATCTCCTCCTCCGTCGCCGCCACGGCGACGATGGGGTCGCCTACGTAACGCGCCTTCTCATGCTCCAGCGCGCGCTCGTCCTGGGTGACCGGGAGGATGCCGAACCTGACCGGTAGGTCCGCGCCCGTGATCACCGCGACGACGCCCGGGATCCTGCGGGCGGCCGACGTGTCGATGGAGACGATCCTCGCGTGCGGATGTGGGCTGCGCAGGATCCTGCAGTGCAGCGTCCGCGCGGGAAGCATGTCGTCGGCGTAGACGGCGCGGCCTGTGACCTTGGCGGCGCCGTCGACCTTGGGGAGAGGCTTGCCGACGACCCTCATCTCATCCTATCCGCGGCGAGCTCCACAGCCTGCAGGATCTTCGTGTAGCCGGTGCACCGGCACAGGTTGCCGGCGAGCGCCTCGCGGATCTCGTCGCGCGTCGGCCGCGGATTCTCCTCGAGCAGCGAGCGCGCGGACAGGAGGATTCCGGGTGTGCAGTAACCGCACTGCGCCGCCCCGAGCTCGGCGAACGCGGCCTGCAGCGGATGCAGCTCGGAGCCAGAGGCCATGCCTTCGACGGTCGTGATCGCGCGGCCTTCGAGCTGGATCGGGAGCAACAGGCAGCTCAGCTGCGGCTTGCCATCGACCAGCACCGTGCAGGTCCCGCACTCGCCCAGCTCGCAGCCGTGCTTGGTGCCGGTGAGCTGCATTTCCTCGCGCAGGATCTCGAGCAGCGTCTTGTGCACCGGCGCGAGCAGCTGTCTTGTCTCGCCATTGACGTTCAGCGCCAGGACGACGCGCTCGACTTCGCGCAAGATCTCGTTCTTCACTGCGATCCGAGCATATCCCTGACCGCCTGCGCGCATGCCCAGAGGTCCGGCGCCACGGCATGGGCCCGACTCGCCGCCGGCTTGGGGTCGTCGGGGTGGACCAGGATCGTCCACATGCCCAGGGTGAGCGCTGGTGCTATGTCGTTCTCCTCGCGGTTGCCGATGACGACGCAGCGGTCTGCTGTCGTGCCGGCCCAGCGCATGGCCGCCTCGAAGACCGCCGGGTGCGGCTTGAGATGGCCCGCGTCGACCGAGGTCACGATGCCGTCGATGTGCTCGGCCATGCCGAGCAGGCGGAAGTCCTCCCAGTAACTGTCGGCGTCGCGCCAGTAGGTGTTGCTCGCGATCACGTTTCGGATGCCAAGGCGGCATAGCTCCGCGAGCAGGTCGACCGCGCCCGGCAGCGGCTGCATGCGGTCCGAGACCGGGATCGACATGGCGCGCCGCAGGCGCCGGATGGTGTCGGTATCGGCCGGCAGCCCGCAGCGACCGAGACACCCGGCGATCAGCGTCTCCGCCGGCGAGTCGATGGAGACCTGGTTCTCGGTCGAGATGGTGCGCGCCTCGTCGCCCGGCCGGCTGCTTTCGATCAGGTCGTCGGCCAGAGTTTCGACGGCGGCCGCCTCTACTCCCTGCATCGCGGCCCTGATCCTGAGCCGGCGTCCGGCGGCATCAGCCTTGCGGATCGGCCAGGAATTCGGCCACAGTGTGCCGCCAACGTCGATGAGCGCGACCTCGAGGGCTCTCGGCACTGCTAGCTATCATCGCCTCAATGCTCCGATTTCTCACCTCGGGGGAGTCGCATGGACCCCAGCTCACGGTTGTGATCGAAGGTCTGCCGGCAGGTCTCGAGATCGCCGAGGAGGACCTTCGCCGCGACCTTGCCCGCAGGCAGGGCGGTCACGGCCGTGGCGGACGTCAGAAGATCGAGACCGACGTCGCCCGGATCGTCAGCGGCGTGCGCGGCGGCTACACGATCGGCAGCCCCGTCACGCTGGTCCTCGAGAACAAGGACCACGTCAACTGGACCGGCCAGATGACAGCGTCGAAAGAAGGCTACGAGCCGAAGGTCGTGACCAGGCTGCGGCCGGGCCACGCCGACCTCGCCGGGGCGCTCAAGTACGGCCACACGGACATCCGCAACGTGCTCGAGCGCTCGTCGGCGCGAGAGACGGCGACCCGGGTCGCCGCGGGTGGCATCGCCCGCAAGCTGCTCGGCCACTTCGGCATCGACGTGGTCAGCTTCACGCAGTCGATCGGTACCGTCGACATCGGCTTCGAAGGCTGCGACCCAGACATCCTCACCGAGGACGACGTCGAGCGCTCGCCCGTGCGCTGCCCGGACCCCGAGGCATCGAAGCAGATGGTCGCGGCGATCGATCAGGCGGCCGAGGAGGGCGACACGCTGGGCGGCACTTTTCGAGTCATCGCGCGTGGCGTGCCTCCCGGGCTCGGGAGCTACGTGCACTGGGACCGCAAGCTCGACGGCCGGCTCGCCCAGGCCGTGCTGTCGATCAACGCGGTCAAGGGGGTCGAGTTCGGCGCGGGCTTCCAGGGCGCCGCGAGGCGGGGCTCTGATTTTCATGATGAGATCGACTACCAGGAGGGCCGCTTCCGGCACCTGACCAACCGCGCGGGCGGGCTCACCGGCGGCGTGACCAACGGCGAGCCGATCGACCTTCGGGTGGCGATCAAGCCCATCTCGACGATGAAAAAGCCGATGCGGTCGATCGACCTCAACACCAAGGAGAAGACGGAGGCGCACTACGAGCGCAGCGACGTCTGCGTCGTCCCGGCGGCGGGCGTGATCGGCGAGTCCGTGGTGGCGCTCACCCTGGCGGACGCGCTGCTCGAGAAGTTCGGCGGTGACTCGATGGCCGAGCTCGAACGCAACTACCGTTCATACGTGGAGTCGATCGCGCAATAGACAAGGTGATGTCGATGGCCCAGGCCATCGAGCGATTCGTTCCGGACGGCGCCAGGGTGGCGATGGGAGTCGCGCTCGAGCCGCTGATCCCGTTCGCGGCGGGACACGAGATCATCCGCCAGAGACGCCGTGACCTCGAGCTGGTGGGGCCGATCTCCGACTCTCTCTTCGACCAGATGATCGGCGCGGGCTGTGTTCGCCAGGTCACGGCGGCCTGGGTGGGCAATGTGTCGGAGGGCCTCGGGCACTGTTACCGCCGCGCCGCCGAACAGGGCATACCACGGTCGATCGTGATCCACGACCACACGAACTTCTCGATCGCGCTCGCACTGTGGGCCGCCGCGTGGAACGCTCCGTACATCCCGTCGCGAACGCCGCTGGGAAGCGACATCCTCAACCGGAACCCGGGTCTGGAGATGGATGGCGATTTGGTGCGTGTTCATGCCGTGCGGCCAGACGTGGCGATTGTGCACGTGCAGCGCTGCGATGCAGAGGGACACGCGCAGGCGTGGGGGCCGATGGGCATCACAGAAGAGGCCGGGCTCGCGGCATCCAGCGTGATAATCACCTGCGAGGATCTCGTCGACCCCGCCGTCGTGCTCAGGCACCCCAACCGGGTCCTGTTTCCCGAAACGAAGGTGGCGGCCGTAGTGCGCGAACCGGGAGGTGCGCACCCGTCGCCGGTGCAGGGCTACTTCAACCGCGACCACGCCTTCTACCGCGACTATGCCCAGGCGTCGCGCACGCGTGAGGGTTTCGATGCGTGGCTCGAGCAATGGGTGCTGGACCTGCCCGACCGATCGACCTATCTTTCGCGGATCGACCTGGGGGCGCTGCGTATGAGCGATGAGTGAAGCGCCCTACACCGAACAGGAGCTGATGGTCGCGGTCGCGTCGCGCGAGATCCGCGACGGCGACCTCGTCTTCGTCGGCATGCGGCTTCCGATCCTCGCCTATGCGGTGGCGCGCAATTCGCACGCCCCGACCGCTCGCGGCCTCTTCGAGGTCGGCTTGATGCGCGACCAGCCGGCGACCGAATTCCTGGGCACGATGGGCGATCCGCCGAACGTCGCCGGCGCGCTGTGGGCGACACGCATGTCGAACGTCATGGCCCTCCTGGCGCAGGGACTGGTCGATCTGGGCTTCATCGGCGGCGCCGAGGTGGACCGTTTCGGCAACCTGAACACCTCGTACGTCGGCGACCCGGCGCGGCCGAAGGTCAAGCTTCCGGGAAGCGGCGGAGGGGCCGACATCGCAATCCTGAGCCGGCGCTGGGTGACGCTTATGCGGCACGAGCGCCGCCGCCTCGTCAAGGACGTCTCCTTCATCACCTCGCCCGGCTTCGGCGACGGCTCGCCGGGATGGCGCGGGCGCCATGGGCTTCTCGGCGGAGGGCCCGCCGCGATCATCACGACTCTTTGCGTCTTGCGTTTCCCGCTCGGAGGCGGCGAGGCCTACGTGGCTTCGGTCCACCCGGGACGGACCTTCGCCGAGGTGCGGAGCGAGACGGCCTGGGACATCAGGGCCGCCGACGATATGAGCGAAACGCCGGCGCCGACCGATGCCGAGCTGGCCTCGATCCGTCGCTTCGACCCCGGAGGCTTCTGGACCCGCGGTTAGAAGCCCCCGGGGTCACGGCCGCGCGCGCTCACGCGCGGCCGTGGTGATGCGCTTCCACTTCTTGCGCTCCTCGATCTGCAGGCGCGCGCTCGAGCGGACTTCGATGGAACGGAGCTCGCGCAGCAGCTTGCGGTAGCTCTCGAGGCGGTCGCGGTCAAGCGTTTCATCCGCCAGGGCAGCCTTGATCGCACAGCCCGGCTCCGTGTCGTGAGCGCAATCGCTGAACCTGCACTGGAGCGCGAGCGCCTCGACGTCCTCGAACAGGTGGTCGATCCCCTCGTCGCCCTGCCACAGCTGCGCCTCGCGAAGGCCGGGCGTGTCGATGATCATGCCGCCGCCCGGCAGCTGCACCAGTTGGCGATGGCTCGTCGCGTGCCTTCCCTGTCCGGACGCCCCGTGGATCTCGCGCGTCCGCAGCAGCTCGGTGCCGAGGATGGTGTTGACGAGGGTGGACTTGCCCGCTCCCGACGGACCGAGCAGCACGCCGGTCCGGGCCGGGCGCAGCTCGTCCAGGACCGCCTCGACGCCTTCGCCGGTGACGCTGCTGGTGACGATCACCGGCGTCCCGGCGGAAACCGCCGCGAGGTCTGCCTCCGTCGCCTCGATCGAGTGGGCGACGTCGGCCTTGGTGACCAGGACGACCGGCACGGCCCCGCTCTGCCACGCCATGGTCAGGAAGCGCTCGATCCTCCGCACGTTGACGTCGGTCGCCGCCGCCACGACGAAGGCGACGTCGACGTTCGCCGCGAGGACCTGCCGGCGGTTCTCGTTGCCGGCTGCCCGGCGCGAAAAGACGGTGCGGCGCTCGACGATTCCCCGGATCTCGCCGCCGGCGAGGGTCACCCAGTCGCCGACGGCCGGGTCGACGTGCCGGGCCATCGCCCGCTGAGCGCAAGCGCCGTCATGGACGAGGTAGCTGGCCCCATGGTCGGCGATCACGCGCGCAGCCACGGCGCCCGGCGGCGCGATCTCGATGAAGCTTTCCGCGAAACGGGAATCCCAGCCCAGCGATGCGAGCTGGAAAGTAGAACTGGACAACTCTGACTCCTCCGAACCACAGGTGGGCGATGTCGGTCCGCCCAGGTGCCGGAGTGTCTAGAGGGCGCCTCCGGAGGCGGCCGACGGCCGGGAATTCGTGATCACTTCTTCAGCCATGACAACGCCACCTCCTTGCTTGATTTCGTCGGAGATCTTACTCCCCTTTGAAGTCGGGTTTTCTCTTCTCGCCGAAGGCCTTGATCCCCTCATTCGCGTCCCGGGAGACGAACACGCGGCTGATCGCCTCGCGCTCGATCGCCAGTCCGAGGTCGAGGGGCGCGCCGAAACCCTGCGTGACGGCGAGCTTGGCGTGCCCGAGCGCCACGCTCGGACCCGCGGCGATCTTCGTCGCGTAAGCGATCGCTCCCTCGCGGCACGCGGCGGCGTCCGGAAACAGCCGGTCGACCAGCCCGGCCTCGCCGGCCTGCGCTGGATTCATCGTGGTCGCGTTGATGATCAGGTCGAGTCCCTTCGAAAGACCCACGAGCCGGGGCAGGCGCTGCGTGCCGCCCGACCCGGGGAAGAGGCCCAGGCTGATCTCGGGTAGGCCGATCTGATACGAGCCCTCGGCCGCAAATCGCAGGTCGCACGCAAGCGCGAGCTCGAAGCCTCCGCCGAGGCAGTGCCCCGCGATCGCGGCGATGAAGATGATCGGCGTGTTCTCCATCTTCCGAAACGCTTCGTGGGCCATGATCGCGGTCATCACGCGCGACCTCGTGGTGCCGGCGCCGAAAGCGCTCACGTCGGCACCGGCGGAGAAGAACTTCTCCGACGCGCTCGTGACCACCACGGCATGGATGTCCTCGTCGCCGCGCGCGTCGTCGACAGCCCCGGCGAACTCTCTCAGGAACGCGTAGTCGTAACTGTTGGCTGGCGGGCGGTCGAGGACCAGCAGACCGACGCCACCCTGCTTCTCCAATCTGACCGGCATATCGAACCCGATAACCTTAACCAAGTACCTGAACCACGAATCCAACGGGGGTGCCGCGAATGGCGACGATGATCATCGAAGGCGACCGGACCAAGGCCGCTTCCGGCAAGACGTACGAGGTCCGCAACCCGGCCACCGGCGAGGTCGTGGACGAGGTCCCCGCGGGCGGACCCGCCGACGTCGACAAGGCCGCGCAGGCCGCGGCCCGGGCTTTCACGACCAGGGCAAGACGATCCTCGAGTCGCGGCTGGAAGCGAGGCGTTTTGGCGAGAACATCGGGTGGTTCGCGGACCTCGCGGACAAGGTCCACGGCCAGTACGTCCGGCTCCCCGACCTCACCACGTACGGCCTCGTCGTGCGCAAGCCGATCGGCGTTTGCGGTGCCATCGTGCCGTGGAACTTCCCGCTCACGCTTGCCGCCAACAAGGTCGCGCCCGCGATCGCGGCGGGCAATACGGTGGTGCTCAAGCCCGCGAGCACCACGCCACTGGCAACGCTCGCGTGCATCGAGGCTCTGATCGAGGGCGGCCTGCCTGAAGGCGTGGTCAACGTCGTCATCGGGCAGGCCACCGGAGAGGCGATCGTCGAGCATCCGCTCATCCGCAAGGTCGCCCTCACCGGGTCGACTCCGACGGGCAAGCGGGTGATGGTCAAGGCGGCCGAGTCGCTGAAGAAGGTGACGCTCGAGCTCGGCGGGAGCGACCCATGCATCGTGCTGGACGACGCCGACCTCGAAGGCGCCGCGCGTGCGATCTCGGTCGGACGCTTCTTCAACTGCGGCCAGCAGTGCCTCTCCACCAAGCGGCTCTACGTCCAGGAGGGTGCATACGACGCGCTGCTCGAGAAGCTCATCGCGCGTGCGTCCAAGCTGAAGCCGGGCAACGGCCTGGACAAGGACAGCCGGATGGGGCCGATGCACACGGAGACCCAACGCGCCGAGGTCGAGGCGCAGGTCAAGGACGCGGTCGACCACGGGGCCAAAGTGCTCTTCGGTGGCGGCCGGCCAAAGGGTGAGGACTACGAGAAAGGCTGGTTCATCGAGCCGACCATCCTCACCGACGTCCCGGACGGCGCGCGGATGTGGAAGGAGGAGGTCTTCGGCCCCGCGCTGCCGGTGCGGAAGATCAAAGACCTCGACGAAGGCCTGCGCCTGGCCAACGACTCGCAGTACGGCCTGGGCTCGTCGATCTGGACGAGCAACATGGCGGCGGCGCACCGCGGCGTGCTGGAGCTCGAGGCCGGGTACACGTGGGTCAACTCGATCGTCATCGCCCACGACGAGCTGCCGTTTGGCGGGACGAAGCAGTCTGGCTTCGGCAAGGAGCACGGGGTGGAGGCTTTCCTCCAGTACACCGAGGAGAAGTCGGTCGTCTACGGGGGAATTTGAAGTAACTCACCCCGGTAACCAGTTGCCGTGAGGATCGGGCTCGCGGTCTTGGGAGTGCTCGTGCTGCTGGCGGGCGCGGTGTTCGCGGGACAGGGCCTGGGCTACATCCCAGGCAGCTACATGACCGGCGACATCAAGTGGTTCTGGATCGGGTCGGCGATGGTCGTCGCCGGGCTGGTGCTGGGCGCGTTCGGACTTCGCCGCACGACCAGGCGAACCTAAACCGACCGGAGCGAACCGGTTTTAGGCGGTCCTTCCGTTAAGCCGATCCCAGTGGGCCTGACACTCGACGCAGCGGGTCGCCGCCGGCTGATATCTCAGCCGGGCCTCCGGGATGCGCCGGCCGCAGCCTTCGCAGATCCCGTACGCGCCCTCGCGGAGCCGCTCCAGGGCGCGCTCGACCTGCTCCCGGTTCTGGTCCAGCAGGTGGACCAGGAGGTCGGACGTCTCGCGGTCGGAGAGCGCCTGGGCGAGGTCGGTCTCCTCTGGAATCCCCGTGATCACGCCGCCGACGACGTCGTTCAACGGGCGGTGCAGCCCGGCTTCCTCGCCGCACTGCGCGGCCAGCAGCTCGAGCCGTCTCCTGTCAGCTTCCAGCCTCTCTTCTGGAGCCTTGCCGATCTTCTTGGTGGCCATCTGCTCAACCCCCCTCCAAACTCATTGCCGAATTCGGCGGCGTTTGGATTCCGAGAGTCAGAACGCGCGCATCAGGATGCATACCCGCTCCCGCACAATTAGTCGCCGATGCGGTCCCCGCTGCCTTTCCCCCGGAACGTCCTCGTCGCTTTGGCGCTGCTCGCGTTGGCCGGTTGCCAGCCGGGCCTCGACCAGCGGCCGGTGCCGAGCGTACCGCAGATCGGCGCCGATCTCAAGTGTGTAGTAGGCGACCACGCGTACGAGGACCAGCAGGTAGGTTGGGGCTTCTGCTACCCGAGCGCCTGGCGGTACCGGGAGAGGGCGCAGTCCAGCCAGAGCCCCGAAGGCCTCGACCTGACCTTTGACATCACCTACGTGCCGGCCACCCCGGGACCATGCCCCAGCGCCCGGCCTGCGGGTTCCAGCCCCTGCTCAGGGGACTACGCCTTCATGATCGTCTCCACCTACCAGCGAGGCAGCTGCACTCCGGGCTGCTCGACCTGGAGGCCGACATGGGCGCCAGGCTCGACACCTGGAAGTTCAGCTTTTAGCCAGGTCTCCGGAACATCGTCGGCATCTTCATCGCCAGGCTCAGGTCGCCGTCGGTCTTGAGCTTGCCCTGGAGGAACGCCGAGGTCCCGTCGAGCTTGCCCGTCATGATCTTGATCCAGTCGTCGACCGACGCCTTCAGGGTCAGCTTCGGCGACTCGGGCGGCTCGCCCTTCCCGGAGTCGGCCTTGCCCTCGTGAACGCGCACCCACCACTTGCCGCCGCCCTCGCCGCTCAGGTCGAAGACGATCGTGGCGTTGGTGCTGCCGGCCTTCTCGGGGATCAGGTAGTTGGGCATGGCCTCGACGATCTGGTCGGGGGTCATCTGGACTTCGGACATCGCGCTCCTCCCTGGTGCAGTTCTCGATAACTAGTACGTTCGAGTACCGTTCGGTACTCATCTTAGATCCCTCAGCGACAATGCCGGGATGGCTGTCGAAATGGGGTTGACCGAGGTCGCCGCCGGCGTCTTCGAGCTCCGCCTGCCCATCCCTTTCGAGGACGGCCTGGTCAATGTCTTCCTCTTCAAGTCCGGCCAGGAGGTCGACCTCCTCGACTGCGGCATGAACTCGGAGGACTCGCTCACGGCCATTCACCGCGCCCTCGAGCAGCTGGGCGCGCGCCGGCTGCGCAGGCTTGTCGTCACGCACATCCACCCCGACCACTACGGCGCGGCCGGCGCCCTGGCCGGGGAAGGCCTGGCCGACCTCTACATGCACCGCCTCGAGGTCCCCCTGGTGCATCCGCCGATAACTAGTACGTTCGAGTACCGTTCGGTACTCATCTTAGATCCCTCAGCGACAATGCCGGGATGGCTGTCGAAATGGGGTTGACCGAGGTCGCCGCCGGCGTCTTCGAGCTCCGCCTGCCCATCCCTTTCGAGGACGGCCTGGTCAATGTCTTCCTCTTCAAGTCCGGCCAGGAGGTCGACCTCCTCGACTGCGGCATGAACTCGGAGGACTCGCTCACGGCCATTCACCGCGCCCTCGAGCAGCTGGGCGCGCGCCGGCTGCGCAGGCTTGTCGTCACGCACATCCACCCCGACCACTACGGCGCGGCCGGCGCCCTGGCCGGGGAAGGCCTGGCCGACCTCTACATGCACCGCCTCGAGGTCCCCCTGGTGCATCCGCGCTACGTCGAGCTCGAGCATCTGGTCGAGGAGGTGAGGAGATACCTGCTCGTCCACGGGGTCCCCGAAGACGAAGCCGAGGTCCTCAGCAACTCGCAGCGGGCTCTGAGCCAGGTCGTGAAGCCCGCGGACCCATCGGTGCAGCTGGACGGCGCGGAGCTCATCGAGATGGGCGCTCACGTCCTGAGGGTGGAGTGGACGCCTGGCCACTCGCCCGGCCACATCTGCCTGCACGAGGCGGCGGCGGGCTTGCTTTTCGCCGGCGACCACATCCTGCCCGACCTCTCGCCCAACATCGGCCTGCACCCGCAGAGCACGCCTGACCCGCTGCACGACTACCTGGACGGTCTGCGCCGGATGGCAGCCCTGGAGCCCAGGCTCGTGCTGCCGGCCCATGGCCGTCCTTTCACCGGGGTGAAGCAGCGCGTCGATGCGCTCGTCTCGCACCACGCCCGCAGGCTCGACCAGGTGTTGGAGATCGTGGGCCGTGAAGCGAAGTCCGGGTGGCAGGTGGCGCTCGACCTGTGGGGCCCGCGTGAGAATCTCTACGAGAAGCGGCTGGCGCTGCAGGAAGGGCTGGCGCACCTGCAGGCGCTCGCCGTCGAGGGCCGCGTGACCAAGCTGGTCATGCCCGGCTCTGCGCGCTGGCGGTCATCTTGATGCCGAGCGGCAGCAGGTCCGCGGGGTAGCAGCCCACCCCGACGACGCCCGGACCGGCATGCGCGCCGACCACCGGACCGAGCGGCTGAATCATCAACGTCTCCGCGACCGGCTCCAGCTCGCGCGCGACGCGCTCGGCGTCGGACTCGGCGTCGGCGTGACCCACGATGACGCACAGGCCGCTGCCGCGGTCGACCTCACGCGTGAGCTCGACCACCCGTTGGAGCGCGCGCTCGAAGGTGCGCACGCGCTCCAACGGCGTCACCAGGCCGTCGCGGATGCACAGCACGGGCTTGACCTGCAGCACCGAACCGAGCATCGCGCTGGCGCGGCCGATGCGCCCGCCGCGGCGCAAGAACTCGAGCGTGGCGACAGAGAAATAGGTGTGCACCTGCTCGCGCATCTCGGTCACGCGCTGCACGACCGCGCCCGCATCCCCGCCCTGCGCCGCGACCTGCGTCGCGGCCAGGGTCAGGAGACCGAGCGACATCGAGACGAGCTGTGAGTCGACGACGTATACCCGCTTCGGGTCTGTCATCTCGGCGCCCTGCACCGCGGACGCGTACGTCCCGCTCAGCTTCTCGGAGATGTGGATCGACACGACGTCGGTGTCATCGTCGAGAAGCCCCGCGTAAGCCTCGGCAAAACGGGCCGGGGACGGCTGCGACGTGGTCGGATGCGTGGTCGCGTTGGGAAGCTTGCGGTAGAACTCCGACGGCCTGATCTCGACGCCGTCGAGCAGCGAGCGGCCTTCGAAGTCGAGGGTCAGCGGCACGACAGTGATGCCCCGTGACTTGACGAGCTGCGCGGGCAGGTCGGCGGTCGAGTCGGTGACGATTGCGATCCGCCGAGCGGTCATGGATGGATTTCGTCGGTCTGCGGGTCGGTCTCGCGCCGGTGTCCGCGGCTTCGGAAGAAACGTTCCTCCAGCGGTTTCAGCGCGACCAGGATGATGACCACGATCACCGTCACGTAGACCGCCACACCGTAATAGCCGAATCCGACCGCCATGCCCAACGAGGCGGCGACCCAGATCGAAGCAGCGGTCGTCAATCCACGGACGAGCTCGCCCTGGCGCAGGATGCTGCCCGCGCCCAGGAAGCCGACGCCGGTGACGATCTGGGCCGCGATGCGCGTCGGGTCGACGGTCTTCGGGAAATCCGGGATGAGGCCCAGGCCCGTGAACATGCATGACCCCGCGCTGATCAGCGCCATCGTGCGCAGCCCTGCCGGGTGGCCGCGGAACTCGCGCTCGGCGCCGATCAGAAGACCGAGGGCGAGGGCGACCGTGACGCGGAAGGCGAGCTCGAGCTCGCCGCTGAGGTGCGTGTTGGTCAGCCCCGGCCGGGGCGTCCTCCGGGCCGATCCTGGGCGCCGGGCTCGTCTTTGGCGCCCGGCTCGTCGGGAAGCTCGGGGAGGTCCAGGCTGTTCACGAAGTCGCGAAAGACCGCGAGGCGCTCCTCATCGACGACCGTCTCCGTCTTGTCCTTGTCACCCTCGAGCTCGTCCGCCTCGGGGATGATGCCGGCGGTCTCCATGACCTCCGAGGCGACGAAGATCGGGCACTCGACGCGGACCGCGAGCGCGATCGCGTCCGACGGCCGGGCGTCGAAGTCGAGGTCGCGTCCATTCTGCTTCACGTAAAGACGCGCGTAGAACACCTGGTCCGCGAGGCGCGTGACGACGATGCGCCTGACGCTGATGCCGAGGTCGCCGAATGCGGTGGCCATCAGGTCGTGCGTCAGCGGGCGGCCGAGTGCGTTGCCCGAGATCTTGGTCGCGATGGCCTGGGCCTCGAAGGAGCCGATCCAGATGGGGAGGTAACGGTCCGCCTCCTTCTCTTTGAGGATCACCAGGTGCTGGGCAGTCGGCATGTGGATGCGGATGCTGTCCACGGACACCTCGATGAGGTTCTTCATCCTCGGATCCATTCTAGCCTTCGGTCCTCCAAGTCCCTGCTATTTGAACGCGCCAGCCCCTGAAGGGTGTCGAGCGTGCGTACGTACACTTCGAACGTGCCCAAGGGTAGGCGCGGGCGTGTGATTTTGATCGACGCCCACAGCCTCATCTATCGAGCGTTTTTCGCCCTCCCGCCGATGAGCACGTCGGACGGCCGGGTGACCAACGCCGTGTACGGCTTCACGTCGATGCTGGCGATCGTCCTGGCGTCGCGACCCGAGTTCGCCATCGCCGCCTTCGACCTGGGCAAGCCCACCTTTCGCTCCGTGGAGTACAAGGAGTACAAGGCCGGCCGGCGCGCCATGCCGGAAGACCTGCGGCCCCAGCTGGAGATGGTGCGAGAGGTGCTCGGGGCGTTCTCGATCCCGATCTACGGCGTGGAGGGTTTCGAGGCGGACGATGTGATCGGCACCCTGGCGCGGATCGCCGAGGAGCGAGGGCACGCGGTGACGATCGTCTCCGGCGACCTCGACTGCCTGCAGCTCGTCACCGAGTCGGTCGAGGCGCTGGTGCCTCGGCGAGGGATCACCGACACCTTTGTCTACGGTCCGGACCAGGTGCGCCAGCGCTATGGCTTCGAGCCGCCGCAGCTGGTCGACTTCAAAGCCCTGAGGGGCGATACCTCGGACAACATCCCTGGGGTCCCCGGTGTCGGCGACAAGACGGCGGCCAAGCTCGTCCAGGATTACGTGACGGTGGAGACCCTGCTGGACCGCGTGGAGGAGCTGCCCGAGGGCCGGTTGAAAGCCTCCTTGAAGGCCAACTCGGACAAGGTGCGACTGGGCAAGCGGATGGTCACGATCGTCCGCGATGTGCCGGTCGAGCTCGAGCTCGAAAACGCGCGCTGGAGCCGCTACGACTACGACGACGCGCGCCGGGTGTTCGACCACCTCGAGTTCCGCCAGCTGCTGACCCGCTTTCCGCCGCCGGACCAGGTCCCTGTCCAGCCGAGCCTTGCCTTTGAACCGGCGCCCCGGCCGGCCGGCCTTCGCATCATCGAGGACCCGACCGAGGCAGCCAGCCTCCTCGACGGCTCCCAAGACGTCGGCGTCTACACCTTCACCGAGGGCACCGGCCGAGGCTGCCGGATCTGCGGCCTCGGCGTCTCCAGCGGCGGCAACACCTTTTACGTCGCCCGCGCGGAGGCTATGGACGCGGTCGCGAGCACGCTGTCGGGCCGGCCGATCTCCGGGCACGACGCCAAGGAGACCGAGCTTGCCCTTCGCTCGCTCGGCGGCGGGAAGCGCGATTGGGCGTTCAGCACCTTCCTGGCGGCCTACCTCCTCGGCGCAGGCTCGCGCGACCCGCGGCTCGAGGACCTCGCCCGCGAGTTTCTCGGCACCGAGCTCATCAGCACCGAGCAGCTGCTCGGCACCGGCCGTGCGGCGCGAAAGCCGTCCGCCATCCTCGAAGGCGAGGCCGCGGAGTTCTCCGCCCGCCGCGCCGAGGCGATCATCAACCTGCGGCCGAGGCTCGAGGCCGAGATGCGAAACCTCGGGGTCGACTACCTGTTCCACGAGATCGAGCTTCCGCTGGCCGGCGTGCTCGCGGACATGGAGACCGAGGGCGTCGCGATCGACGTGCCTTACCTCAAGCAGATGCAGGACGAGCTCGGTGCGCAGCTCGCGGCGATCGAGTCGGAGGTCGAGCAGGTGGCGGGCGAGAAGTTCAACCTCAACGCGCCGCAGCAGCTGGCGAAGGTCCTCTTCGAAGACCTGCGCCTGCCGGTGGGAAAGCGGACGAAGACCGGCTACTCGACGGACGCCGACACCCTCGAGTCGCTGCGCGAGAAGCACCCGATCGTCGGCCTCATCCTGGAGCACCGCCAGCTGTCGAAGCTGAAGTCGACCTACGTCGACGCGCTGCCCCAGCTGGTCGATCCATTGAGCGGGCGCGTGCACACGTCGTTCGGCCAGGCGAGCACGGCGACGGGCCGCCTCGCATCGTCCAACCCCAACCTCATGAACATCCCGATCCGGACCGAGCTTGGACAGAGGATCCGGCGTGCCTTCAAGGCAGGGCGGCCGGACCACGTCATGGTCTCGGCGGACTACTCGCAGATCGAGCTGCGGATCGCCGCTCACCTGAGCGGCGACCCCAGGCTCCTGGAGGCGTTTGCGGCCGGCCAGGACATCCACACGGCGACGGCCGCCGCCGTCTTCAAGATTCCGATCGAGGCCGTGAACCCGGACCAGCGCCGGCTCGCCAAGGTCGCGAACTTCGGCTCGATCTATGGACAGGGCGAGTACGGGTTGTCGCAGCAGCTCGGCATCACCGGCGACGTCGCCCGCGAGTTCCTCGGCCAGTACTGGTCCACCTACTCACACCTGCGCGAATACCTCGACGAGGTGCGGCGCAAAGCGCGCGAGGAGGGATTCGTGGTCAGCGCCACGGGCCGGCGCCGCGCCATCCCCGACCTCCGCTCGCCGAACTATCAGCTGCGCAGCGCGGCCGAGCGCATGGCCATCAACTTTCCGATGCAATCGCTCGCCGCGGACATCATCAAGATCGCGATGGTGCGGCTGCATCGCGAGATCGAGGCGGACGAGATCGAGGGCCGCATGCTGCTCCAGGTCCACGACGAGCTGCTTTTCGAGGTGCCGCGTGGCGAGCTCGACCAGTTCGCGGAGAAGGTGCCGCGGATCATGACCGGCGCCTACGAGCTGGAGACGGGGATCGAGGTGGAGATGAAGGCGGGCCCCAACTGGGCCGACATGAAGAAGCTCGCGGTCGTTCGTGCCTGAGGCGCTGACTTTCCCGGATCGTCCGGACCATCCGGCCTTCAGCTCATCGAGATGTTCAGTCAGTCCGGACTATCCGAGCTGTGCCTGAGCTTCCGGAAGTAGAGACGATCGTCGCCGACCTGCGTCCGCACCTCGTCGGCCGGACCATCGCGCGCTGCGAGCTGAGCTTTCGGACCATCGTGCGCCATCCGGAGCCGGAGGAGTTCGTCGACGCGGTGGTCGGGATGCGCATCGAATCCGTCGCGCGGCGGGGCAAATACATTCTGATTCGGCTTGTCCCCGGCCCCGGGCCGGGCTCGCGCCCCGGCCCCTCCGGCCCTGCCCCTCCGCCGGCTCTGCCGGCACCTCCCCATGAATGGGGAGGAAAAGGCCGCTTCCCCATGAATGGGGAGGAGGAGGACGTGTTGCTGGTCGTGCATCTCGGCATGACCGGGCAGCTGCGCCTGGTCGACGAGGTCACGCCGCTCGAGAAGCACACGCACGCGGTTTTCTTTCTCGATGACGGTCGGCAGCTGCGCTATCGCGACCCGCGCCGTTTCGGCCGCCTGCTGGTCGGCACGCAAGAGGCGCTGCTGGCGTCGAAGAAGATGCCGCGCCTTGGGCCGGAGCCGATCGACATGGAGTTCCAGGCCGAGCAGCTGTACCGGGAGCTGAAGCGCCGGCGCGCGCCGCTGAAGGCAGTGCTGCTCGACCAGAAGGCGATCGCCGGCGTGGGCAACATCTACGCCGACGAGTCGCTGCATCGAGCGCGGCTCCGACCCGGCCGCTTGGCGAACACCGTGAGCAAGAAGTCCGCGCGCCGGCTCCACGAATCGCTGCGCGAGTCGCTCCTGGTCGCGATCGCGAACCGCGGCAGCTCCGTGGACACGTACCGCGACGCGTGGGGCGAGGCCGGCGGCCAGCAGGAGAAGCTCCTCGTGTACGGCCGCGCCGGGGAGCCGTGCTTCACGTGCGGGAGGCCGCTGAGCTCCACGCGCATCGCCGGCCGAACCACGGTCTTCTGCCGCCGTTGCCAGCGGTAACGGCCCGGGCGGAGATCCTCGACGGATCTTCGGCGCCCATGCAGCCGATCTGCGTCGTTGCGGCCTCCGCTCCTCGTCACCCCCGCGCAACCACGGCGCGGGGACCCCGGGAGGAGTGCGCTCGCTCCGGTGCTCGACCGCGCCTAGCATCTCAGCCGCCTGTGCACCGAATCTCTCGCCGAGGTCCCCTCCCGTGCCGTTAACTCCTCGCCTTGTCGGAATCGCGATCCTCAGTGTCCTTTTCATCGCGCTTACCATCGCCATCACCGCGGGCGTCTTCGACAGCCTCGACCTGCAGATCGCGCAGGACACGCACCAGCTGTGGCAGCCCTCGCTCCATCCTCTTTTCCAGGTGATCGCCGAGCTCGGCGGCCTCGAGCTGACAACCGTCCTGATGCTCGCGCTGACGTTGTACCTGTGGCGCGGAGGCTTCGGCTCGGACGCGCTGGTCTTCATCGCCTTCATCGCCGCGCAGGGGTTCGAGCTGTTCTACAAGCTCAACCTTCATCACCCGGCGCCGCCCCTTTCGCTGGCGCAGTCCGACGGTCCGAGCATCAGTGAAGCCTTCGCCTCGAACGCAGGGCTCGGCAACAGCTTTCCGAGCGGGCACATGCTGCGCGCGGTGATCGTGTACGGGCTCATCGCATTCGTGATCGCGCGCCTGTCGCCTTCGCGCGGCGTCCGGACGGGCGCTGTGATCGGGGCGATCGCCGTGATCGCCGTCCTCGCCTTCGACCGCCTGTACATGGACGTGCACTGGGAGTCGGACGTCATCGGCGGCGTGGTGCTGGGCGCGATCGCGCTCCTGGCCGGCACCGTCTGGCTCGATAGACCCAGAAAAACGGAGAATTAGGGCGGCGATGGGGGAGAAGGCGGTCCTGATCATGGTCACGACGGGCGCGCGGGACGATGCCGAGCGCCTCGGCGAGGCCCTGGTGATCGAGCACCTGGCGGCGTGCTGCTCGGTCGTGCCGACCGTGCACTCGATCTACTACTGGGACGGCCAGCTGCAGCGGGAGCACGAGGCCCTCCTCCTCGTCAAGACCCTGGAGTCCCAGGCCCAGGCGGTCCAGGAGTTCGTCCTGAGCCGCCACGAGTACGAGCTCCCCGAGATCCTGCAGGTCTCGATCGAAGGCGGCTCGTCGAAGTACATGGAATGGCTGGAGAAGCAGGTAGCGAAACCGGGCCACTGACCGTTAAGTAGGGCGAGCGCCAACACTTAGACTGCGGGCAAAGGAGGGCCGGGGTGGCCACAGTCGCGACGAATCCGATCGAGCCGAGCGGCCCCAAGCGCCGCCGTCGGCGCTCGCGCCGAGAGCTCGAGGCAGCCGCGGCCCTGGCCACCGAGGCGACCGCCGCGAGTCCCGCCGAGAACGGCCAGAACGGCGACGCCCATACCAACGGCGAGGCCCACACCAACGGCGAGGCGGCGGTGGCGGCAGCCGTCGAGGCGGTCGAGCCGGCCCCGGCGGCCGAGCCGGCAGCGGCGGTCGACCCCGACCGGTTCCGCGACCTCCTCGGCCAGGCCGTGGGGCTGCGCCTCGACGCCGTCTCGCGCGAGTTCGGCGGCCGCAACGAGACGCGCGTGGCCGCGCTGCGGAACGTGACCCTCGACGTCGGGCCTTGCGAGTACGTGGCCGTCGTCGGACCCTCCGGCTGCGGCAAGAGCACGCTGCTGTCGCTGATGGGCGGTCTCGACCGCCCGACCTCCGGCCACGTGTACGGCGCGGGGCTGCCGCTCGGCGAACTGCCCGACCGGGCCCTCTCGGACTACCGCCTCCAGCGCGTGAGCACGATCTTCCAGACGTTCAACCTCATCCCGTCGATGACGGTCGAGGACAACGTCGCGCTTCCGCTTACCCTCGCCGGGGTCGAGCTCGAGGAGCGCCGCAAGCGGGCACGGCACCTGCTGGCTCTCGTCGGCCTCGAGGACCGGGCCCGGACGCGGGCCGGGCGACTGTCGGGCGGGGAGCAGCAGAAGGTCGCCGTCGCGCGGGCGCTGGCCAATCGCCCGGGACTCCTTCTGGCCGACGAGCCGACGGGCAGCCTCGACTCCGCCGCGGGGGAGGGCGTGCTCAGCCTGCTCGACGACCTGAACCGGCGCGGCGCGACGGTGGTGCTCGTGACCCACGACCCCGAGGTCGCCCGGCACGCGCGCCGGGTCGTGCGCATGATCGACGGCCGGGCGATCGAGCTCGATGCCGGCCAGCCGACCGTGCGCAGCCAGGAGCCCATCGACCCCGCCCCCCGGATGCAGTGGCGGGACACGCTCAAGCTCGGCCTCGGCAGCGCCGGCCGGCGGCCGCTCCGGACCGCGCTCACCACCACCGGGGTGGCGATCGGCATCGCGGCCCTGAGCTTGATCGTCGCCCTCGCGGGCGGCCTGCAGGACGCCTTGAGCTCGCCGGCCCTGGTCACGAGCCAGGTGCACCAGGTCGCGGTCTACCCGGTGGCGGACGCCTCGACGCCGGCGTTCACCGAAGGCACCATGACCACGCTGACGCAGCTTCCGCACGTCAAGGCGGCGTGGGGACAGGTCGGCATGAACGGCACCTTCTCGGCCGGTGCGTCGCCCCTGGGCGTCAAGCCGCCGGCCACGAACCCGACCGGCGCCCTGGTCTCGCTGCCGCTGCTGGCCGGCTCGAGCGCGCTGCCCGCTGTGAGCGCCGGGCGCATGCCCAGCTCGGACTCTTCGTCGGAGGTCTTGCTCACCGACAGCGAAGCCGTCGCCCTCGGCTATCGCTCGCCACCTGGCGCGGTCGGCACGCAGGTCAGGTTCACGGCCACCTACGGCAGCCTGGTCCCCGCCCTGGTGCACAACCAGGTCTCGAAGCCGGTCGTCCTCAACCTCCTCGTCGTGGGGATCGTCTCCAACAACTACATCCCCGCGGGCGCCCCGGGCGCGCTCGCGCCGTACGGCCTGATGCGTGGCTACTGGAGCAGCCTGGCCGCGGCCAACGGATGGAAAGGTGGCGAGTACGCGAGCATCACGCTGCTCGCCGACTCGGGACTGAACGTGGAGAGCTTGCGGCAGAGCGTCGAGGCACTGGGTTTCCAGACGCAGACGTTCGGCGACCAGTTCCGCAACTTCGAGGACCTGCTCGGCAAGCTGCGCGTGGCGCTGCTCGGCCTGGCGCTGGTGGCGCTGCTCCTGGCCTGCCTCGGGATCGCGAACACGATGTACACGGCAGTCCTCGAGCGGACGAAGGAGATCGGCGTCCTGAAGGCGCTCGGCTCGCGCTCGCGCGACGTCCTGCTGCTGTTTCTCGCCGAGGCGCTCGGCATCGGGCTGGCCGGCGGCCTGGTTGGCGCCATGGTCGCCGTCGGGCTCAGCCGGCTGGGCAACGAGGCCGTGGACCGGCTGACCCAGTCGGTCACCTCGACGGGCTTCGACGTCTTCCGGATCGACGTGCGCGTGGTGCTCATCGCGATCGTGCTGGCGGCGGCGCTGAGCGTGGTGAGCGGCCTGCTGCCGGCGCTGCGCGGAGCCCGCCAGGACCCCGCCCGCGCGCTGCGGTACGAATAGCCTCGATGAGCCACGCCGAACATCCGGATAGTCCGGACTATCCGGTGAATTGCTCAAGGAAGTGTTCCGTTAGTCGCGACTGTCCGAGGTTCTAGATGCGCGCGTCGACGTATCCGCTGATCGACGCCGACGAGGCCGCGGCGCTGGTGCTCGAGCGCACCGTCGTGCTCGGCGTCGAGCGCGTGGCGCTGGCGGAGGCGCCAGGCCGGGTGCTGGCCGAAGACCTGGTCGCCGGAGCTCCTCTGCCCCCGTTCCCGTCGAGCGCCGTCGACGGCTACGCGGTGCACGCATCCGATGCGGGCATGTCGCTGCGCGTGGTGGGCGAGTCAGCCGCCGGCCGGCCGTTCGACGGGGTCGTCGAGCCAGGCACCGCGACACGCATCCTGACCGGTGGCGTCGTGCCCGACGGAACCGACTGCGTCGTCATGGTCGAGGACGTCGAGGTGGCGGGGGATCACGTCAAGGTGCCTGCCCGGCTGGTCCCCGGCACGAACTTCCACACGGTCGGCTCGGACCTGCGCGCGGGCGACGTCATCCTGCGGGCCGGGACGCAGCTGGGTGCGGCCGAGCTCGGCATCGCCGCGGCAAGCGCTCACGCCCGGCTGCCCGTGCATCGCCGGCCGCGGGTCGCCCTCATGTCGACCGGCGACGAGCTGGTCGAGGTGGGGACGACGCCCGGCAGAGGCCAGATCCAGGATTCGAACCGGTGGGCGCTGCTCGCGGCGCTGCGTGAGGCGGGCGCGGACGTGGACGTGCTCGGCATCGCGCCCGACGAGGCGGCTGCGCTGCGCGGCTTCGTCACGGGGGCGCTTGCTCGTGCGGACGCCCTGGTCACGTCCGGCGGCGTGTCGGTCGGCACGCACGACCTGGTCAAGCCGCTGCTGGATCGTCACCTTCGAGGTCTTCGTGCGTCCGGCGCTGCGAAAGATGCAGGGCTTCGCCCAGCTGCAGCGGCCGCTGCTGCCGGTCCGCCTCGCGTACGACGCGAAGCCCACGGCCGAGCGGACCGAGTATCAGAGGGTCACGCTGCATCGCGAGGGACGAGAGCTGGTCGCGGAGACGACCGGCTCCCAGTCCTCCTCGCGTCTGATGTCACTTGCGGGCGCCCATGCCCTGGTTCGCGTTCCGGCGGGCGGTCAGGGCCTCAAGGCCGGGTCGATCGTGGACGCGATGATCCTGTCCCTGCCCTAGCTACCAGGACCTCTTTTCGCGGACGGTCCCGGCCTCTCGGTCGCGCGCCCGCTCTTCATCGCTCATCTCGCCGGCTTTGTCCTTGACGTCGTCGCGAATGTCGCGGGCGTTACGGCGCATCTTGTCCGCCTCCTGCTCCGCCTTGCCCTTCCACTCCTCGGACTTGTCGCCGGTCAGCTTGCCCTTGAGCTCGTCCGCCTTCCCCTTGATCTCGTCCTTCATTCCAACCTCCAGGTGAATTGGTCCCTAATTTGGTAACGCCTGCCTTTCAAGTACTGGCCAGCCCCTCCGGCGCCTGCGGCGCCACCTCCCCATGAATGGGGAGGACCCGAACGGATGTGCGCCTTAGAATTAGGTCCCCCATGACGAATCGATTCCGCGTCGACGCACCCTTCAAGCCCGCGGGGGACCAGCCTCAGGCCATCGCCGAGCTCGTCGAGGGCGTCCGCTCGGGGCTGACCCAGCAGGTCCTGGCCGGCGTGACAGGGAGTGGCAAGACCAACGTCATGGCGTGGGCGGTGGAGCAGCTGCAGCGTCCCGTGCTCGTGCTCAGCCCGAACAAGACCCTTGCCGCTCAGCTGTGCGCGGAGTTTCGGCGCCTGCTGCCCGACAACGCGGTCGAGTACTTCGTCAGCTACTACGACTACTACCAACCGGAGGCGTACATCGCGCGCTCCGACACGTACATCGAGAAGGATTCGAGCCGCAACGACGACATCGACCGCATGCGCCACTCGACCACGCAATCCCTTCTCACGCGGCGGGATGTGCTGGTCGTGGCGAGCATCAGCTGCATCTACGGCGTCGGCTCGGTCGAGGACTACATGGGCGAATCCCTCCACGTCGAGCAGGGCGAGTCGATCCGCCGCGAGGTTTTCCTTCGCAAGCTCACCGAGATGTTGTACGAGCGCAACGACTATGACCTGGCGCGGTTGCGTTTCAGGGTGCGCGGCGATGTCGTCGACCTGGTGCCGGCCAACGAGGAGAAGGTCTTTCGGGTCGAGTTCTTCGGGGATGAGATCGAGCGGATCCAGGAGCTCGACTCCATCACCGGTGAGATCCTCGGCACCAAGAATGAGTTCACGGTGTTTCCGGCCTCGCACTACGTGACGCCGGCCGACAAGCTGCGGCTCGCGATGACGGACATCGAGGCCGAGCTCGAGGAGCGGTGCAAGTGGTTCGAGGACCACGGCCGGCTGCTCGAAGCCCAGCGGCTCCGGCAGAGGACGAACTTCGACCTCGAGATGATGCGCGAGACCGGGACCTGCGCGGGGATCGAGAACTACTCGCTCCACCTGACGCGCCGCAAGCCGGGCGAGGCGCCATACACGCTCATGGACTTCCTGCCCGACGATGCCCTGATCTTCATCGACGAGTCGCACGTGGCCGTGCCGCAGATCGGAGGCATGCTGGGCGGCGACCGGTCGCGCAAGGCGGCGCTGGTCGAGTATGGATTCCGCCTGCCGAGCGCGTTCGACAACCGGCCGCTGAGCTTCGAAGAATGGGAAGAGCGCGCGCACAGCGTGGTCTACGTCTCTGCGACGCCGGGTCCGTACGAGACTCGCCGGTCGCAGCGGACGGCCGAGATGGTCGTGCGTCCCACCGGCCTGGTCGACCCAACGGTCGAGGTGAGGCCGACCGAGGGCCAGATCGACGACCTGCTCGCCGAGGTCAAGAAGCGGACCGAGATGGGGCAGAGGTCGCTCGTGACGACTCTGACCAAGCGCTTTGCCGAAGACCTCGCCGACTACCTGCGCGAGTACGGCGTCAAAGTTCGCTACCTGCATTCGGAGCTGGACGCCATGCAGCGGATCGAGGTGCTGACCGCCTTGCGCACAGGCGATGTCGACGTGGTCGTGGGCATCAACCTGCTCCGCGAAGGCCTGGACCTGCCCGAGGTCGCTTTCATCGGCATCCTGGACGCCGACAAGGAGGGCTACCTGCGCGCGTACCGGTCCTTCATCCAGATCATCGGCCGCGCCGCGCGCAACGTGGAGGGTCACGTCGTGATGTACGCCGACTCGATCACGGACTCGATGCGCCAGGCGCTCGACGAGACCGACCGCCGGCGGAACAAGCAGATCGCCTACAACGCCGAGCACGGCATCACCCCGGAGACGGTGAAGAAGGCCATCTACGCGCTCGAGATCAACGAGAACGACATCCAGGCCGACGCGATCGAGATCATGGCCGGCGCGGGCGTGCCGCGCGAGGACCTGCTGGCGATCGTGCGCGACCTCGAGAAGGAGATGCGCCGCCTTTCCAAGGAGCTTCAGTTCGAGGACGCGGCGCGGGTGCGCGACCGCATCATCATGCTGCGGCGGCGGCTGTCGGGCGAGCTCGAGGCGAAAGAGGACGACGCCGACGTGGCGATGGCGATCGCGGCCGCGCCCAAGCAGAAGACGACTGTCCGGAACTGGAGAAAGACACGTCGCGGTCCTTAGCCTTCGATCACGTTCCTGATCAGCCCGAGGAGGCGCCTGCGCGAGCCGCGCAATACCGGAAGGTTGGCCAGCCCGAGAAGCCGGACGATCAGGTCGGCCGTCTCGTCGATCACCTCGAGCGTCCGCAGCCGCCCGGGAGATTTGTCGAAGATCCAGAAGTAGAGGATCGCCATCTGGTAGAGCCAGAGGCTGAGGGGAAGCATCTCGCCGATGTCGGCGGGGATGCGCGCGTCCGAGCCCTTGACGACCTCGGCGTACAGGGCGACGACCTCCTCGCGCAGAGGCCTCGCCGCGCCGCCAAAGGGATTGAGCGGGCTGGAGGGGTTGGCGACGGTGCTGAAGATCGAACCCGCGACCGCGTGGAAGGGCTCACACGTGACCACGACGGCTCGGACCGTGCCGCGGAGTCGCGCGGCCAGGTCCTTCTCGCGGCCGAGCAGCGGAGCGATCGCCGCCAGGTGCAGCTCGTGCGTGTGGCGGTAGAACTCGAGCACGAGGTGCTCCTTGGAAGGAAAGTAGTGGTAGGAGCTGCCCAGAGAGGCGCCGGCGCGTTCCGCGATCGCACGCATGGTGGTGGCGTCGTAGCCGCGCTCCCCGAAGAGGTCGAGGGCGGCGCCCAGGATGGCCGCCCTCGAGGTCTCGCCGCGCCGGGTCCTGACCGTTCTTTGCGGGGAGGCTGTGGCCAAGAGCCCGCCCTAGGCGCCTGGCGCGGGTTGATAGGGGTTGTAGTTGACCGGCGTGGCCGGCTTCTGGCGCAGCGGCCTGCGGATCACGTGCAGAACCAACAGATTGTTGAAGTGCATGAACCCAAGGACCAGGAGCACGACGCCGACACGCGTCACCGTCTGCTTGAGCATGTCGGCGACCGAGCCGGGAACTCCGCCGGTGTTGATCAGGATCGCCGCCGCCCCGAAGTTGACCAGGTAGAAGCCGATGACGAGGAGGCGGTTCACAGAGTCGGCCAGCCCGTCTTCTTTGAAGACGGAGACCAGGAAGGGACGCCCGTTTCGCCGGAGCGTGTCGCCGACCCAGACGGTCAGGAACACGCTGGCCAGTATGTATACGGTGTAGTCGATCAGCTGCAGCTCCATGTTTTATCACCCCAGTTCAAGAGATGGATTTGAACATGTTCAACTCTGAGCCTAGATGAATCTTGCGCCCAAGTCAAGGGAAAACGAACGTGTTCAAAACTTCGCCCGTGCACGAGCGCTCCTGTCCGCGGAGCCGGCCGGCTGGATGGAGACCCTGGGGGCGCGGATCACCGAGGCCGAGCCTGGGCGGGTGGTGCTGGAGCTGGTCGCAGGCCCCCAGCACCGCCACGGCGGCGGGGTCGTCCAGGGCGGCGTGATCACCCAGATCGCCGACGCGGCGATGGGGATGTCGCTCGCCACGCTCCAGGAAGACGGGATGTGGAACACCACGATCGAGCTCAAGATCAACTTCCTGCGTCCCGCGATCGAGGGCCGGCTGCGGGCCGTCGGGAGGGTGGTCGAGATGCGCCAGACCCTGCTCTTCAGCGAGGCGGACGTGTTCGACGACAGCCGGCGGCTGGTCGCGCGCGCGTCCTCTACATGTATGCCGGTGCCGGAGGGCCAGGGCCGTGAGTAGGGTGCACGTGTCCTCCCCCGCGTGGAAGTGGCTGGGGATCGCGGACGTGTCCGCGGAGGAAGGAGTGGCGGTGGTCGAGATGACTCCGACCGGCGATATGGCCAACACCGCCGGTTTCGTCCACGGTGGCATGATCGGCGCCCTGGCCGACTCTGCCATGGGCCGCTCGTTGCGTACCATCAAGCCGGAGGTCGTGCGCTCCATGAGCTTCGACCTGAAGCTCAGCTTCATCTCGGCGGCCAAGGTGGGCGAGACGCTGCGCGCGACCGGACGCGTGGTCCACGCCGGCCGGCGGACCGCCGTCACAGAGTGCCGGGTCGAGGGGCCGGGGCAAAGGCTCGTGGCCACCGCCAGCGGAACGTTTGCGATCACACGAGAGAAGGGGATAACCGAGAGTTCGAATGCCGACTGACCAGATCACGATCCGCGGGGCCCGCGAGCACAACCTCAAGAACGTCACCCTTTCGATCCCGCGCGACAGGCTGATCGTCTTCACCGGGCTTTCAGGCTCCGGTAAGTCCTCGCTCGCCTTCGACACGATCTACGCGGAGGGGCAGCGCCGGTACGTCGAGTCGCTTTCCGCATACGCGCGGCAGTTCCTCGGCCAGATGGAGAAGCCCGACGTCGACATCATCGAGGGGCTCTCGCCGGCGATCTCGATCGACCAGAAGGGGACTTCCAAGAACCCCCGGTCGACAGTGGGCACCGTGACCGAGATCTACGACTACCTGCGCCTGCTGTACGCGCGGGTCGGGCATCCGCACTGCCCGGTCTGCGGCCGCGAGGTGCGCCGGCAGACGGTCGAGCAGATGGCGGACCACGTGGAGAAGCTGCCGAAGGGCACCCGGATCATGGTCCTCGGCCCAGTCGTCAAGGGCCGCAAGGGCGAGTACCGCGCGCTGATCGACGACGTGCGGCGCTCGGGTTTCGTCCGCGTGCGCGTGGACGGAAGCCTCTACGAGATCGGCGAGAAGATCCCGATGGACAAGAACAAGAAGCACGACGTCCAGGTCGTCGTCGACCGGATCGTGGTCGGGCCGGAGCAGCGCACCCGGCTCGTCGACTCGATCGAGACCGCGGCCCGGCTTGGCGGAGGCTCGGTGATCATCGCGCCCGTCGACCGTGGTGAAGAGATCAACATGTCGCAGGACTACGCCTGCCCGTACGACGGCACCAACGTTCCCGAGCCCGAGCCGCGCAACTTCTCGTTCAACAACCCGCACGGGGCGTGCCCGGTGTGCACGGGGCTCGGCTTCCAGCTGGTCGTCGACGCCGACCTGGTGGTACCAGACCCCTCGCTCTCTCTGCGCCAGGGCGCGGTCGCGGCCTGGAGCCGCTCCCAGTTCTTCTACCCGGAGCTGCTCGAGTCCGTGAGCAAGTACTTCGGCATCGACATGGACCGGCCATGGTCGAAGTTGACCAAGCAGCAGCAGAACATGCTCCTCAACGGCACCGGCGAGAAGAAGATCCGCTTCGGCTACAAGAACCAGTACGGGCACTCGCGCTGGTACGAGGCTCCATTCGAGGGCGTGGTCGCCAACCTGCAGAGGCGCTACGAGGAAACCCAGTCGGAGTACCTGAAGGCGGAGCTCGAACGGTACATGTCGGACAAGCCTTGCCCGACGTGTAAGGGAACGCGCCTCAAGCCCGAGTCGCTGGCGGTGACGGTCAGCGGCCACAACATCGCCGAGGTCTGCCGGCTGGCGGTGAGCAGGGCGATCGACTTCTTCGACAAGCTCGACCTCACCGAGCGCGAGCAGCTGATCGCGCGCGGGATCATGAAGGAGATCCGCGAGCGGCTGCAGTTCATGATCGACGTGGGGCTCGACTACCTGACCATCGAGCGTCCCGCCAACACCTTGAGCGGCGGCGAGTCGCAGCGCATCAGGCTGGCGACGCAGATCGGCTCCAAGCTGATGGGCGTTCTCTACATCCTCGACGAGCCGTCGATCGGGCTGCACCAGCGTGACAACCGGCGACTGATCAACACCTTGATCAGCCTTCGCGACCTCGGGAACACCTTGATCGTGGTCGAGCACGACGAGGAGACGATTCGCTCGGCCGACTACATGGTCGACATCGGCCCGGCGGCCGGCGAGCACGGCGGTGAGATCGTGGCCGCGGGCCCGGTCGACAAGGTGCTCCGCGACCCGCACTCGATCACGGCGGCTTACCTGCGCGGCGACAGGATGATTCCGGTCCCGCCGCGCCGCCGGAAGGGCAACGGCAAGCAGCTCGTGATCCGCGGCGCGCAGGCGAACAACCTGAAGAACATCGACGTCACAATCCCGCTCGGAGCTTTCGTCGCGGTCTCAGGGGTGAGCGGCTCTGGCAAGTCGTCCCTGATCACCGACATCCTGAGCCGCAAGGTCGCGCAGCACTTCTACCGCGCGAAGGAGCGGCCGGGGCCGCACAGCGCGGTCGAAGGCCTGGACCATCTCGACAAGGCCATCGACATCGACCAGTCCCCGATCGGCCGCACGCCGCGGAGCAACCCCGCGACCTACACGGGCATGTTCACCTACATCCGCGACCTCTTCGCGACCCTCCCGGAGGCGAAGATGCGCGGCTACAAGCCTGGGCGCTTCAGCTTCAACGTCAAGGGCGGTCGGTGCGAGGCGTGCCAGGGCGACGGCATCATCCAGATCGAGATGCAGTTCCTGCCGGACGTGTACGTACCCTGCGAGGTCTGTCACGGCACTCGCTACTCGCGCGAGGTGCAGGAGGTCAAGTTCCGCGGCCACTCCATCTCCGACGTGCTGGAGATGACGGTGGACGAGGCGCTCGAGGTCTTCGAAAACGTGCCGCCGATCAAGACCAAGCTGCGCACGCTGCATGACGTCGGGCTGGGCTACATCCGGCTCGGGCAGCCGGCGACGCAGCTCTCGGGCGGCGAGGCGCAGCGGGTCAAGCTCTCCGCGGAGCTGTCCCGCCGGGACACCGGACGGACGCTCTACCTGCTCGACGAGCCGACGACCGGGCTCCACTACGCGGACGTGGAACGCCTGCTGGCGGTGCTGCACCGGCTCGTCGACCATGGCAACACCGTGGTCGTGATCGAGCACAACCTCGACGTGCTGAAGACCGCGGACTGGGTGATCGACCTGGGGCCGGAGGGCGGTGAGAAAGGCGGATACGTGATCGCGGAGGGCACGCCCGAGCAGCTGGCCGCCAACCGCGAGTCGGCCACCGGGCAGTACCTCGGCGCGCCGCTCGCGAAGGCGCGCAAGACCCCGGTGTCGGCCAACGGAGCGAGTCGCTCCAGGCGCGCTCGGGTCGCGGTCGGCTGATTCAGACGACGACCGAGCTCGAAACTCAGCTTCCCACCGCCTACAGCGCGCTCCTCCGCGTCGAGGGGTTTCCACGCCTGGTGGTGAGCCTCCTGCTCGGCCGCATCGCCGGGCAGATGCTCACGGTGAGCCTGGTGCTCTTTGTCCTCTCCCGGTACCACTCGCCCCAGCTGGCCGGCGCCGCGGCGTTCCTGCTCACGTTCCCCGGGCTGCTCCTGTCCCCGATCGCCGGAGCGCTGCTCGACAGGTATGGACGGGCCAGGCTGGTGACCGTCGATTACGCCATCGGCGCCGCCGCGCTCGTGCTGATGGCCGGCCTGTCCCTGGCCCACGCCCTGCCCGCGCCGGTGCTGCTGGCCATCTGCGGCGTCGCGTCCCTGACCGCTCCGCTCAGCGCCGCGGGGGCGCGCTCGCTGTTTCCGACCATCGTGCCGGTGCGCCTATGGCCCCGCGCCAACGCCCTGGACAGCACCACGCACGTCGTCGCCTCGTTGATCGGGGCGCCCGCGGGTGGAGTCCTCGTCGCGCTGGCGGGCGGGGAGTGGGCGCTGGCGGCGACGGCCGTGCTCTTCGCGTGCTCGGCGGTGGCGATGCTGAGCGTGCGCGACCCTGGGGCGAGGCGGTCGGAGGGGGACGTGCTCAGGGACGCGTGGGCCGGCCTCGTCTACGTCGTCCGCAACCCGACCATCCGCGGCATCGCGCTCACGCTCTCGAGCTTCAGCGCCGGGTGGGGTTGCCTGGCCATCGCGGTGCCAGTGCTCCTGCTGGGGCGCCTCCACCAGGGCCCGGCGACGGTCGGCTACCTCTGGGGATTGATGGGCGCCGCGGGCATCGTCTCGGCCCTGCTGACGGGTCGGATCCGCATGGCGGGCCGGGAGAGGCGGCTGATGGTCGCCTCCGTGCTCGCCTGCGGGGTGGCGATGGCCGCGCTCCCGCTGGCGGGCTCTGTGATCGTGGTCGCGGTGGCGATGTTTGCCATCGGTTTCGTGAATGGGCCTTTCGACGTCGCGCTGTTCACGCTGCGCCAGCGCAGGACAGACCCGGCGAGGTTCGGCCGCGTGTTCGCCGTCTCGATGTCGCTCAACATGGTGGGTGGCCCGATCGGTTCCGCCGCGGCGGGGCCGCTCATCGGCTGGTCGCTAGATGCGGCGCTGTGGGCCGCGGTTGTGGTCACGCTCGTGGCAGCGATCTTCCCGATCGCGACCATCCCCGCGAAGGACGAGCCCCCGAACCTGGGTGCCGAGCGGCTAGCGGTTGGCCAGCAGGAAGATCGTGAGCAAACCGCCGATCGCGTTCAGCACGATGCCGACGACGCCGCCGATCAGCTGACCCCGCCGGATGGCCTGGATCCCATAGAGCAGCCCGATCAGCGCCAGCACGTAAAAGACGAAATTGAAGAAGAACGGCGCCACGATCGTCGCTACACCGATGAGGCATGACCATCCCGCCCGGCCGGTGAACTGCGACATGAGACCGGCCGCGCCGCCGATGCCCGCCGAACCCGTTCCTGGATAGGGCTGCGGCGGCTGGTACTGGTATGGCTGGGGGTAGTCCGGCGCGGTCGGACCCTGGTACCCGGGAGGCATCCCGTAGCCGGGTGGCGGCGGGGGAACGCTGGGTGGTGGTGGAGGCGGGTAGGCCGGAGGGTTGTCTGACATCGGCGGCAATGGTAAAGCGCGCGGACCCAAATAGAGATTCGGATCTGTAGTTCGGGCGATTCCTAAGCGGACGGAACTGGGGTCGGAGTCCCTCCACCTCCGTGCGCGGAGATGCTGAAGATCGTCACACCGACCACGAAGATCAAGAACAGGAAGAGCATCGCCAGAACGAACGCCAACGCGAAGTGGAGGAAGCCGATGATGATGCCGGCGTTCGCCATCCACATGCCCTGCTCTCCCGAGCGCTTGATCTGGCCCCGGGCGATGAAACCCGTGATGATCGCGACCACCGCGACCGTGAACCCACCGACCACGGGGATGACATGCGCGAAGAACGACGCCAGGCCGGCGACAAAGCTGACCACGGCCAGGTTGTTGGTCGGGGTGGTGGTCGCGGCGTACCCGGGCAGGCCCGGGGTATGAGGCACCGTGCTGGACGGCGCCGATTGCTGACCCGTCACCTGGGCCGCCGAGGGGTCGTTGGAGCTCATGAAGCGAGTCTAGCCGGGGGTCGGTGAGGGCGTCGGTGCCGGATGGGTCGCCGCGTACGCGAACACGAAGACGAAGAACAGGATGTAGAGGGTGAAGAAGCCGACCGTCAGGGCGATGGCGACGTAGCCGGCGATCAGCCCCGCCAGCGCCAGCGATCCGCCAGCCTCTCCAGTGCGCTTGATCTGGTGGCGGGCAATGTGGCCGGTGATGACGGCGACCAGCCCGCCCAGGCACCAGGTGCCGATCACCGTCGAGGCGGCGAAGGAGACGCTCGCGATCGCCCAGGGGTTGTAGGGCATGCGCAGGAAGGCCGTTCCCGTGGGTTGGTGCGCCGGGGGCGGAGGCGGCAGCTCTGGCGTTGGGCTCGGCTTTGAGGCCACGGCGCCGAGTTTATGGGTTCCTAGAATCGCTAACGACACTCTGATGAGCGCGACCCTGGAAGACGCGATCAAGCGACGGCTGCAGGCCGTTCCCGACACGCCTGGTGTCTACATGTTCCGCGACCAGCGGAGCCAGGTGATCTACGTCGGCAAGGCGCTGCGCCTGCGCGACCGCCTGCGCCAGTACTTCACCCCTGGCTACGCGGAGACGGCGCGGATCTCGGAGCTCGTGCGCCGGGCGACCGACTTCGAGTTCGTCACCACCGCGAACGAGGTCGAGGCGCTCGTCCTCGAGAACAACCTGATCAAGAACTACCGGCCGCGGTTCAACATCCGGCTCAAGGACGACAAGAACTACCTCTACCTGAAGCTGCCCGTGACCGAAGCCTTTCCGCGCGTCCATTACTCGCGGCGCGTCCAGAACGACGGGGCGCTGTACTTCGGGCCTTACACCTCGGCGCTGTCGCTCCGGTCGACGGTGAAATCGATCCGCCAGCTGCTGCCGTTTCGCACCTGCAGCGACGAGATCTTCAAGCAGGGCAAGGTGTGCCTCGACTTCCACATCAAGCGCTGCCCGGGGCCGTGCGAGCGGCGGATCAGCTCGGAGGACTACAAGGCGCGCATCAACGAGGTCGCGCTGTTCATGGAGGGCCGCTCAGACCTTCTCGTGCGCGAGCTGCAGGAGCGGATGGAGTCGGCGGCGGCGCGCCTCGACTTCGAGAACGCGGCCCGGTATCGCGACCAGCTGCAGTCGATCGAGCGCATCGCCGACCGGCAGAAGGTCCTGACGCGCGGGCGCGACGACCAGGACATCGTCGCCTACGCGCGAAGCGCCAACGACGTCTTCGTCGAGGTGGCATACATCCGGCAGGGCAAGATGGTCGGGCACGACGGCCACGCCCTCGACGGAGCGGTCGACGTCTCCGAGCCCGAGCTCCTGCGCGGCTTCATGCTCCAGTACTACTCGAGCGCGACCCACGTACCACGCTCGGTGATCCTGCCCGGGCCGGTCGACGAGCCCGGGCTGATCGCCGGCTGGCTCAGCGAGAAGCGGGGCCGGCCCGTGACGCTGGAGATCCCGCAGCGCGGGCGGCTGCGGGCGCTCGTGACCCAGCTGGGCGAGACAGCGACCCAGGAGCTCGAGCAGATCCGGATCCAGGCCGACTACGACCGGAGCCGCACCGAGCCGATGCTGGCCGCGCTCGCCGAGGCGCTGGACCTCGAGAGCCCGCCGAAGCGGATCGAGTGCTACGACATCTCCAACATCCAGGGCGACTCGGCGGTGGGCTCGATGGTCGTGTTCGAGGACGGCCGGCCGCGCAACGACCACTACCGCCACTTCCGGATCAAGTTCACGCCCGGTCCGAACGACTTCGCGATGCTCCAGGAGGTGCTGCGCCGGCGGCTGGAGAGGCTCGAGTCGGCGCAGCGCCGCGAGGAGGCCGAGATCGTCGGCGACCGTTCTTTCACGAGCAGGCCGGACCTGATCCTGATCGACGGCGGCAAAGGGCAGCTGAGCGCCGCGCTCGAGGTGATGGAGTCCGCCGGCTACGCCGACATCCCGACCTTCGCCCTGGCCAAGGAGCGGGAGGAGATCTTCGCGCCGGGCCGGGCGGAGCCCATCGTCCAGGAGCGCAACTCGCCGGGGATGTTCCTCGTCCAGCGCATCCGCGACGAAGCCCACCGGTTTGCGATCACCCACCATCGCAAGGTGCGCTCACGCAGGGCGCTGACGTCGCCGCTCGACTCGGTCGAGGGCATCGGACCCGCGCGCAAGCGGGCGCTCCTGCGACACTTCGGGTCGGTGCAGGCGATCCGTGAGGCGCCGGTCGACGAGATCGTCAAGCTCGGCATCCCGGAGCGCCTCGCGGCGCGGCTGAAAGAGACCCTCTGATGACTCTGGTCATCGTCGGCGCCTCGGACCGCGAGCGGATGGAAAAGTCTGTCGAAGCGTTTGCGCAAGCCGGCTTTGAGCGGATCGGCGAGCTCGACGGCCTGCGCGAGGGCGACTTCGTCCTCGGGGTGAGCGACGGCGGGGCCGAGCTGCTGCGCGAGGCCGACCGGCGCGCGATCAAGTACGTCCTGGTCCACGACGGCGCCGACGACCGGCATCCGGGGGGGACGTTCGAGCGCGCGCATCACCGGATCGAAGCCGGCCAACGGGATGAGCTCGCGCAGCACCTTCGCAGCCGCGTCCGTCCGCTGATCACATGCCTGGCCTTCGGCTACAAGAACGGAGCGCCGGCCGACGCGGCGCTGCTCATCGACGCGCGCTTCCTGGACAACCCTTACTGGGTGCCGGAGCTCCGCGACCTTTCCGGCAAGGACGTGGCGGTGGCCGACTACGTGATGCTGCAGCCTGCCGCGGGCCGGCTGCTGGACGACGTGGAGCGGATCGTGCGTGAGCTGGTTCCTCTCTACCAGCAGAAAGGGAGGATGCACATCGTGGTCGCGTTCGGCTGCACCGGCGGGCGGCATCGCTCGGTCGTCCTCGCCTCCGAGCTGGCCAAGCGCCTGGGCGCAGCCGAGGGAATCGACGTCGACTTCGTGACCCGCGACATAGATTGACTCGCGCTCTCGTGATCGGTGGCGCCGGGTTCATCGGCGTCGCCGCGTGCAAGGAGCTGATGCGGCGCGGCGTGGAGACGATCGCGGCCGGCCGCAAGGAGAGGCCGTACGGAACCTTCACGAGCTACGTCGCGTTCGACCGCACCGACGAATCGCAGCTGGCGCGGGCGCTGGACGAGACTCGGCCGGACGTGCTCCTCGACCTGGCCTGCTACCGGCCGGGCGAGGTGCAGATGGCAGCCCGCAATTTTCGGGGCGCGCGGTACATCTTCGTGTCGACGGGCGTCTACCCCGACCTCCACGGCAAGCCCGCCCGCGAGGAAGACTTCGTGCCGCTCGACGGCGAGCCGCCCGCCGAGCTCGACTACCGGGAAGGCAAGCGCTGGTGCGAGACGATGCTTTCGCGCCACCCCGACTTTCCGTGGACCGTGATCCGGCCGCCCGCGGTGTTCGGTCCCGCCGACCACACGTTGAGGATCGCGGCTTACATCCAGCGCATCGCCGACGGCGGCGCCGTGCTCGTTCCGATGGAGACGTACGAATGGCAGGCCGGTGTGGCGTGGGTGAAGGACATCGGGTTTGCGTGCGCGCTGGCGTGCGACCCGCGCAAGGACGCCGATCACAAGGCCTACAACGCTTCCTTCGAGGGGGTGAGCCTTCGCGACCTGATCGAAGGCATCGCCAGCGCGCTCGGAATGCCGGCGCGCCTGCAACCCATCCCGTTCGCCGAGCTGCCGGAAGGCGCAAGCCCGTACGGGCCTGATCCGCGCCGAGCCGCCGGTTACGTGATCGACCGCGCGCGCCGCGAGCTCGGCTTCGAACCGTCGGCGCTAGAGGATGCGCTGGCGGAGACGCTGGCGTGGTATCGCGTGGCCAGGCCGTCGCACCCCGGGTACGCCAACCGCGACAAGGAGCTGGCGCTGGCGGGAACGTAGACTCGTTACTGCTCCGCGTGACTCCGGTTGAGGACATACGCGGCCAGGAACGCGACCAGCACGAGGCCGGGTGACCAGCCCAGCCCCGGCCCGAACGGGTCGTACGCCGAGAGGTCGACGAACACCGCCAGGCCGCTCACGGCGGCGAACACCAGAACGATGAGCACGCCGCGGATGGCGCCGTGGCGGGCGAAGAACAGCTCGATCTCGAGCTGCCATCTCGGGCGGTGTCTTTCGTGAACATGTCGCGCCCTCGCCGCGTGGGCCGAGATCCGTTCCCGGCGACCAGCACGCCCAGCGCAAGCCAGCCGATGAAGATGAACGTCGAGTTGGAGATGTTCTGGAACACGAGCTGCGTGAACACAGTGCCGATGAACAGCGCGCCCACCACGGAGAGCACGGGGATCGATTCCCTGCCGAACTTGATGTTCCACGGCATTCGGTACGGGCGGTGCAGGCCGGGTTCGATGAATCGCAGCCGCATCACGGAGAGGTGCGCCGAGCAGAAGGCGAACGTGGCCGCCAGCGAGTAGACGGCCGCCATCAGGTCGATCTGCGCGCCATGGACGACGATTCCCGGGAGCACCAGGGCCGCCGCGACGACGCCGAACACGATGATCGAGATGTACGGCGTCTGGAACTTCGGGTGGAGCTTCGCGAAGCGCTTGGGCAGCAGGTCGACGCCGGCGAGTGAGTAGCTGAGCCTCGAGATCCCGATCAGGCCGGCGTTGGTCGCGATGACCAGGATGGTGAAGGCGAGGACGCCCACCCAGATCCCCGACCAGAACGCCAGCTGCTGGACGGGGAACTGGCGCACGATGCCCGCCACCGGGTCGTCCTTGAACTTGGTCGCAAGGTCCGTGACCCACACGCCATGCTCCATGTGCACCGGAAACGCGCTCATGCCGATCGTGGGCAGGAAGGCGGAGACGAAGAGCACGGCCACGATCACCCACCATGTCGCCAGCGGGACATTGCGGCCGGGGTCCTTGGCCTCCTCCGACAGGTTCGAGATCGTCTCGATCCCGGTGTAGGTCACCATCGCGATCGAGACGCTGGCGAGGAAGCTTCCCCACGTCGGCGCGACGCCGAGGTGGATGTTGTGCAGCACGGTCTGGATGTTGAGGATCAGGATCAGGCCGAGGATCACGAGCACGAACTGGGTGATCAGGTCGGCGAACGCGAGCACCAGGTTGAGGATGCTCGACTCCTGGATGCCGATGATGTTGACCACGATCAAAAAGCCGATCAGGAGCGCGGTCGCGCCGACGTGCGCCGCGTCGTTGTGGCGCAAGAGGTCGAAGAGCCCGACGTACTTGCCGAAGACGCCGAGGTAGCCGATGGCGAAGTAGGCGGAGATCGACGCGGTCGCCGTGTAGTTCAAGAGCTGGACCCAGCCGACGATGAATCCGATCGGCTGGTTGAACGCGCGCCTGGCGAAGCTCGAGCTGCCGCCGGCGTGGGGCAGGGCGGCGGTTCCCTCGGCGTAGTTGAGCGCGGTGGTGACGAAGATGAAGCCGGCCAGGATGAGCGCCACCGGCGTGAGGCCGAGAGCGAAGGCGGCCGTGACGCCGAGCGCGTAGTAGATGCTCGAGCCGACGTTGCCGTAGCAGGCGGCGAAGAGCGCGCCAGGGCCGAGCGTGCGGGGGAGCTTGGCGGGGCGGCGGACGACGATCCGGAGGTCACCCGGCCTGCGGCCGCGGCGGGCCACCGAATCACCCATCGCGCCCGAGCGTAATAGATCAGGGCGCTAGACGATGAGGTCCTTCAGCTCGCGTGGGTAGTCCGTCATCACGTGGCGCCCGTCCTCGGTGATGACGACCGTGTCGGAGTGGCGAAACCCGCCGAGCTCCTTGATGTAGACGCCGGGCTCGACCGTGAAGACCATGCCCGGCTCGAGCACGGCGTCGTCGCCGCGGTCGAGGAACGGAGCCTCGTGTCCCTCCAGGCCGATCGAGTGGCCGGCGTGGTGGCGCAGGTTGTCAGCGACACCGAGCTCCTCCGCGAGGCGCACGGTCGCAAGCTCGACCTCGCCGGCGGGAACTCCCGGGGCCATGGTCTCGATCGCCCGCGTCTGCAGCGCGAGCATGGCGGCGAACGCGCGCTCCTGCTCCGCGGTCGGCGGGCCGACGACCATGGTCCGCTCCAGCTCGCTCCGGTACCCGTCGATGTTGGCCCCGGCGCCGCTCACGAGCACGTCACCTGGCTGGATGCCGTGGCCCTTGACGAAGCCGTGCGGCATCGCGGTCGAGCGACCGGCGACGAACATGGCGATGAAGCCCGTGTCGTCGTTGCCTCTCGGCCGCCAACCTGGCATCTCGTGGACCATCTCGAAGAGGGTCTCGTTGGCGGGCGGCGTGTAGCACTCCATCTCGGTCTTGCCGGCCTGGATCGCGCCCTGCATCCGGCGGTGGCCGCGCACCGCCCAGTCGCAGCTGAGCTGGATGCACTCCAGCTCGACCTTTGACTTCACGCGCCGCAGCGACTCGACGATCATCTCGGCGTCGAACGGCTCGACCCCGGTCAGGTCGCTGAGGCGCGGCCCGCGATAGCCCCAGTAGGGAACGTAGCCGTCGTGGTCGGCGCCGGTGCGGTGCGGCCGGGCCTTCATCTCGACCAGCACCTCGGCCACGGTCTCCATCGGGTGCTCGGAGCCTGGGTACTCGAAGTAGACGCGGACCTGGTCGACCGTGGTCGCCGACTCCGCGTGCTCTTTCTCGACCGCAGGCACGACCATCGCCGACTGCCCGCTCGAGCCCACCAGCACCGCGATGGGCCGCTCGGTCGGGATGTGATGAAAGCCGGTCAGGTAAGCGACACGGGCGGGATAGAAGATGCAGAGCGCATCGAGCCCGGCGGCCTGCATTCCCGCCGCCACGCTCTCCCTCCTCGCCTGGTATTCGGCCTGGGAGATCTGAGGAAGCTGTTGGTGCCGCGGGACCGTGGCTGCTTTCCTAGTACGCGGCAAGCTTGCGCATCGCCTCCGCGATCTTCCGGGGGCTCGGCATGAAGAACTCCTCCTGGGGGGTGTTGAATGGCATGGCCGGGATGTCCGGCGCGGCCACGCGCACGACCGGGCCGTCAAGGTCCTCGAACGCGTGCTCCGAGATGATGGCTGACACCTCCGCCCCAAACCCGCCCGTGAGGTTGTCCTCGTGCACGACCATCGCCTTGCCGGTCTTCCTGACCGAGGCCAGGACGGTGTCGCGGTCGAGCGGGGCCAGCGTGCGGAGGTCCACGACCTCGACGCTCACGCCCTCGGCCTCGAGCTCCTGCGCCGCCTCGAGACAGTGGTGGCTCATCAACCCCCATGCGAAGCAGCTGAGGCTGGTCCCTTCCCGGCGCACCACCGCGGGACCGATCTCGACCAGGTGATCGCCGTCAGGGACCTCCTCGGCGATGAGGCGGTAGACCTTCTTGTGCTCCAGGAACAGCACGGGGTCGGGGTCGCGCACGGCGGACTTCAGGAGCCCATGCGCATCGGCCGGCGTGCTGGGCACCACCACCTTGACCCCCGGCACGTGGGCGTAGAAGGCCTCGATCGACTGGGAGTGGTACAGGCCGCCGTGCACGCCGCCGCCGAACGGCGCCCGGATCACGATCGGCACCGACCAGTCGCCGTTCGAGCGGTAACGCGTACGCGCCGCCTCGCTGACGATCTGGTCGAAGGCCGTGTGGATGAAGTCGGCGAACTGGATCTCGGCGATCGGGATGAGGCCGTTCAGCGCGGCCCCGATGGCGACGCCGACGATGGCCGACTCGGCCAGGGGCGTGTCGAGCACACGAGACTCGCCGAAGCGCGCGTACAGGCCGTCGGTCGCCCCGAAGACGCCACCTTTGCGGCCCACGTCCTCGCCCATGACCAGGACCCGATCGTCGCGTTCCATCTCCTCGCCGATGGCCGCGCGCACCGCCTCGATCATGCGCATCTCCGGCATTGCGAAAATATTGTGGCGCGCGTGGCAACATCGCGACTCCTGAGGGTCGGTCCGGCGTTAGACTCGAAGGCGAAAGGGGGGAGGTTTTATCACTTCCCTGGAGGTACGTGCGATTTCGTTCTCGGCCGAGGTCAAGAACGAGATGGCTGGGCTTCTACCTGCGCGGCCCTGCTGTCAGCTGAGCGAGTTGCTCGGCATCTACTTCGGCTCGCGCGGACGCCTGCTGGGCGACCAGCGAGGGCGCTCCGCGTATTTCTCGCTTCTGCGCAACCACGTAGCGCGCAAGGTTGTCCGGCTGGGTCGGGCGGTCGACCAGATGGACGCCAAGTACCAGGCTGTGAAGACCCGCAAACGGATGTCCTTCTTCATCGAGCTCGCCCTTCCGACCGAGCTCGTCCCCGCGTTCTCCCAGCCGCCGGTGCAGGCGACGCCGGACGCCGCGTGCGACCGCAAGGCGATGCTTCGAGGCCTGTTCCTCGGATGCGGGTCGGTCAACGCGCCGAACACCCGCTACCACCTCGAGTTCGTCGCCCCGACACGTTCGTGGGGCAGGTCGATCGCGTCGATGCTCGAGAGCTCGGGCGTCAAGGCGGGGATCACCGAGCGGGGTGGCCAGGCCGTCGTGTACGTGAAGGACGGGGACGGGATCGTGCGGTTGCTGTCGACGATGGGCGCCAACCGGGCCGTGATGGAGTTCGAGAACGTCAGGGTTGTCCGCGAGGTGAGCGGCGAGGTCAACCGGCGCCTCAACTTCGAGACGGCCAACATCGGCAAGACGATCGGCTCGGGGTTGCGCCAGGCCGTGGCGATCGAGGCGCTGGAGGCCGAGGGGAAGCTCGCAACCCTGCCGCCGGCGCTGCGTGAGATGGCGCGGTGGCGGCGCGCGAACCCGGAGCTGAATCTCGGCGAGCTCGCGGATCGTATGAACCTCTCCAAGTCCGCGGTCAACCATCGCCTTCGGAGAATCCAACAGGTCGCGGACTCGAACGGCGGCTCGTCGCGCTCCAAGGAACAACGCCGCTCCGCCTAACATTTGCCGCATGGCATTGAAGGTTGGAATCAACGGCTTCGGCCGCATCGGCCGCAACATCTATCGCGCCGCGTGGGACCTGAAACCCGACTTCGAGATCGTCGCCGTCAACGACATCGGCGACGCCAAGACGTTCGCCCACCTCCTCAAGCACGACACCGCACTCGGCACGTTCGGCCCGGCGGTCAAGGCCGAAGGCGAGGCGATCAAGGTCGACGGCCACAACGTCAAGTTCCTCAGTCACAAAGACCCGGCCGAGCTGCCATGGAAGGACCTCGGCGTCGACCTGGTGGTCGAGTCGACCGGCCTGTTCACCGACGCGAACAAGGCGCGCGTCCACATCGACAAGGGCGGCGCGAAGAAGGTCATCATCTCGGCGCCCGCCACCAACCAGGACTACACGGTCGTGATGGGCGTGAACCACCACGGCTACGACGCCGCCAGGCACAACGTCATCTCCAACGCGAGCTGCACGACCAACTGCTTCGTCCCGCTCGCCAAGGTCCTGCACGACTCGTTCGGCATCGAGCGCGGAATGATGACGACGATCCACGCTTACACGGCCGACCAGAAGCTGCAGGACCTGCCGCACAAGGACCTGCGCCGGGCGAGGGCCGCGGCCGACAACATCATCCCGACCTCGACCGGCGCCAACCGCGCGGTCGCCGAAGTGCTGCCCGAGCTGTCGGGAAAGTTCGCGGGGATGGCGTTCCGGGTCCCGATCCTCGACGTCTCCGTGGTCGACCTGACCGTCCAGCTGTCCCGCAAGGCGAGCGCGCAGGACATCAACGCCGCGTTCGACGAGGCCGCAAGCGGCGAGCTGCGCGGCATCCTGGCCGTGAGCCACGACGAGCTGGTTTCGTCGGACTTCAAGAACGACCCGCACTCCTCGATCGTCGACGCTCCTTCGACCCTGACCCTCACCGACGACTGGGCGAAGGTCGTCAGCTGGTATGACAACGAGTGGGGTTTCAGCTGCCGGATGGTGGACCTGATCAGCTACATGGCGGAGCGGCTCTGAAAGCATCGATCACCGCCGTCGACGTCGCCGGCAAGCGCGTCCTGGTGCGTGAGGACCTGAACGTGCCGATGAAAGACGGCGAGATCACTGACGATTCCAGGGTGCGAGCGGCCGCACCCACGGTCCAGCACCTGGCGCAGCGCGGCGCGCGCGTCGTGGTGATGTCCCACCTGGGGCGGCCGAAGGACCGCGAGAGTGAGCTCTCCCTCAAGCCTGTCGCTGCCGACCTCGGACGGCGCGTGGGCCGGGACGTGCAGTTCGCGGAGGATTGCGTCGGCGACAAGGCGACGGCGGCCGCAGGACGCCTGCAGTCGGGGCAGATCCTGCTGCTCGAGAACGTGCGCTATCACAAAGAGGACGAGGCCAACGACTCCGGGTTTGCTCGTGGGCTGGCGGCCCTGGGCGACCTCTACGTCAACGACGCGTTCGCCGCCTCCCATCGCGCCCATGCCTCGGTCGTCGGCGTCGCCGCCTACCTTCCCGCGTACGCGGGAGAGCTCATGGAGGCCGAGCTCGCGGCGCTGCACCGCGCGCTCGACGACCCGAGGCGCCCCCTCGTCTCGGTCGTAGGCGGCGCCAAGGTGTCGACCAAGGTCGGCGTCCTGCGCAGCCTGCTCGCCAAGGTCGACGTGCTGATGGTCGGCGGCGCCATGGCGAACACGTTCTTCAAGGCTCGCGGCTGGCCGACTGGCGCGGGGCTGGTCGAGGACACCGCGCTGGACGAGGCCAACGACGTCGCCCGCCAGGCGGGCGACAAGCTCGTCCTGCCGCTCGACGTGGTGTGTGCGCGGAAGATGCAGGCGGGGCAGGCTCTGCGCGTGATGGAGGCCGACCACGTCGAGCCGGGATGGATGGGCCTGGACATCGGCCCCAGGTCCGTCGCGCTCTTTCGCGACCGGCTGCGCGGTGCGGGCACGGTGATCTGGAATGGGCCGGTCGGCGTGGCGGAGATCAAAGACTTTGCGGATGGCACGAAGGCTGTCGGCGAAGCGGTCGCGGCGACAGGCGGCTTCACGCTGGTCGGCGGCGGCGACACGGTGGCCGCGATCGAATCGATGGGCCTCGCGGGGCGGTTCTCGCATGTGTCGACCGGAGGCGGCGCCACGCTCGAGTACCTGGAAGGCAAGGAGCTGCCCGGCATCGCGATCCTCAAGGAGGCATAGGTGTCCTCGTCCCGTCCGCCGGGGATGCCGCTGGTCGCCGCCAACTGGAAGATGAATCCCAACAACCTCGACGACGCGCTCGACCTCGTGCGTGGCGTCATGGCGGTGGCGCGCGGCCAGGCCGACCGGGTCGAGGTCGCGATCTTTCCTCCCTTCCCATGGCTCACCGCCGTCTCCGACCTCCTGGTCGATTCCGGCGTCAAGCTCGGCGCGCAGAACGTCTTCTGGGAGATGGCCGGGGCGTACACCGGCGAGGTCTCGCCGCCGATGGTCAAGGCCCTGTGCCAGTGGGTGATCGTCGGCCACTCCGAGCGCCGCCTCCACCTCGGCGAAACCGACGACATGGTCGCCAGGAAGACCGCGGCCGCGCTGTCGTGCGAGCTGGGCGTGATCATGTGCGTGGGCGAGCTTGCCGACCACTACGACGCCGGAACCTCGGACCAGGTCGTGTCGGCGCAGGTCCGGGCCGCCCTGGCGCGGTGCTCGGCGGACGACTCGGCGCGCCTGGTGATCGCATACGAGCCGGTGTGGGCGATCGGGAGCGGACGCAACGCCGACCCGGAGCACGCCTACAAGACCATGCGCCTGATCCGCAAGATCGTGGGCGAGATGATCGGGGCCGGCGCCGCGCGCAAGGTCCGCATCCTCTACGGCGGCAGTGTCAAGGCGGACAACGTGCAGTCGTACGTCGAGCTGCCCCTGTGCGACGGTGTCCTGGTCGGGGGGGCGAGCCTCGACGCGGACGAGTTCGCCCATATCGTCAAGGTGACATCGGAGGTCTACGGCCATCGCTAGCCCCTCTGAGCCGGGCACGCTGATCCTGCTCCGCCACGGCGAGAGCACATGGAACCTCGAGAACCTGTTCACGGGCTGGACCGACGTCCCCCTGAGCGAGCGTGGGGTCAGGGAGGCGGTCGAGGCCGGGCGGCTCATGAAGGAGGCGGGACTGAGTCCCGCGGTCGTGCACGAGTCGCTGCTGGTGCGTGCCATCCAGACCACCCAGCACGCCCTCGCGGAGATGGAGATGCCGTGGGTCCCGGTGAAGCGGACCTGGCGCCTGAACGAGCGCCACTACGGTGCGCTGCAGGGCCTCAACAAGCAGGAGACGGCGGAGAAGTACGGCGAGGCCAAGGTCAAGCTCTGGCGTCGCAGCTATGACGAGCGCCCGCCGGACCTCGACCCCAGCGACGCACGACATCCATCGCATGACCCGCGCTACGCGGGGCTGCCGCCGGAGCTGTTGCCGAACTCCGAGTGCCTGAAAGACGTGGTCGATCGGATGCTGCCCTACTGGTACGACGCGATCGTGCCGGACCTGCACGCGCTGCCGTGCGTACTCGTTTCGGCCCACGGCAACAGCCTTCGCGCCCTGGTCAAGCACCTGGACGGGCTCGGCGACGAAGAGGTGGTGGAGCTGAACATCCCCACCGGCGTGCCCCGGGTCTACGAGCTGGACGCGGACCTGCGGCCCCGCTCGCATCGCTACCTCGGCGACCCGGCCGAGGTCTCCAGGCGCGCTGCCGCCGTCAAAGCGCAAGCGTCGGGGTCGAAATCAACCAGCAACTAGACTGGTTTCCGTAATCAAGGGCTAATCCAAGAGCAAAGGGGGGTCGTGTCATGGCATTCGAAGTTCCCAAGCTTCCGTACGCGTTCGATGCGCTCGAGCCACACATCGACGCGAAGACGATGGAGATCCACCACGACAAGCACCACGCCACCTATGTGACGAACGCCAACGCCGCGATCGAGAAGCACCCCGAGCTGGGCAGGAAGACGGTCGAAGACCTGCTCTGGGGGATCAACAACATCCCGGAGGACATCCGGACGGCGATCCGCAACAACGCCGGCGGCCACGCCAACCACTCCATCTTCTGGTCGATCATGGGTCCGGGCGGCGGTGGCAATCCCACGGGACGCATCGCCGACGCGATCAAGACCACCTTCGGTGGCTATGACCAGTTCAAGGAGCAGCTGCAGAAGGCCGCGGTCGGGCAGTTCGGCAGCGGCTGGGCGTGGCTCGTCGCGGACCGGCAGGGAAAGCTGGCGGTCAAGGGCTACCCCAACCAGGACAGCCCGTTCATGGACGAGCTGACGCCGCTCCTGGGCGTCGACGTGTGGGAGCACGCTTACTACCTCAAGTACCAGAACCGGCGCGCCGACTACGTGACCGCGTGGTTCAACACTCTGAACTGGGAAGCGATCAATGCGCGGTTCGGCTCGGTCTGGGCCTAGCGGCCGGGCGCCCGCTCGGTAAAATCCGGGTTCCATGGCAAAGCTCCAGAACGCGCTCGTCATCGCGGAAGCTGTCCTGGCGGTCCTTCTGATGGCCGGCGTGCTCATCCAGACGCCGAAGGCCTCGGGCCTGGGCGGCACCATCGGCGGAGGCGACTCCGGGCTCGGCGGCGGCTACCGCACCCGCCGAGGGCTGGAGCGCCAGATCTACTGGACCACGTGGGTCCTGGTCGCCGCGTTCCTCGTGTGCTCGATCGCCAACGTCTGGGTGACGACTCATCTCCATTAGGGCCCTGGTCGCCGCCGCATTCGCGGCGGCACTGGCCCTCGCGGGGTGCCAGCCGGTCGCCACAGTGCCCAAGCCGGCGCGCGGCGGCACCGCCATCGAAGCCCTGGTCGGGCAGGCGACCGTGCTCAACCCTCTCTTCGAGACCAACGAGAGCACGCGCGACGTCGACAGGCTGATCTACCAGGGCCTGACCGCGGTGGACTCGCAGCAGAACGTGGTCGGGGTGCTGGCGAGCGGCTGGAGCGTGTCGCCCGACCACCTGACCTACACGGTCGACGTCCGCACCGACGTGAGGTGGGGGGACGGGCAGCCGTTTGGCGCGGACGACGTCCTGTTCACGTTCCACGTCCTGCAGGACCTCGAGTATCAGCAGCCGGGCGGCGACATCTGGCGCCAGATCGGCGTCAAGGCCGGCGGTCCGGGTCAGGTCGTGTTCGCGCTGCGCGCCCCTGACGCTTCGTTCCCGCTCTCGCTGCGGGTCGGGATCATCGCGAAGCACATCTTCACGGGCCTCGCGCCGGCGCAGATCGCGGAGAGCCCGTACAGCGGAGTGCGTGCGGTGGGGACAGGCCCGTTCAAGGTCGGATCGATCAGCAACCTGGCGATCACGCTGGACCGCAACCCGTTCGCCGTGCCACAGCCGTACCTGGACCACCTGGTGATGCGCACTTATCCCGCGTCGGACCCGCAGCTCAACTCAGACGGAGCCGGCAAGCCGTACTTCAGCGACCCGAGGGTCCGCCTCGCGCTGGTGCAGGCGATCGACAGGCAGCGAATCATCTCCGACGTCCTCGCGGGGCGAGGCGACGTCGACGCCAACCCGATCCCGACCGCGGACTGGGCTTACTCGCCGGCGGCCGGGAACCTGCACCCGTTCGACATGGTGTCGGCCGCGAAAGCCCTGGACGGCGCCGGATGGGTGCTCGACCCGTCGAACAAGCTCCGGGCGAAGGGCGGCGTGCCGTTCAAGGTCACGCTCGTGGCCGCCGACTCCTATCCGAACCAGCAGGTCGCGCAGGCGCTGGCGAGCCAGCTGTCGAGCCTGGGGCTGGAGGTCGACGTCAAGCCGCTTCCGGCCTCGAAGCTGCTGCAGAGCTACCTGCTCACCCATCAGTACCAGATGGCCCTAGTCTCGGTCGACCTCGGTCCCGACCCCGACCAGTACTGGCTGTGGCACTCGGGCATCGATCCGAGCGCGCTCAACTTCGCTTACTCGCGGGGCTGGGGCCTGATCGACAAAGACCTCGAGGACGGCCGCGCGGCGGTCGACCCGCCCGCGCGGCTGGCGGCGTACATCGACTTCCAGATGCTGATGGCCGACGCGGCGCCGGCGATCTTTCTCTACGCCAGCCGCTACGAGTACGCGGTCTCGCAGCGGGTGCATGGGGTGCACTTCAACAAGGCGATCGAGCCTTACGATCGGTTCCAGTACGTGACCGACTGGTACGTCAACACAACCGGGTAACTTATGAGAGGAAACCCAAATGGTTTCCTCTCATCGGCCGGTCGCTCCGCGACGGGCCTGCTCTCCTACCGGTATACGGTTAGGACTTGTTTGACTAGCCATTCGTCGCGACGCTTGGGCGACGTTTCAGACAAGTCGCGGCCGGGGTGAACCCGGCCGCCAGGGCGGCGCTGGAGAATTGGTAGATGGATCTCGGGCTGAAGGACCGGCGCGCGCTGGTCACCGCCGCGAGCAAGGGACTGGGGCGCGCCTGCGCCGAGGGCCTGGTCGCCGAGGGCGCCAGGGTGTTCATCTCCTCGCGCGACCCGGAGCGCACCGGGCGCGAGATCGGCGCCGCGGGCTGGCTTGCGTCAGACCTGTCGAGCGAGGACGGACCCGAGCGGACGGCCGGCGAGGCGGCGCGCGTGCTCGGCGGGCTCGACATCGTGATCGTCAACGCCGGCGGCCCGCCGCCCGGGACGTTTCAGAGCACGGACCTGCCCGCCTGGGAGGCCGGCTTCCAGCTGACGCTGATGAGCGCCATCCGGCTGGTGAAGGCCACGCTGCCGCTGCTCCGGCAGTCCGAGCAGGGCCGGATCGTCTTCATCACCTCGATCTCGGTGCGCCAGCCGATCCCGAACATCGTCATCTCGAATGCCATGCGCGCCGCCGTGACCGGCCTGGCCAAGACCCTTTCCCGCGAGCTCGCGCCCGACCGCATCACGGTCAACTGCGTCGCCCCCGACGCGATCCTGACCGACCGGATTCGCCATCTCGCGGGCGGCGACGAAGAAAACGTCCGGCGCATGGCCGAGCGGACCCCGATGAGGCGGCTGGGCACGCCCGAAGAGTTCGCGGCCGCGTGCGTCTTCCTCTGCTCCAGGCAGGCCGCGTACATCAGCGGGCAGACGCTTGGCGTCGACGGCGGTTCGACGCTAGGCGTGCACTAGGATTCGGTTCATGGCGAGCACCGCGATTCGTTTTGCGGAACGCATGTCGCGACTCGGCACAGAGGGAGCGTTCGAAGTGCTCGCGCGCGCCCGCAAGCTCGAGGCCGAGGGTAAGCGCATCGTCCACCTCGAGATCGGCGAGCCCGACTTCGCCACCCCGGACAACATCGTCGAGGCGGCGATCGGCGCCATGCAGAACGGCTACACGCACTACACCCCCGCGAGCGGCATCTTCGAGGCGCGCGAGGCCGTCGCGCAGTTCGTCGGCCGGATGCTCTCGACGCAGGTCGACCCGAACGAGGTCGTCCTCGTCCCCGGCTCGAAGAACGTGCTCCTGTTCACGCTTCTCGCTTGCATCGAGCCTGGCGACGAGGTGATCCTTCCGGACCCTGGCTACCCCGCGTACGCCTCCCAGGTCAGCTTCATCGGCGCCATCCCCAAGACCGTGACGCTCCGCGAGGAGTCCGGCTTCCGGATGGACCTCGACGAGCTGGCCTCGCTCGTCAGTCCCAAGACCCGGATGCTGATCATCAACACGCCGCAGAACCCGACGGGCGGTGTCCTGACCGAGGACGACGTCGACTTCGTCTGCGACCTGGCCCAGAAGCACGACCTGCTCGTCGTATCCGACGAGATCTACAGCCAGCTCGTCTACGGGTTCCACCACGTGTCGCCGCTCTCCCGGCCTGGCATGCGCGAGCGCACGGTCCTGATGGACGGGCTTTCGAAGTCCTACGCGATGACTGGGTGGCGCCTCGGTTACACGGTCGCCCCTCGTGCGCTGGC
>VBHA01000176.1 GCA_005889495.1 Chloroflexota bacterium
GGAACGCTTGGGGGCGCGTTCTGACGCTGTGGCGCGACCTTGCGCCGGAAACAACAGGAACGCCCCGAGTTAACGGCTAGGCTTCGCCTAGAAGCTTCAGTCCGTACCGCGCTTTGAGCTCAGGCACCCAGTCCATGAAGTGACTCTCGTTGTACCGGGCCGCGATCGCCTCGTGCTCCGCACCGCCCGGCTTGGCGCCTGTCGCGAAAAGCTCGGCAATCTCAACGAAATAGTTCTCGAAGCCCGCCTTGCAGATGATTTCAAGCAGCCTCGCAGGCTGATCGGTCGGATTCCAGAACGTGTGGGGGACACCGCAAGGCTTGTAGATGTAAGTGCCGGGTCCCGCCTCGGCCACTTCGTTCCCCACTCGAACCCCGACACGGCCCTCGAGAACGTACGACAGCTCGTCTTCCATCGTGTGCGTGTGCGGAGGGATGAGGCGTCTCGCATCGATAGGGTGCTCGACAATCGCGAAACGGCCGCCCGTCTCGTGACCCCACACCTTGAAGTCGACGCCTAGCCCTCCCAGGCTGACGGACTTACCTTCACCAGGGCCGACCATAAGCAACTGCCGCTCTTGAACGCTCATATCTACGTTACCTCCGGAGGTATATTCGCGACTCATGCCTGTATACTGATAGGCAACCCTAATCTCAATCCGTCGCCCTGTCAATAATCAAGTCACAGTGGAGATCCCCGAAATCGCGAGGAAGTACGTGCTCAATCGCCGCGCGGAGCGCCAGGATGAAACCCGCGAGCGCATTGTCAAGGCAGCAGTCGCGCTCCACCACACGATGGGGCCAGCGCATACGACCGACGTCGCCATCGCGGAAACCGCCGGGGTGACGAGGAGGACTTTCTATCGGCACTTTCCTGACGAGCTGTCACTGTTCCGTGCCTGCACGAGCCACTCGTTCGAGAAATGGCCGCCTCCCGACCCCGACAAGTGGAGGCGGGTCGCCGATCCGAAACGACGACTCCAATTGGCCCTCGGCGAGCTCTACACCTACTATCGCGACTCGGGCGCCGGCCTCGTGGTGATCATGCGGGACAGACCTCTCCTGGGGCCGAAGCTACTCGCTCTGCCAGGTCGCGCCGACCGACTAGGTGCGATGGCGGGCGTGTTGCTCGAGGCGTGGAAAACGCGCGGGCGCAGACGCCATGTACTTAGGGCCGCCCTGGTCCACGCGACGGCCGTGACAACCTGGCAATCCCTCGTCGGGCAGCAAGGTCTGACCGACGACGAGGCGGTCGGCGTGCTGACGGGGATGGTACTGGCCGCCGCAACCAACGGGAGCCGCCACTGACTTTCGCTCCTGGACGACGGCTGCCCGCTCGGAGGAATCTCTCGTACCTGTAGGGCTCTCAGTGGCCCGTGCGTCCTGAGAAGAGCTGAAAGGGACTGGTTCAGAATCGACAGGAAGTAGCGATCGACGGATCTGAGGATTCGCCACGAGATCCCTGGGACAATTGCGACGTGCCACCGAAGTCTCAGTGACGCGAGGCCTACCTGTCTCAGATGATCGGCACGGATGGTTGGTCGGCAACCTGTCCGACAGCGGACTGGCCCTGCTGAAAGGTCCTGCCCACAGAGCTGCCCGCCGTCGGTGGAAGAGGACGGCCGATGTGCTTTCCAAGTGGTCGGGTGCCGCCTCGCAAGCCGACCCGAAGGAAGCCGCACGCGCCTTGGGACGTCTACTGAAACGCGTTGCAAACCACGATGAGCCAGGCTTCGACGGTCTTGCCGCCATGGCTATGTATCACAGAGGCAACGCGCTGTCGAACGGTGCGTTGCGCGACGAGGCGATTGCCGCATATGACGAGCTGAGTGACCGATTTGACGGCTCCGACGACAACTTGCTCCAAGTCATCATCACGTTGGCGCTCTTTAACAAAGCGGTGGACCTCGGCAAATTGGGACGAACCCAGGAGGCTATCGACACCTACGACCAGGTGCTGCAGCGCACTGACTCTTCGATCGATCCCATCCTTCTGAATCAGGCGGCTATGTCTTTGCTCAACAAAGGTGTTGCGCTAGGCGAGTTGAATCGGCCTCAGGAGGAGAGTGCTACATACCAAGCGCTGATCAACCGCTTCGGCGATGCCACACGCATCGAATTCCAGCGGACGGTTGCAAGAGCGCAGGTCTTTCAGGGCGTCGTCTTGGGACAGCTGCGAGGACTCAATGAGGAATTACATGCCTATGACCGTGTTATCGACCGACTCGAAGGTACAGCCGACGTCGAATTGAACACGACCCTTGCCATGGCCCTCATCAAGAAAGGAATCGTTTTGGGCTGGATGGGTCACACGGATGCGGAAATGGCCCAGTTCGAGCGAGTCGTCCAGCGCTTTGGAGCGGAGACCACTATCGAACTCCAGACGCAGGTCGCGATGGCCCTCTTATGCAAGGCCGACTCGCTGCATTCAGTGGAGCGGATGGACGACGCGATTCACGTGTACGACGAAATCATTCGTCGTTTTCATGCTACAAGCGATCCAAGTCTTGGCAGGTGGGTCGATTTGGCCCGTGAATCCAGAGCCCAGGCGCTGGCCAACACGTCGTCATAGAAGCCTGAGCCTGAGTCGCTTGACAGAGATGGTCGACCGGAGGTTTGACCCCATTGACACCTAACGTAAATCACATGGCACAAATGTGGTTGGCAGGTGGGAGTTCCGGCACATCGATCATTTCGGGACCCGTCGCCTTGCTGCTATTCATTGTCGTGATCATCGTCTTCATTGTTACGGTGGTCACACGTCGACGGTGAATATCAGCCAAGCAGCAATCGGACTTGCGGTAGTCGGAAAGTGGCTCCGGGACAGGGACTCGAACCCTGAACCTTGCGGTTAACAGCCGCCTGCTCTACCGATTGAGCTATCCCGGATCGGAGCTTTGAATTCTAGGTGAGGCCAGTGATCACTGGCTCACGGCCAGATGGTCGGAGGGGACGGCCGAGCGGCCCTCCCCTCCCTGCCCCACTCTTTGACGAGACTACGCCGCGGCCTCGATCGCCTCGACCAGCTCCGCGGTCGGGCGGGTGAGCGGAACCTCGCGCAGGAACAGGCTCACGATCACCGCCACCGCCGCCGCCACGGCGGCCGCGAGGAACAGATCGTGCAGCGTGCCCGCCAGACCGACCCGCGTCGGGATCGCCGGCAGGCGATTCACCAGGATCGAGCCGAGAACCGCTGTCCCGATCGTCCCACCCAGGCTCCGCCAGAACGTCAGCTGGCTGGTGCCCACCCCGATGAGGTGGTGCGGTAGGCCCGCCTGGATCACGACGAACGTGAGCGGAAATGTCACGCCCAAACCAGCGCCGATGATCACGATGTCGCGAGTCACCTCCAGCGGGCTTGACCCGACCGCGACCCGCGCGAGCAGGACGAGGCCGAAGACCATCACCCCGAGCGCCACCGTTCCGAGCCACTGATATCCCCGCAGCTTGGCGATCAATGCGCCGGTCGCTGTGCTCGTGACGACGACGCCCAGCATCATCGGCGTGAGCAGCTGGCCCGAGTTGGTCGCGCTGACACCGAGCACGCCCTGGTAGAGCAGCGGGACGAAGATCACCGCGCCGAACATGCCGATGCCGCTGAAGAACGAGATCGCCGCCGGCACTGCGAACACGTTCAGGCGAAACAGGTCGAACGGCACGACCGGGTGCTCGACCCTCCTTTCCACGATGTAGAACGCGACCAGCATCACCGCCGCGATCACCAACAAGCCCGCGACCTGCGGCGAGAACCACGCGTGGTCTCGCGTCAGCGACAGGGCGACGAGCAGCGGGGTGAGGCCCGCGAACAGCAGTCCCGTCCCGACCCAATCGATGTCGCGCATTCGCGCCCTCGAGCGGACGAACGGCAGCTGCGATGCGACGAGGATCACAGCCGCCAGCCCGACCGGCACGTTGACGTAGAAGACCCACCGCCAGCCCGGTCCGTCAGTCAGAAATCCGCCCAGCGTCGGTCCGATCACCGACGACAGGCCGAACACCGCGCCGAAGACTCCGCTCATCCGAGCCCGCTGCTCGGGCGGAAACACGTCGGCCAGGACCGCAAAGGTCGATGCGAACAGGACGCCCGCGAACAACCCCTGCAGCGCTCGAAACAGCACCAGCTCGAACATGTTCTGCCCGAGCCCGCACAGCGCCGACGCGGCGACGAACCCGACCATGCCGGCGATCAAGAATGGCTTGCGACCGAACATGTCGCCGAGCTTTCCCGCTACCGGCACCAGGGCCGTCGACGTCACGAGGTACGCCGTCGTCACCCACGCGTAGAAGCTCAGTCCATGTAGCTCGGCGACGATGCGGGGCATGGCGACGCCCACAACCGTCTGGTCGAGCGCGGCCAACAGCAGCGCCAGGGCCACGCCCAACGTGGCCAGGACCATCTGCGTCCGGGATGTCCCTCGAGTCATTCCGTACCTCCAAATTCGAGTTCGCGGCAACGACTCCGAGGTTATTCGCCATTGCGGCAGGATTCCTTCCGCAATAAGATGAAAGATCGAGAAAAGTGCTCAACACATCCGCCCGTCTACTGAGGCTCCTGACCCTGCTCGAGTCCCGCCGCGAATGGTCCGGAAAACAGCTCGCGGACAGGCTCGAGATCAGCCCCCGGACCGTCCGCAATGACGTCACCCGCCTGCGCGAGCTGGGCTATCCCGTCGAAGCGACCCCGGGCGTCGCGGGCGGCTACCGCCTCGCCTCCGGCGCGGACATGCCGCCCCTGCTGCTCGAGGATGACGAGGCCGTGGCGGTCGCCGTCGCGCTCCGTTCGTCGGCGGGCGGTGGCGCAGGCGTGTCAGGGATCGAGGAGACCTCGGTGCGCGCATTGGTGAAGCTCGAGCAGGTCTTCCCCGCCCGGCTCCGGCACCGCGTCAATGCACTCCAGGCCTACACGGTCGCGATCACGACCAGCGGACCCACCGTCGATCCGCACACTCTGGCCACCATCGCCGCCGCCTGCCGCGACAACGAGGTGATGCCAATCGACTACCAGAAGCATGACGGGACCGAAAGCACTCGATCGCTGGAGCCCTATCGTCTCGTCCACCTCGGCCGGCGCTGGTACCTGGTGGCGTGGGACCGCGACAGGCGTGCGTGGAGGACGTTCAGCGTCGATCGCATGCGCTTGCGCCATCCCACCGGCCCGCATTTCGTCCCCCGCGCCCTGCCTGCCGAGGACATCGCCGCGTACGTCATGCGCAGCGTCCGCTCAGCGCCCTCGAAGTACGAATCGCGCGTGATCGTCAATGCGGCCGCGCAGGTCATCGCCGAGCGCGTGCCGCGCGAGGTCGTCGTCGAACCGCTCGACGACAATTCATGCGTCGTGCACGCGCGATCCAACTCGGTCGAGATGCTTGCGCTCTACCTCGGCATGCTCGACGCCGACTTCACCGTCACCGACCCGCCCGAGCTCGTCCACCGACTCGGAATGCTCGCCGGACGATTCGCGGCTGCCGTTGGCTAGCGCGATCCGCACCGAGCGCCTGAGCCTCGAGCCCCTCGCTCCCGAAACCATCCGCCTCTTGATCCAGGGCCAGAGAACCGAGGCCGAACAGACCGCAAAGCACAGCTTCCCACCCGAGTTCCCTTCCCAGGACGAGCTGACCGGCTTTCTCACCGTCCAGCTCAGACGGATGGATGAAAGCCCGGAGCGCCGCGACTGGATGGCGCGCTTGATGGTCACGCACACCGGCGAGGTCGTCGGGCACTGCGGCTTTCACGGCCCGCCCGAGCTCGTCGGCCGAGCCGAGATCGGCTACACGGTATTCGAGCGATTCCGCCGGAGAGGCTTCGCGCGCGAAGCCGCCGCCGCGCTGGTCAAATGGGCCTTCGACCAGGGCGAGGCACAGGTTTACGCAAGCGTCTCGCCGAACAACCTTGACCTCTGCCGCAACCGCCACCGCCGTGTCGACGAATGCCGCCGCCGCCGGCGGGCGGTAGCGATCGCGATGCCAGACCACGACGAGGACCCGAGGTGGGACGGCCTCGGCCAGCGAAAGGACGCGGACCCTGGGGTCGTTCTCGTCCACCGCGAGCAGCGGCACGAGGGCGACGCCTAGACCGGCCGCCACCATCGCCTGCAGCGTCCCGTTGTCGTTCGACCGAAACACGAATCGCGGCCTCACGCCCAGCCCGTGGAGGAAGTCCTCGGCGAGGTCCTGGTGCTTGCCGTGCTGAAACCCGACCAGCGGCGCGCCGGCAAGGTCCGCCACCGCCGGCTTCGCCCACGAGCGGGCTGCGCCGGCCGCCACCACCAGCACATGAGGGTCGCGCATCAGCTCGCGCACGGTGAACGGCCCTTCGGGAATCGGCTGGATGGCAAAGCTAACGTCGAGTGCGCCGCGCTCGACGGCGTCGACGAGCGCGCTGTCGTTCGTCTCCTCCGTCACCTGGACTTCGACCTCGGGCCAGCGGGCTTTGAACCGCAGCATCACCTCCGGCAGCACCTTGTTGGCGACGCTCTGATAGATGCCGATGCGCAGGCTCCCCGACACGCCGGCGGCGTAGGCGCGAAAGTCCGCCTCGGCGGCTCGCAACCGGGACTCGATCGCCTCGGCGTGGCCGAGCAGCAGCCTGCCGGCCTCCGTCAGCTCCACCGTTCGCCGCCCGCGCGAACGCTCGATGAGGCGCTGCCCGACAAGGGCCTCCAGCGATCCGATGTGGTCGCTGACGGTGGACAGCGACGTATTCAACCGAGATCCCGCCGCCCAGAACGTGCCCGCGTCCGCGATCGCCCGCAGCGCGCGCAGGTGCTTGAGGTCGACGCTCTGCCAATTATCCGGGATGTCGGAATTTTACGAGTAAAACAGGCATTGCTTCGGAGTTTGACCCAGGGAACACTCAAGAGCATGGAGATCCTGGTTTCGCTCACGCTCCTCTTCCTCCTGGCGGTTTCCGCACAACTCTGGGGCGTCGACTCGCGCCCAGCCGACCTCGACCGCGTCACCCGCTGGTGGCCTGGATCGCCCCGCGACTGACCACGGCTCGACCGACTTGACAGGGCGACCCCCCACCAATAAGGTCGATTCTTAAATCGCGCTTAATCCGCCCATGGCGTGAGTTTGGGTTGATGGTCGCGTGACGGGTGAGGGGCCCGTCGGTTGCAGTCGGTGATCGTTCCTAGGGGGTTTGGCATGAGGCGACTCATCCGTCTTGCCGCGTTTGCGGCTCTCGCCGCGGCGGCGCTGGTTCCAGGGCAGGCACAGGCACAGACACAAGCATCAGCACAGGCGGCCTCGCCCGCGAACTGCACCTTGAACAACGGCATCAAGCACGTCATCAGCATCCAGTTCGACAACACGCATCTTTTCCGCGACCGCGCCAACGTGCCCTCGGACCTCGAGCAGATGCCGAACCTGCTCAACTTCATGACCAGCAATGGCACGCTCAGCGACAACGAGCACACGATCCTCATCTCCCACACCGCGGGCGGCATCCTCACCTCGCTGACCGGCCTCTACCCCGACCGCCAGGGCATCACCGTCAGCAACTCGTATGGCTACTTCAAGACGGGCACCAACGCGACCGCGTTCTCCAGCGCCTTCAAGTACTGGACCGACAAGGTCGACGACGTGACCCCGACCGGGGTCAACGACCCGAACCCGAACATGGTCACCACCGGCGGCCTCAACACGCCAGCGCCCTGGGTGCCGTACACCCGGGCGGGATGTGACTACGGCGCGGTCTCGACCGCGAACGTCGTGCTCGAGAACACGCGGACCACGCCGGCCGGCGACATGACCAAGGTCTTCGGCGCCAACTCGCCGGAGTGGAACGAGGCCAAGGCCACCCCGGCTCTTGCGCAGACCGACTTCGTGGGCATCGCCGTCCACTGCGCCGTGGGCGGGGGCATCTGCAACACGAGCACCCACGCCAGGCCAGACCTGCTGCCAGACGAGCCCGGCGGCTACAACAACTTCCAGGCGCTTTTCGGCGCCAAGTACGTGAACCCGGCGATCACCGGCGGCGCGAACGCCGTCAACGACACCAACGGCCATCCGATCACCGACCCCGCCGGCAACCCTGGGTTCCCCGGTTTTGACGGCGCGCTCGCCAAGAACACCCTCGGCTACATCGCGCAGATGCAGGAGGCCGGGGTGCCCATCACCTTCGCCTACATCTCCGACGCGCACGACAACCACACGCTATTCCGCGCCAGCGGTCCTGGTGAGGCCGACTACGTGCAGCAGCTGCACGACTACGACCAGGCCTTCGGCACGTTCTTCAGCCGCCTCGCCGCCGACGGCATCGACAAGTCGAACACGCTCTTCGTCTTCACGGCGGACGAGAACGACCACTTCGCCGGAGGCAACTCGAGCGACGGCACCTGGAGCCACACCTTCTGCAACGTGACCGGCGGGCAGACGTGCCCGGCGAACCAGATCGGCGAGGTCACGCAGAACATCAAGGCCCTCGTCCCGGCCGCCGACCTCCCGCCGGCCTTCGACATCCATTTCGACTCCGCGCCGACCGTGTACGTCGCCGGCAACCCCGCGCCCGGCAATGCCCAGGTCAGGCAGTTCGAGCGCGACCTCGCCGCGGCGCAGAACGTCGACCCTTACGTGAGCTCCTCTCCGAGCCCAGTCATGCTGCGCATCGCTGACCCCGTAGGGCAGAAGGCGCTCCACATGGTCAACGCGGACCCGCAGCGCACGCAGACATTCACCTATTTCGCGAACCCCGATTACTTCCTGACCACGGGCAACACAGCGTGTCCCACCGCGTCAGTCCCAACATGTGTCGACTACCACTTCGCCTACAGCCATGGCGACGTCACCGAGGACATCGCCCGCACGTGGCTGGGCTTCGTCGGACCCGGGGTCAAGAACCTCGGCCGCACCAGTGACACCTGGTCGGACCACGCCGACATCCGGCCGACCATCCTGTCCCTGCTCGGGCTGAAGGACAGCTACGAGCCGGACGGGGCGGCGCTGGTCGATTTCCTCGACACCTCCGCGGTGTCGCGCGAGCTCCGCGCGCACCACGAGTCGCTGGTCCGCCTGCACACCGTCTACAAGGAGATCGCGGCGCCGTTCGGACCTTTCGCGGCCGACACCCTGGTCGCCTCGACAAGGGCCATCGCAAGCGGCTCCGCGACCGATGACAGCGCCTACGCTTCGACCGAGAGCAGCATCTCCTCGCTGACCTCGCAGCGCGACGCTCTCGAAGCCCAGATGCGGACCGCGCTCACCAACGCGACCTTCGGCGGCCCGCTCGCGAGCGAGCAGCAGCTGAAGAGCATGATCGACCAGGGCAACCAGCTCCTGGACCACGCGTCAGCGCTCGCCTCAGCCTCGTAAGACCCGAACAAGACCCGACAACCCAACACCGGCAGGTACTTGAAAACAGGTACCTGCCGGTCTCTCTTTCAGGTGTTTCCCACCTTTTGAGACCCACCGCCTGATTCCTACGCTCACCTCATCGATTGCGCAGTCAGTCGGAAATCAAAACTTGAGGAGAGAAGAAGTTGGAAGCAAGGCAGACGTTGAGAGGAAGGCCCGCCCCGATGGGCCTCGCGCTCATCCTGGCGGTGAGCGTCGCGATCGGGTTGGCGGTCACGGCGGCGGTCGTGGCCAAGGACTTCGGCGGCTCGAGCGCGACGGTGAACAGCTCCGTGCAGACCCAGAAGACGATGCC
>VBHA01000149.1 GCA_005889495.1 Chloroflexota bacterium
CGACTACTAGGTGGGGCCAGCACCTCCTCAACGCATCAACAGTGGTACCAGTTGGTACCCCCGCACCTAATATAACGTCCAACTCCGCCACTCGATTTCAGTTAAGAAGAGGGGCCGTGAGGCGCCTCCTCGAACGTTTCGGTGGCTACCTGCCGGCTGTCATCGCGCTAACGCTGCCGATCGTCTACCTACTCACCGCCTCCGACTCGTTCATCCTCCCCCGGGCCTCGCTGGTCATCGGCGGTGCCTGCATCTGCGTCGGGGTAGCACTCTTGATACCCCCGGCGGCCGGCCTGGGAAACCTCCGACTTCCCCTCGCGCTCGCGGTCGCGGCGGCGCTGCTGGCGTTTGCGTTCTCGGTCTCCTGGCCTCTCAGCCTCGCGGGCTCGTACACACGGTACGAGTCCCTGCCGATGCGCATCGCCTACCTGGGCCTGCTCGCCTCGTCGGTCTGGCTGTTGCGGACCCGGCGCCAGCGCGACTGGCTGGTCGGGGCCTTCGTCTTCAGCGTGTCGGTCGCCTGCATCAAGGCGTGGTTCCAGTGGTCGTCCCACGCCCCCTTCCGGCCCGACGGTGACCTGGGCAACGCCAACCTGCTGGCCGCGCTGGTGGTGATGGCCGTGCCCCTGGCCATCGACCGCGCCCGCCGGAACACGATGTTCATCTTTGCCTGGGTGGTCGCGTTGATCCCGCTGGGGGTGGGCCTGTTCGTGACGACCTCCCGGAGCGGCGACCTCGGACTGGTCGCGGGAGGCCTGGCCCTGCTTGCCCTGTCGGTGCCGCGGCGATTCCTGGTCCCGGCTGTCGCGTTCTCCACCGCCGTCCTCGCCGCCGCCCTCCTCGTGGTCTCCCTCACGCCCCTTCGCGCCTTGAACGACGACCCGCCCGAGCTCCGCCTCCACCTCTGGAGCGACGGGCTGCGCCTGGTCGCCGCGCGCCCGCTGACCGGTTGGGGCGAGGATGCGACCGGGCTGTCGTTCGGCCGCTACCTGACGCAGGACTACGCGGGCCTGGTCACGTTCGATCGCGTCCACTCGGGTCCGATCGACATCGCGGCGACCCAGGGCATCCTGGGCCTGGCGGCCCTCGCGTGGGTCGTGGGCCTGGTCGTGCTGACCGCATGGCGCCGGCGCGAGGAGGCGGGCGTGCCCGGGCTGGCGGCCGCGCTGGTGGGCTTCAGCGTGTGGGTGTTCTTCAACTTCGACTGGGCCCCCGCCACAGGGGCGTTCTGGCTCCTGGCCGGCACGCTATGGTCAAGCCTCCGCCCCATTCCTGGGGAGGTGGCTGCACGGTCCAGTCTTCTCCCCATTCATGGGGAGGTGGCGCGAAGCGCCAGAGGGGCATGGTCAAGTCTCCTCCCCATTTATGGGGAGGTGGCGCGAAGCGCCAGAGGGGCATGGTCAAGTCTCCTCCCCATTTATGGGGAGGTGGCGCGAAGCGCCAGAGGGGCAGCAGCGAGCCCACCATGGCGGTCCATCCTCGCCATCGGACTGGTCTGCGCCGCCGTCGTGTTCGCCGTCCTCCCCATCCTCGCCGACACCTGGTACCTCCGCGGCCATCCCGACCTCTCGGTCCGCGCCGATCCCCTCCAGGCTCAGTACCACTGGGCGATCGGGACCACAGCCGAGCTCAGGCGCGCTGCCGAGCTGGGCGAGACCGAGCCGGCCATGTACGTGCAGCTGGGCGACCGCGAGAGGCAGGGCGGAGACCTCGGCGCGGCGCGCCGCGCGTATGAGCGCGCGCTGCAGATCGACCCGTACTACAGCCCGGCGACGCAGCGCCTGGCCCAGCTCAGCTAGGCAATTTTCCGGAAAATTCGCCGCGCGGGAGGGCCTGGGGCCACGTTTTTCCGGAAAATTCGCAAGGGCGGAGGGGCTGGGGCCCCGTTTTTCCGGAAATTTAGCTAGTTCTCGTCCTCTTCGGTCGGGTACTCGTGCTGGCGGTGGCCGTTCGGGACCAGGGTGGCCGGCGGGGCCGACAGCTGCTTGAGGCTGAGCGAGATCCGGCGCCGCGCGGTGTCGATGCCGATCACCTTGACCTGCACCGTCTCCCCGACCTTGAGCACGTCCTCCGTTCGCTCCACGTGGTCCCACGAGAGCTCGGAGATGTGGAGAAGGCCCTCGATGCCCGGCATGATCTGGAGGAACGCGCCGTACTTCTTGGTCTTCGTGACCTGGCCCTCGACGATCGAGCCCACGGGCATCGACTGGACCAGACGCTCCCACGGGTCCTGCTGCAGCTGGCGCAGCGAAAGCGAGATGCGGGTCTGCTCCGGGTCGAGCTTGATCACCTTGACGGTGACCTCCTCGCCGAGCTGGAGCACGTCGGTGACCTTGGAGACGCGGTCCCACGACAGCTCCGAGATGTGGATCAGGCCGTCGGCGCCGCCGATGTCGACGAACGCGCCGTAGCTGGTGATGCCTGAGACGGTGCCCTTGACCACGGTGCCCGTCTGCAGCCGGGTGAAAAGCTCCTCGCGCTTGCGCGCGCGGTCCTCGTCTTCCGCCGCCTTCTGGCTGACGATCAGCCGGTTGCGCTTGCGGTTGACCTCCAGGATCTTGACCGGGATCCGCTTGCCGACCAGGGATTCGAGGCTGCCCGCGTACGCGCGCGCCACCTGGCTCGACGGCAGGAAGCCGCGCAGGCCCAGGATGTTGACGATCAGCCCGCCCTTGTTCTGCTCCCGTACGTCGGCGTCGATCACGGTCCCGTCGACCTGCTTCTCGGCGGCCACGAGCCACGTGGTCTCTGCCCTTGCCCGCCGCAGGCTGAGGACGACGTTGCCCTCCTCGTTCTCCGGCTGCAGGACGTAGACCTTGATCTGGTCTCCGGGCTCGAGCTCGGAGTCCACGTCGCCGCGCATGCCGAGCTCCTTGCTCGAGATCACGCCTTCGGCCTTGGCTCCGATGTCGACCAGGACCTCGTCCGGGTCGACCCTGACGACGATCCCATCCACGATGTCCCCGTGGTTGGGGGTTTTGAAGGCCTCCTCCTCGAAGTGGAGGTAGTCCTCCATGGTCATCGCTGCGGACGAATCCTGGTCGGTCCCCTCCTTGTCTTCGGTCAGGACGGCACCAGAATCAGTAGCCAAAATACGGACCCCCTAGAGATTATTGGTGTGGTGTTGGTCGTCAAAACGGCCTCCGCCAAAACGAGCGTCAATTGTACCGCACAAAAGTCGCCTACCCAGGGAAGGGCTTTGCGAGGTCGTGGTTGTCGATCAATCTCGTTTTTCCGACCCGCGCCGCGATCACCGCGAGCGTGCCTGGCTTCTCAAAAGTAGCCGGGTCGACGAGCTCCGCGTACTCGAGCCCGACCAGCGGCTCGAGGGCCAGCCGCGCCGCCATCCGGGCGCGCAGCTTCAGCGGGTCGCGCTCGCCTGAGGCGTACGCCTCGGCGGCCTCCCGCAGCGTGGCGCTGAGGCTGGTCGCCGCCCTGCGCTCGTCGGCGCTCAGGTAGACGTTGCGCGAGCTGAGGGCGAGGCCGTCAGGCTCGCGCACCGTCGGCACGATGCGGACCTCGACCCCGAGGTCCAGGTCCCGGACGAGGCGCTGGACGACCGCGACCTGCTGCGCGTCCTTCTGGCCGAAGTAGGCGCGGTCGGGATCGACCGCCGCGAACAGCTTGGTGACCACGGTGGCCACGCCCTCGAAGTGGCCTGGCCGGGCCGTGCCCTCCAGCGCATCCGCGATCCCACCCACTCGCACTCGAGTGGTGGCGTCGGGCGGATACATCTCTGCGGCGGACGGGCGGTACACCGCGTCGACCTCGGCCACCTCCAGCACCTTCAGGTCGCGTTCCCAGTCGCGCGGATAGCGTCCGAAATCCTCCTGTGGCCCGAACTGGATGGGATTGACGAAGACGCTCACCACCACGACGTCGTTCTCGGCGCGAGCGGTGTCCACCAACCGCGTGTGGCCGGCGTGCAGCGCGCCCATCGTGGGCACCAGACCTATCGATCTGCCGTCACGGCGCCACCGGCGCGATGCCTCGAGCATCGCGCCGGCGCGCTCGATTACGTCAGCCGCCGTAGCGAGCTTCTTCCCGGTCCTTTGCGGGCGTGGAACCGTTGGTCGAGTACTCGTGCTCCGGTCCGGGGAACTTGCCGGTGCGCACGTCCTCCGCGTAGGCGGTCGCCGCGCGGGCGATCTCCTCGGCGAGGTTGGCGTAGCGCTTGACGAACTTCGGCGCTTTGCCGGTCGTCAGGCCGAGCATGTCGTGGAACACGAGCACCTGGCCGTCCGTGGCCGGCCCGGCCCCGATGCCGATCGTCGGGATCCGGAGAGCCTGCGTGATCTCCGCCGCGAGCTTGCTCGGCACGCCTTCGAGCACGAGGCTGAACGCCCCCGCCTGCTCCAGGGCTCTGGCGTCGGCCAGGATCTTCGCCGCCTGGGCGTCCGTCTTGCCCTGGACCTTGAAGCCGCCCATCTGGTGGACGAACTGAGGCGTCAGGCCGAGGTGGCCCATCACCGGGATGCCGACCTCGGTCAGCTTGCGCGTGACCTCGACCACGCCCCCGCCGCCCTCCAACTTGACCGCATGCATGCCGGCCTCCTGGATTAAGCGCCCGGCGTTCGCGACCGCCTGCTCCGTGGACACCTGGTAGGACATGAACGGCATATCGCCCACGAGGAGCGCCTGCCGCGCGCCGCGCGAGACCGCCTTGGCGTGGACCATCATGTCGTCCATCGTCACTGGGAGCGTCGTCGGATGGCCGAGCATGACCATGCCGAGGCTGTCGCCGACGAGCAGGATCGGGATGCCGGCCTCGTCGAGAATCCGCGCGCTCAGGAAGTCGTACGCGGTGAGCATGGCGAAATGCCTGCCCTCGTCCTTGAATCGCTGGACGTCCAGCACCGTGGTCATCTGCGACCTCTCCTTCGGGTCGCTGCCACATTCCGGGTCAGCGCCCTCCTGGTCCGCCGGGCCGCCGCGGGATCGAGTCCCGCCTTCTTGGCGATCTCGAGCGCAACCAGGGCGAGCATACGATAAAGGTCGCCGTTGTCCACCGCCTCCAGGTGCCGTTTCACCGTCTCGGCGTCGCCCCGCCGGACAGGTCCCGTGAGCGCCGCCACGGCGCCTCGTTTGCGGATGCCGGCCACCGCTCCCTCGACGAGTGGCAACAGGGCCCTGGTCGCCTCGTCCTGCTTCCAGCCGATCTGCGTCAGCAGCCGCACCGCCTCTGCAATCACGACGTCGACGTAGTTCGAGGCAAAGACCGCGGCCGCGTGGTACACGACGCGCTGGCTGTCGCCGAGATGCCTGGGCCGGGCACCGACCTGGCGCGCCAGCGCCGCCAGTCGCCGGCGAAGTCCGGGCGTGCTGGCGTCGACGCCGACCGTGATGCCCCTGAAGGCGGATGGCGGGCGCGGCGTCGGGAACGACTGCAGCGGATGAAACGAGCCGATGGCGTGAGGGCGCAGCGCCGCCAGGGCGTCGAGCCCGAGGGCGCCGCTCAGGTGCACGAAAGCGAGGCCTGGCGGAGGCGACATCGCGGCCATCCTGATCGCGGTCTCCGCGACCGCGCGGTCCGGGACGGCGAGGAACAGGATCCCCCGCTCCGGCATCCTGAACCCCGACCGCGCCGGGACCAGGCGCGCCCCCAGGGCGCGCGCGAGGCTGCGGCCGAGATTGCCTCGGCCCGCGACCGTCAGACCCGCGGAGCGGCGTTCCGGCGTCTGACCGCTACGAAGCCGAGGAGCCGGCGGCGGCGGCCGGGGGCTCTTCCGCGGCCAGGATCTGGTCGAGCTCCTTGCCGTCGATCGTCTCCACGATCTTGAGCCGCTCGACGACGGCGTCCATCTTGCCGCGCTGCTGCGTGAGGATGGTCTTCGCGGTCTGGTAGCCGTGGCCGATGATGGAGCGGATCTCCTCGTCGATGATCGCGGCGATCTCCTCCGAGTAGTTGCGCTGCTCGCCCAGGTCGCGGCCGAGGAAGACGAGCTCCTCCTTGTGGCCCATCGTCACGGTCCCGAGCTTGTCCGACATGCCCCACTGCGTGACCATGCGCCGCGCCATCTGCGTGGCGCGCTGGATGTCGTTCTCGGCGCCGGAGGTGATATCGCCGAAGACGATCTCCTCGGCGACGCGGCCGCCCATGATGCCCGCGATCTGGTCGTACAGCTCGTCGCGTGAGATCAGGTACTTGTCCTCCTCCGGGAGGCTCAGCGTCCAGCCGAGCGCCATGCCGCGGGAGATGATCGAGACCTTGTGCACCGGGTCGGTGTGCGGCAGCGCCTTCATGACCAGCGCGTGCCCTGTCTCGTGGTAGGCGATGACCTCTTTCTCCTTTTCGGAGATGCGCCTGCTCTTGCGCTCGGGGCCGGCGATCACGCGCGCGATCGCCTCCTCGAGCTCGTCCATGCCGATCACCTTCTTGTTCGCCCGGGCGGCAAGGATCGCGGCCTCGTTGATCAGGTTCGCGAGGTCGGCTCCGCTGAAGCCCGGGGTCTGGCGCGCCAGCACGTCGAGGTCGACAGTCGAGTCGAGCGGCTTGTTGCGCGCGTGGACGTCGAGGATCTCGCGCCGGCCCTTGATGTCCGGGCGGTCGAGGGTGACATGGCGGTCGAACCGGCCCGGGCGCAGCAGCGCCGGGTCGAGGACGTCCGGCCGGTTGGTCGCGGCGATGACGATGACGTGTGTGTTGGTGTCGAAGCCGTCCATCTCCACCAGCAGCTGGTTGAGGGTCTGCTCGCGCTCGTCGTGGCCGCCGCCCAGCCCGGCTCCGCGCTGGCGGCCGACGGCGTCGATCTCGTCCACGAACACGATGCAGGGTGAGTTCTTCTTCGCCTGGTCGAAGAGGTCGCGGACCCGACTCGCGCCGACACCGACGAACATCTCGACGAACTCCGAGCCCGAGATCGAGAAGAAGGGCACGCCCGCCTCACCGGCGACTGCCTTGCTGAGCAGGGTCTTGCCGGTGCCCGGAGGGCCGACCAGCAGGACGCCCTTCGGGATGCGGGCCCCGAGGGCGACGAACTTGTCGGGGTACTTGAGGAACTCGACGATCTCGGTGAGCTCCTGCTTGGCCTCGTCGACGCCCGCCACGTCGGCGAAGGTGATCGCCGGCTTGTCGCCCGCGATCATCCGCGCGCGCGAGCGTCCGAAGGAGATGGCCTGGTTGTTACCGCTCTGGGTCTGCCGGAGCACCCACCACATGAAGGCGGCGATGAGGATGACCAGGATGATGTTCGGCAGAAGCACCTGCAGCAGGTAGCTGCCGGTCTGGCTCTTCTCGAACTTGACCTGAACTGTTCCCGCGCCGCCCTGCACCGAGTAGGTGCGGAGGTCGTCCATGTACTTGCACTCGCCGGTGCAGTCGGGCAGCACGACGTTGTGCTTCTTGCCCTGGATGTCGGTGACCACGCCGTCGGTGCCGCTGATGTCCACGGTCTTGACCTGGCCTTGGGCGGCCTGGCTCATCATCGTCGAGAAGTCCCAATCGCCCTGGTTCTGGCTGTTCTGAATCGAGCTCCAGGTGAACCAGAAGATGAGGATGAGGACGACGACCAATGCGAAATAGAACAGGCTGGAGCGGGGGAAGCGACTCAACTCAGATCTCCTAAGCGGGTTTCTAGCCTAACAACTTTCGGCGCCGGTGGAACCGGCATAGGTGTAAGCGCCACGTGCTGCGCCGGCTCGCCTCTCGCGGGTACGAGGTCGGCGGCGACGGCGTGGCCAGGCACCCAGGCGAGGCTGTCACCTGCGAAGACCAGGGGCCACGCGTCGCGGTCCTCGCGCGGCACGCGCGCGTCGACGAAGATGTCCTGGAGCTTGCGCGTCCCACGACCGCCGGCCGGTCGGAGCCTCAGGCCGGGACGTCTGAAGCCGACGTGCAGCTGCAGGCCGGCACGAAGGTGGACGGCGTCGCGGTCGTCGCATCCGGCGCAGCTCCGCACCTCGAGCCGAGGCGCTGCCGGAGACCGCTGCCGCGAAGGGACGACCCGCATGAGCTCCCCCACGATACGGAAACGCAGGCCGCCGGGCAGATCGACGCCTCGTCCGCCCCGCCCGGGCTCCTCCACGAGCCTTCGCATCGCGTCGAGATGGCGCCGAGAGAGCCCTGGCTCAGGCCCTCCCGCCTCGACATAGAGGCGTTTCAAGGTTTCTGGCAGAGCGCCGCCGGCCACCGCCGTCTCGTGCAGCCTGGCGGCGGCGAGCGCAGCGGCGTGGAAGCGGTGAGTGATGCCCGGCCGGTCGCGCTCGAGCGCGGGCAGGATGTGAAGACGCACGCGCACGCGTGCGAAACGGGACTCGAGGTTGGCCGGGTCTTCGTGCGGGACGATGCCGCGCTGCGCGAGAAACTCGCGGACTTCTCTCCTCCACACATTCAATAAAGGACGGACGAAGCGCCCGCGACGCGCGGGCATGCCGCGAAAGCCCGCGAGGCCGCAGCCTCGGAGGAGATGCAGGACCACGCCCTCGACGAGGTCGTCGGCGGTGTGAGCGATCGCGACCCACTCGGCTTTCGCCTCGACCCGGGCACGCTCGAGAAACGCGTATCGGAGCGTCCGCGCGGCGGCCTGGAGCGAGCCATTCGG
>VBHA01000150.1 GCA_005889495.1 Chloroflexota bacterium
AAACTACCCAGGCGACCGCGACTCGTACATGCGCGTCATCCGGGGCAAGACGGCGTCGCTCTTCTCGGCGGCGTGCGCATCGGGCGCATTGCTCTCGGAGGCGAACGCGGACGTGGTGGGCGCTCTGCGCCGCTACGGCGAGCTGCTGGGCACCGCCTTCCAGATGGCCGACGACGTCATCGACTTCAGTCCGAGCTCGGGCAAGACGGTCGGTCTCGACATCAAGCAGCGCGTGCTTTCGCTTCCGCTGATCTACGCGGCCGAGGACCGCGTCGTCGGACCGGAGGTCCGGCGCCTGCTCGCGGGGTCGCTGGGCGAGGCGGAGGTAGGACGGGTCACGGACCTGGTCACCTCGACCGACGCGCTACCTCGTGTTCGCGAGGAGGCGCGGTCCCTGGTCGAGGCGGCCCTCCGTGAGCTCGACGCCGTTGAGCTGGACGGGCTTCGTCCCGCGCTCGCCGGCGTCGCCCGATCGGCGGTCGACCGAAGCTCCTAGGCCGCCAGGTCATACGTGACCGCCACGGTCACGGTGACGGTTTGCTGGCCCGCCGCGACCGGAAAGCCACCTCCGCCCGCGCTGCCTTTGCCTCCGCACTGGTCACACGCGAAGCCGCTGCCCGTGGAGATGACCTCCGACACGCCGACAAGACCTCCGACGTGGTGACCCGACAGCTGCGCGTAGTCCTGCGCCTTCTTGGCGGCATCGCTCATGGCCGCCGCCCGGGCGGTCTTGAGCATCGCGCTCTGGTCGGCGACGTAGAGGTTCAGCCCGTTGATCTGCAGGTCGTTGCCGACGGCGTTGACCGCCGCCTCCGTGAGCGCCGTCACGTTGTTGATGTGATTCACGGTGACGGTGATCCCTTCTGAAGCTGTGTAGCCCGTCGTGACCTGGGGGCAGCAATTCGTCTGCGTCTGGACCCAGATCGACGCGGTCTGGATGTCCTTGTCCTGGGCGCCCTGGCCGCGCAGCGCACCCAGAAGACGCGTCACGTCGGTGCTCGCGGCGGACACGGCGTCGTGCACATTCGGTCTCGTCGCGGACACGGCAAACTGCAGCTGCGCCGAATTCGGAGTGCCGGTGCCGTTGCCTACGCCGACTACCGTGACGGTGTTCCCCGTCGTCGATGCGGCGAGCGCTGTTGTCAGCAGGTGCGTCTGCTGCGCGCTGGTCGCGGCGGGGCGGTCGTGGCTCATGACCAGGGCCGAGACTGACGCGGCGAGCGCCGCGATGAGGAAGCCGCATAAAACCAGCAGACGTGTGTGCGCCGACATCATTTTGGATGTCCTCCGTGACGATCTGACGTTTGGCAGGTAGAACAGCCCGCGGTCGCGGACGGTTACTGAGTGCCCGAGAGAACTCCCACCGTGCCCATCGCCAGGCCGCGGTACAGCACGTCCGACCACCCCGCCCGTGCGGCCATGCCGGTCAGCTCCTCCGGCGTCCTGTAAGCGTCGACCGTGTCGCTCAGGTAGCGGTACGCCGACGGCTCTCCGGACAGCAGGCCGCCAAGCGCCGGTAGAGCCTTGCGCAGGTAGAGGCGATAGGCGCCGCCGAACGGTCCGCGCGGTGGGCGCACGAACTCGAGGACCACGGCGCGCCCGCCTGGCCTGACGACGCGGAGCATCTCGCGCATCCCCCGCACCGGATCGGCGAGGTTGCGCAGTCCGAAGGCGATCGTCGAGGCGTCGAAGCTCGCGTCGTCGAACTGAAGGTTCAGCGCGTCGCCCTCCAGGAACTCGAGGCCAGGGTGAGCACGCCGGGCCACCTCGAGCATCTGGGGGCTGAAATCGACCCCGACGACGCGGCCGGCCGGGCCGGCGATCTTCGCCAGCTCAGCGGTCAGCTTGCCGGACCCGCAGGCGACGTCAACCGCCGAGCCGCCGGGTCGAAGGCCGGTCTCGCGGGCTGCGCGCCGGCGCCAGCCGCTGTCGGTGCCGAGCGAGAGCACAGTGTTGACCCGGTCGTAGCGGCGGGCGATGCGGTCGAACATCGACCGGACGGCCGCCGGATCGCGTTCGCTCAGCGATTCACACTCGCTGCCAGACCGACGCGATGCCCTGCCCCACCCCGATGCACATCGTCGCCAGGCCGTATTCGGCGTCGCGGTGCTCCATCTCCCGGACGAGCGTGGCCACCAGGCGCGCGCCGCTGCTTCCGAGGGGATGTCCGAGCGCGATCGCACCGCCGTTGACGTTGACGCGATCCTCGTCAAGGCCCAGGAGCCGGACACACGCGAGCGATTGCGAGGCGAACGCTTCATTGAGCTCGACGACCTGCATGTCGGAGGGCTGCAGGCCCGCCTTCTCGAGAGCCTTGAGCGACGACGGCACCGGTCCGATGCCCATGTAGTCCGGATGCACGCCGGCGGGGGCCGCGGAAACAAGGCGCGCGAGCGGCTTCAGGCCTCGCTCCTTTGCCTTCCCGTCTGACATCAGCACCAGCGCGGTCGCCCCGTCATTCAGCGGCGATGCGTTCCCGGCGGTCACAGAGCCGTTGTCGCCAAACGCGGGCTTCAGCCTGGCGAGCGCTTCCAAAGACGTGTCGGGGCGTGGACCCTCGTCATCCGCCATCGCAAGTACCGGCACGATCTCTTCGGCAAGCCGCCCGGACTTCTGCGCGGCAACCGCCCGCTGGTGGCTGCGCAGCGCGAAGGCGTCCTGATCCTCGCGCGAGATCTCGTACTTCTGCGCCACGCGCTCGGCCGTCTCCCCCATCTGAAGCGTCCCGTACATGGAGGCCATCTTCGGGTTGACCAGGCGCCAGCCGAGCGCGGTGTCGTAGACGGTCTGTGGCCCGCGTGGGAATGGTGCGCTCGCCTTGGGCATGACCCAGGGCGACCGAGTCATGCTCTCGACCCCGCCGGCGACCATGATGTCGGCCGCGCCGGCCTGGATCTCGCGTGCGGCCGCGATGGTCGCCTGCATACCCGAGCCGCAGAGCCTGTTGACGGTCTGGCCGGGCACCTCGACCGGGAACCCGGCGAGGAGCAGGGCCATCCGCGCCACGTTGCGGTTGTCTTCTCCGGCCTGGTTCGCGCAGCCGAGGATCACGTCTTCCACCTCCTCCGGCTTGACGTGGGCGCGCTCGCAGACCTCCTTGAGGACGATCGCCGCGAGGTCGTCGGGCCGGATGTCCTTGAGCTGCCCGCCATAGCGCCCCATCGGCGTGCGGGCGGTGGCAACGACGACCGCATCGGTCCTCCCCATTCATGGGGAGGTGGCGCGAAGCGCCGGAGGGGCTAGCGCGTTCACTTCTTGACGGCGCGGCGGGCCAGGAAGCTCTGCACGCCTTCGGCAAACTCCGGGCTCCCGGCCTGCGCCTCCTGCAGGTACGACTCGAACTCCATCGCCTCTTCGTACGTCGACGTGAGCGCGTGGTTGACCGCCCGCTTGGCCCCGGCCATCGCCTGGCGCGGCTGGGCCGCCAGCTGCTGGGCCAGGTCGCGGACGTCCTCCTCCAGCCGCTCGGAGGGGACGACGCGGTTGATCACGCCGAGGCGGTGCGCGTCCGCGGCGGAAAGTGGCTTGCCGCTGAAGAACATCTCGTACGCGACGCCCGTGCCGGCGAGCCGTGGCAGCAGCCAGCTGACGCCGCCGTCGGGCGCGAGGCCGATGTTGACGAACGCCTCGAGAATGTACGCCTCCGGCGTCGCGATCCGGATGTCGCACGCAAGGGCGAAGCTCGCGCCGATCCCCACCGCCGGTCCGTTCATGGCCGCGATCACCGGCTTGGGCATCGTGCGCAGCCGCATGAGCATCGGCATGTATTCGTTGCGGAGCACGTTGCCGACATCTTCCGGCGTGCGCATCCCAGCGCCCTGCACCATCTCGGTCACGTCCGCGCCCGAGCTGAAGGCACGCCCCGAACCGGTGAGCACAACGACGCGCACGGCGTCGTCGCGCTCCGCTTGCTTGATCGCCTCGCCCAGCTGCTTCCGCGTCAGCGCGCCGATCGCGTTCATCTTCTCGGGCCGGTTGAAGCGGATCCAGCCGATCGCGCCCTCGACCTCAACGCTGATGTGCTGCTCTACCTCAGTCGCCATCCTCTCTCACCGTCCTTTGAACACGCCCTTTCGCTTTTCGAGGAACGCATGCATACCTTCTTTCTGGTCTTCGGTCGCGAACAGGAAATAAAAGCTCTTGCGCTCCGCGGCGAGACCCTCGGACAGCGGCGAGTCGAAGGCCCTCAGGACCGCCTCCTTCGCCATCCGGACCGCAAGCGGAGGTTTTTCGGCCAGCTGCCGCGCGTAGCGCTGGGCGATCTCGATCGTCATCTCCGTGGGCACCACCTTGTTCACGAGACCCAGCTCATAAGCGCGGTGGGCCGTGATCGGAGTGCCCATGAGCATCGCCTCCATCGCGACGTGCTTGCCGGCAGTCCGCGGCCACCGCTGAGTGCCTCCGGCGCCGGGGATGATGCCGAGGTTGATCTCGGGCTGGCCGAAGCGGGCCGTCTCGCCCGCGATGAGGAGGTCGCACATCAGCGCCACCTCGCAGCCGCCGCCCAGCGCGTAGCCGTTGACGGCCGCGACCAGGGGCTTCTTGAACCCGGCCAGGGGCGCCCAGCGTCCGGTCTGGTCGCGAAGCAGCTGGTCGACCGGGCCCTGGTCCGCCATGTCGCCGATGTCGGTTCAAGACCTTGGGCCGGTTGAGAGTCACGGTCGCGATCGGCGCCTCGACGTCGACCAGGATGTGCTCGTACGCCATCGTGGCTATCATCGGCTAAATGCGAGATCGCCTTCTCGACTCGTACGGGCGGGTTGCGGACGACCTCCGGATCTCGGTCACCGACCGGTGCAACTTCCGCTGCATCTACTGCATGCCGGCCGAGGGCCTGAAGTGGCTGGCGCGCGACGACATCCTCCGCTTCGAGGAGATCGTGCGCCTGGCACGGATCTTCGTCGACCGCTACGGCGTGCGCACGATCCGGATCACGGGCGGCGAGCCGCTGGTCCGCGTGAAGGTCGAAGAGCTGGTCGGGATGATCAACGCGATCGACCCCACGCTCGACATCACGATGACCACCAACGGCGTCCTCCTCCGGCAGAAGGCGCAGGCACTGAAAGACGCCGGCCTCAAGCGCATCAACATCTCGCTCGACACGCTGCGGATGGACACCTTCAAGGACATGGCCCGGAGCGACGCCTTCGACCGCGTCATGGACGGGATCACCGCCTCACGCGAGGCGGGCTTGTGGCCGATCAAGCTGAACATGGTCGTGATGAAGGGGCACAACGACGACGAGGTCGTCGACTTTGCCCGGCTGGCTCACAGCGAGGGATACGAGGTCCGGTTCATCGAGTTCATGCCCCTCGACGGCGACAACATCTGGACCAACGAGCAGGTGGTCCCCAGCCGCCGCATCCAGGAGCAGATCGAGGACCAGTTCCCGCTCGTGCCCTTCCAGGACACAAGGCCGGGACCTGCGACGCGCTATACGTTTGCCGACGGGGCGGCCGGCGGGATCGGCTTCATCTCCTCCGTCAGCCAGGCGTTCTGCACGACGTGCAACCGGGTTCGCCTGACCGCGGAAGGCGGCCTTCGCACGTGCCTGTTCTCTCTGCACGAGACCCCGCTGCGCGACCTGATGCGCTCGGGCGTGTCGGACGAGCACCTCGGTTCGGTCATCGAGACCGCGATCTGGCGCAAAGAGGAAGGGCACCTGATCAACAAGCCGGGGTTCATCAAGCCGGCGAAGTCGATGTCCCAGATCGGGGGCTAGCGCACTCGGATAGTCCGGACTGACCGGCATCCTGGAGACCCAATTCGCCGGAGAGTCCGGACTGACCGGACATTGGGACGCCTCCTAAGCTAGACCGCGTGATCCGGCCCGAGGAAACCCAGCGCCCATACACCGTCACCGAGCTCGCCAACGAGATCCGCCGCGAGCTCCGGCCCCTGACCGCCCTCCTGCTCAAGGGCGAGGTCAGCGGCATGAAGCAGGGCACCAAGGGCCACTACAGCTTCGTCATCCGCGACGGTCAGAGCCTGATCAACGCCTTCATCTACGCCGACGACGCGCGGCGCGTGACGACGCTGCCCGAGGACGGCCAGGTGTTCATCTTCCGCGGCCGAGTCGACTACTGGACCCAATACGGAACCATCCGGTTCATCGTCGACCAGGTCGAATTCGATGACGTGGGCAAGCTGAGGGCGCGGCTGGAGGAGCTGAAGCGCCGGCTCGAGGCCCAGGGCGCGTTCGCGCAAGACCGGAAGCGCGGGCTTCCGTTCCTTCCCCTGTCGGTGGCGATCCTCACCTCGCCGACGGGCGCCGTGATCCACGACCTGCAGGAGACCATCTGGGAGCGCTACCCGAACATGGGCATCGTCGTCTACCCGGTCCAGGTCCAGGGCGCCAACGCGCCCATGAGCATCGCCCGCGCGCTCCGCCGGTGCAACCTCGAGGCCCTGGCCGACGTGATCGTCCTGGCGCGCGGGGGCGGCAGCTTCGAGGAGATGTACGCCTTCAACACCGAGCTGGTCGCGCGCGCCATCCTCGAGTCCAGGCTGCCGGTCGTCACCGCCCTCGGCCACACCTCCGACCGCACCGTCGCCGACCTGGTGGGCGACGCGGAATGCAGGACGCCGACGGAGGCCGGGGCCCGCGTCGTGCCCAAGAAGTCGGACCTCCTCCAGCTGCTGCGCGAGCGGCAGCGCCGGCTCGACCGCGAGATCAAGCAGCGGGTCGTGCGCTACGTGGAGCGGGTCGACCGGGCCGCGCGGGAGCTGACCAGGCTGAGCCCGGTGGCTCAGGTCACCCGCCGCGAGGATGCCCTCCGCGATCGCGCCAGGAGGCTGGACGGCGCGGCGGCCGCGCGTGTTGCCCGGAGCGCACACGCTCTCGACTCGCGGCGTGCCGAGCAGAGGCTCGAGCGGGCGTTGGCCGAGAAGTTCGCCGGCGCAACCCGAGCCATCGCGCACCGGCGCGAGCGTCTGACCGCCCTGAGCCCGGAAGGCGTGCTCGCCCGCGGCTACAGCATCACGCAGGACGCCGAGTCCGGCGCTGTGGTCGTCTCCGCGTCGTCGACGGCCCCCGGCCGGCAGCTGAGCATCCGCCTGGCCAGGGGCAGGCTCGGCGCCCGGGTCGAAGAGGTCGAACCTTGAGCGACAGCCTCACCTACGAGCAGGCGCTCGAGAAGCTCGACAACCAGCTCAAGCTGCTGGAGGACGGCAACCTGTCGCTCGAGGACGCGCTGAAGGCGGTCGACGAGGCCCGGGTCTACCTCAAGATCTGCACCGACCGGCTCGAGGCCGCGCGCAAGAAGATCGAGGTCCGGGGAGAGCCGGAGGCTACGGAGTAGGGATCGGTTCGGCCGGGGCCGAGGCCTCGAGCTTCTGGTCCATCGCCCTCAGCCGCCGGCTGAGGTTCTTGACGAACTCGAGCAGCACCTCGGGATGCTCGTGGACGATCGCCTGAAGCCGGTCCCGGCGGAGGACGCGCACGGTCGTATCGGCCGTCGCCTGGGCGCTCGCCGAGCGCGGTTCCTCGTCGAAGACCGACATCTCCCCCACCACGTTGCCGGCGCCGTGCTGGGCGAGCGTGACCTCACGGCCGGCGTGGTCGAGGTGGATTCGGATCTCGCCCTCGACGATGACGTAGAGCTCGGCGCCGACGTCGCCACGGCGAAAGACGGACTCGCCCTTGACGTAATGCCTGGTCACCATCAGGCGGTCGATGCTCGCCAGCTGCTCGAGCGTCAGCGTGCTGAACAGCGGCACCTGCTTCAACGCGATCAGCTCTTTCATATG
>VBHA01000151.1 GCA_005889495.1 Chloroflexota bacterium
CTGACGCGGCTGCTGGGCGGAGAGATCCGGCTCCAGAGCGAGCCCGGAGTTGGCAGCATCTTCACCGTCTACCTGCCGGTGATCGCGCCGCAGCTGAGGCGGACAGAGATGCTGGAGCCCGCGGAGCCTCTCGACGCGATGGCCCAAAGCGCACCGGCGCGGGTGCCCGTCGCCTCCGGGACGAACGGCGACGCCGCCCACCTCGAGCCGGCGAAGTCGCTTCTGGTGGTCGAGGACGACCCGATTCAGAGGCAGTACATCACCGACCTGATGGCGCCGACCAACATCCGCACGACCTCGGTCGCGAGCGGTGACGAGGCCCTGGCCCTCCTGCGGAAGGAGAAGTTCGACTGCGTGGTCCTGGACCTGGGTCTCCCCGGCATGTCCGGCTGGCAGGTGATCGAAAAGCTCCAGTCCTCCGAGGCCCTCGGCTCGACGCCGCTGCTGGTCTATACGGCGAAGGACCTGACGCGCAAGGAAGAGATCAAGCTCGGCAAGGCTGCGAAGAGCATCGTGATCAAGGACGCGCGTTCGCCGGAACGCCTGAAGCAGGAGATCGCGGCCGTCCTCCAGGACGCCGAGCCGGAGAACGGGCTGGCTGTCGAAACCAACGGCTCAGAGCCGGTGGGTCGTGCGCTGGCCGGCAAGAAAGCCCTGGTGGTCGACGACGACATCCGCAACATCTTTGCCCTGACCGCGCTCCTGGAGCGTCAGGAGATGGAGGTCGTCTCGGTCGACTCAGGCCAGGAGGCGCTGAACCTCCTGCAGGAAACGGACGACATCGACATTGCTCTTGTCGACGTGATGATGCCGGAGATGGACGGCTACGTGACGATGTCGAAGATGCGTGAGCTCAGCGCCTTTGCGGATAAACCGATCATCGCTCTTACCGCAAAGGCCATGAAAGGAGACCGCGAGAAATGCATCGAAGCGGGAGCGTCCGATTACATCGCCAAGCCGATAAACAACGCGCACTTGCTGTCCATGCTCCAGTCCTGGCTGGTGTTGTGAGGCGGGGTGAGGGGGCAGCGCTTCGACTCGATGGGGCGGGGTCCGAGCTCGAGGAGATCGAGATCAAGCTTTTGCTCGAGGGGATTCAGCTGGCCTATGGGTACGACTTTCGCGAATATGCGCTGAACCCGCTCCGCCGCGGCATCTTCGCGGAGATGGCGCGCGAGCGGGTGAGCACGGTCTCGGCCTACCAGGACCGGCTCCTGCACGACGCGGCGTGCATGCAGCGGTTCCTGGGCACGGTGGGGGTCAACGTCACGAGCATGTTCCGCGACCCCGAGCTGATGCTGGCGGTGCGTGAGGAGGTCGTCCCGTTGCTCCGGACGTATCCCTCGTCGCGCGTGTGGGTGGCCGGGTGCGCGACAGGTGAGGAGGTCTACGGGTTCGCCATCCTCCTGGAGGACGAGGGAGTTCTCGACCGATGCAGCATCTACGCCACCGATTTCAACGAGGACATGCTCGCCGTCGCGCGGATGGGCTCCTACCCGCTCGAGAGGATTCGACGCTATGAAGACGCCTACCGGACGTCGGGCGGCAGGGGCAGCCTCGCCGACCACTACTCGGTCGCCGGCCGGAGCGCTCGCTTCGACCGCCGCCTGGCGAGGAGCGTCACCTGGGCCAAGCACAACCTCGCCACCGATGGCTCTTTCAACGACTTCCATCTCATCGTGTGCGCGAACGTGCTCATCTATTTCCGGGAGTCGCTGCAGGAGCGAGCCCACCGGCTCATCTACGACAGCCTGATCCGCGGCGGGTTCCTCGCCCTCGGCAAGCGCGAGTCGCTCGTCAGCCGTCCGGACCGCGACCACTACGAACAGGCACGAGATGGGGTCAACCTGTTCCGGAAGACGAGATGGTGACCAAGGTGCGTGGTGCAAGCGAGACCCCACCCACCCAGGCGAGGCCGAAGACCAGGGTCGGAGTGCTCATCGTCGACGACGACGCGACCAAGCGTTTCGCCCTGCGCACGGTTCTCGCACCGCTGGACGAGGACGTGGTCGAGGCCTCGTCAGGCGCCGACGCCCTGCGCCAGCTGTTGCGGTCCGAGTTCGCGGTGGTGCTGCTCGACGTGCGCATGCCGATCATGGACGGCTTCGAGACCGCGCAGCTGATCCGGCAGCGGCCGCGCTCCGAGCTCACGCCCATCATCTTCGTGACCGCCCTCGACCAGGCCGAGACCGACATGGGACGCGGCTACAACCTCGGGGCCGTGGACTTCGTCTTCGCGCCGATCGTGCCCGCGATCATGCGCGCCAAGGTCAGCGTCTTCGTCGAGCTGTACCGCGCGCAGCAGGAGCTGCGCCGTTACCGGACGCAGCTGGAGACGCTGGTCGAGGAGCGGACGATCGCGCTGACGGCCATCAACCGAGAGCTCGAGGCGTTCAGCTACTCCGTGTCCAACGACCTTCGGGCGCCGCTCGCGTCCTTCGACGGCCTGAGCAAGACCCTGGTCGAGGAGCACGGCAAGGAGCTCGACAAGCGCACGATCGCGAACCTGAAGAAGATGCGGGAGGCGAGCGAGCGCATGGCCTCGGTGTTCGACGGGCTCCAGATGCTCTTCCGCCTCAGCAGCGGCGAGATCAGGCGCGAGGAGGTGGATGTCACCGTTCTGGCCGGGCAGGTCGTCGACGAGTTGAGGGCCGCCGACCCTGATCGGAACGTCAGCGTCGACGTCGCTCCGGAGGTGTCTGTCAGCGGCGACAAGCGCCTGGTCCGGATCCTGCTCTCCAACCTGATCAACAACGCATGGAAGTTCACCGCCACCAAGGAGGGGCCGGGGATCTCGGTCGGACGGGAGGTCGTCGACGGCGAGTCGCGCATCTTCGTCAAGGACAACGGCGCTGGGTTCGACATGATCGATTCGCACCGCCTGTTTGGAGCCTTTCAACGGCTTCACAGCCAGAGCGAGTTCCCCGGGGCGGGGATCGGCCTGGCGACGGCACGGCGGATCGTCAACCGCCACGGCGGCCGGATCTGGGCGGAAGGCGTGGTCGGGGAGGGAGCGACCTTCTACTTCGTGCTCTAGCCGCCTGGGCCGGCCCCGCGCGTTCTATCCACGAGATGGCCGCGCGCCGGGTGCATCCGATGACCGCCTTCTGGGCGCTCTGCATGATCGCGGGGATCGTGCTGCTGGCCTCGTTCAGCTACGGCATGTGGAAGGGCCACGACGAGCAGCAGCACCTGAACCAGCAGTGGCAGTACCAGGTCGGCACCCGCAACGTCGCCCCCCACGCCGTGGACCCGAAGCTCATGCGTCCGGTCGACGGGATCGATTTCGCGATCCGGATCCCCAAGCTCGACTACTTCGCGGCGATCAGGGAAGGCGTGGACAGCGGAGTCCTCTACTCAGGCCCCGGCCACTACCCGACGACGCGGTGGCCTGGCGAGCCGGGGACGGTCGGCGTCGCCGCTCACAACGTCTACTGGATCAACTTTCCCAAGCTGACCAAAGGCGACGAGATCGACCTCGAGACGCGGTACGGGGTGTTCCGCTACGACGTCACCTGGGCCGAGATCGTCGAACCTGACAACCGGACGGCCCTGGTCACGGACGCCAACGGCTATCACCTGACCCTCACCACGTGCTGGCCCCTGTGGGCGGGCGCGTTCGCGACCCAGCGATACGTGATCCACACCGACCAGGTGTGGCCGATCTCACTGCGGCCGGGCTACACCTGACGTCGCTTCCGTAAACGCGAGTGCCGGCAGTCGGCCGTTATTCCGGCCTCCCAAACGCTCCACTGCCGGCAGTCGCGGCAAATCGGGGCAGTGGGCTATCCGCCGGCGATGGCCCCGATGATCAGAAGCGGTTCCTTGCCCGACGCGACCTCGTCTGGAAGGGGTGCGTCGAGAGGCTCGTTGGACAGGTCCTCCTCGCAGGCGAAGAAACGGATCATCGGCCGCCGCTGCTTGGAGACGGCGTCGCGGACCGTGCCGAGCAGGGCAGGATGGTCGGTCTCCAGCGCGTCCAGCACCGTGCGCTGAGTAACCGGGCCGCTGACCCGCACCTCGACCACCCTGCCGACGCCGGCCAGGATCTGCAGGTTCCTGGGCAGGACGACCTGGATCACCCCAGCGTCTGCACCTCGACCGACAGGACCGGGGGCAAGTCGCGCACGATCGCCGTCCAGCTGTCGCCGCCGTCGGGCGACGCGTAGACCTGCCCGCCGCTGGTGCCGAAGTAGACGCCGGACGGATCGAGGGAGTCGACATCCATCGCGTCGCGCAGGACGTTGACGTAGCAGTCCTCCTGAGGCAGGCCTTTGGTCAGCGCCTCCCAGTCGTCGCCACCCGTCTTGCTGCGGTAGACGCGCAGCTTGCCATCGGGCACGAAGTGATGGGAATCGCTGGTGATCGGAATCACGTAGACCGTGTCGGGCTCGTTCGCGTTGACGTCGATCACAAACCCGAAGTCCGTCGGCAGGTTGCCGCTGATCTCGCGCCATGTGTCCGCGCAGTCGTCGCTGCGCATCACGTCCCAGTGCTTCTGCATGAAGAGCACGTTGGGTCGCGAGGGGTGCATGGCGATCCGGTGCACGCAGTGGCCAGACTCGGCGTCGGGGTCGGGAATGTGGTTCTGGCCGGGTCGATCACGATGGTGTGGAGGCACAGACCTCCGGCGCCGGGCGTCCAGGTCGGCGCGGTCGGATAGTTGCGCAGCGCGGGCAGCTCGGTCCAGGTCTGCCCCGCATCCCTGGTCTCGAATAGAGCGGCATCCTCGACGCCCGCGTACACCAGGTCGGGGTCTTTGGGCGAAGGCTCCAGGTGCCAGACCCTCTTGAACTCCCAGGGATGCGGCGTGCCGTCATACCAGGTGTGGGTGCCTGGCGTGCCCTCGTAGAGGAACTGGTTGCCGGCGGCCTCCCATGTCTTGCCGCCGTCGCTGGAGCGCTGCAGCACCTGGCCGAACCAGCCGCTGGACTGCGAGGCGTAGAGGCGGTCCGGGTCGGCGGGCGATCCCTTCAGGTGGTAGATCTCCCAGCCGGCGAAATGCGGGCCTTCGACCTCCCACTTCTTGCGGCTGCCGTCTGACGTGAGGACGAAAGCGCCCTTGCGCGTGCCGACCAGTAGACGTACTCCGCTCATCGATTCACCCCTGCTCGGTAATGGACGGACACCCTTGTCTGCTCAGACCGACCGCAAGACTAAAACTAATCGGTCCCGGCGAGCTTTCGCGGCGAGGCCCCCACCGGCGGATCGTGCGGGCCATCCGCCCCGCCGTTGGACACGGGGAACGGGACGGGCCCAACCGCCGGAAGCTGGAGCGTGAAGATGCTGCCCTTGCCCGCCTCGGAGGCGACAGTGATGTCGCCGCCCTGGAGACGGGCGAGCTGGCGTCCGAGGAAGAGCCCGAGTCCCGTGCCCTTGAGGTGCTCTGTCTCGGGCGTGATGATCCGGCCGAAGCGTGTGAAGAGCTTCGGCATGCTGTCGCGGGTGATGCCCAGGCCCTCGTCGGAGACGGCGACCCTCGCCGTGCCCGCGCGGGAGCGCACCTGGCAGGTGATCGTCCCGCCGTCCGGCGAGTACTTGATCGCGTTGCTGAGCAGGTTGGCGATGATGGTCTTCGTGCGGTCGGGGTCGACTTTGACCCGGACGCGCCGGTCCGGCAGGTCCATCACCAGCTGGTGGTTGGCCTGGAGCATCGGCGCCACCACGCCGGCGGCGGAGCGGGCGATCTCGCGGAGGTCGGCCTCGACGGCGCGCACCGTCACCTCACCCTCCTCGAGCCGGGCCGTCTCGATCATCTCCTCGAGCAGCTCGTTCATCTCCGAGACTTTGGCGGCCATCACACCCGCCGCCTTCCGCCCCTGCTCGTTGAGCGTGCCCAGGAGCCCGGCCTCGAGCATCGAGACATAACCCCGGATGACCGTCATCGGCCCGCGCAGCTCATGCGACGCGAGGTTGAGGAACTGTGTCTTGTTGTCTTCGAGCGCGGCCATCCGTTCGGTCACGCGCGTGCGCTCGAGACCCGCGGAGACGGAGTTGGCGTACGCCCTCAGCTGGGCCACCTCGTCCGTGCCGAAGACAGGCGTGAAAGGCCCCGACACGATGCCCAGGCGACCCTGCCCCTCCGTCAGATGCAGCGGTGCCATCACGACCGCCTGTCCGGACGGGCTGGAGAGCAGCCTCGCGGCGCTCACGGAATCGACCCCTGAAGTCGCCAGGATCTTGCCGTCGGCGTCGCTGACAAACCCGGCGGTCGCGCCCATGAGGCGCACCGCCCAGTAGGCCGCACGCTCAGCCAGGTCCTGGCGCGAGGGGGTGAAGATCAGCAGGTCCTGCATGGCGGCCCGGACCTCGTTTTCCTCGCCCATGCGCCAGATGCGGCGCAGGAGCGACGGCGGAGCAAAGCTGACGTAGATCACCGGCACGGCGGCCAGCGCGACCAGCTGCGTGAGCACGATGGCGGCGGGACTGCGCAGGGCGCTTCCACCGACGACGGCGACGAAGACAATCGCGATCAGCAGACCAAAACCGGAGCTGAGAAACCGCATCCGGGTCCTTTGCACCGCGGGAAGCTTGTTGCTCTCCAGCCAGAACCGGACGATGGGCTCGCCCACGAAAACGGCCCAGGGGGTGATGACCAGGACCCCGATGAGGGCGGTGACGGCCTGGGGAGCATCGCTGAACGCCAGCACGTCGGCGATCCCCACCGCGATGCCGATCGCCAGCAGCGCGTACGCACCCATCAGCGCCTTCCGTCCGAGGGGGACGAACTCGTTGCGGAACAGGAGGACGAAGAAACCCGACAGGATGAACAGGGCCACGTTGACGACGGACAGGACGCCCGGCGGGTTGGGAATCCTGCCCAGCGCCGCGACCGCGCCCAGCGTTATGAGGGCCAGGGCCAGCATGCCCTGCGCGGGCACCGGGTCGCGATACCAGCGATAGGCGATGGCGGCTCCGAGGGCGACGAACCCGAGCGCCGTGAGGTCCTGGGCAACGATCGCGGCCTGGGTCAAGACTCCTTCCGCCCGCGCCTCCGCCCCTGCTCGATCCAGCCGGGGATCTGTTCGGAGATGTCGGCGGGAGTCACCCTCGATTTGACGAGATATTCGATCGCGCCAAGTGCGCGGCCCCGATCGATCATGGAGGGCTCTCCGTAGTTGGAGAGAATCACGACCGGCGGGTGGTTCGGGAACCGCTCGTTCAGCGTCACCAGGACCTCGAAGCCGCTACGGTCCGGCAGCAAGAGGTCGAGGAGCACCAGGTCAGGCTCCGAGCCGGAAAGCGTCGAGACCGCGAGCTCGCCCGTGGTCGCCACCGTGACCCGGTACCCGTCATGCTCGAACTGGAGCCGGTACATCTCCGCGATCGAGGAGTCGTCCTCGATCATCAGCACGTGGGCCTCCGGTGTCTGCCGGGCCTTCGCGCGGACGGGAAAAACCGCCCCGGCTGGTAGCCCGGCGCCGGTGATGCCGGCCTGGTCGGGAAACCAAAGAAGGGACGCCCCGCGCGCTTCGATCATGGGAGAGGAGCCGGATGACCCCGTCGCCTTGCCACCCTGCGGTGATCATAATGTTCGGTTTCGCCCCCTGCGCGACCGTGCTCGCGACGGGCGATGGCTCGAGCCGTAAACTTTTGTTAGTTTTCTTCGGGGGGAAGGCATTGGCCACAGCGAGCCCGTTCGAGGCGGCCTTGCGGGATGTGCTGGACCGGCTCCACGCGGCGTCCAGGGAGCTGGAGGGCGCGCGCGACAACAGCGAGGTGGCGCAGACGGCCGCCGACCTCGTGCTGGCGCTCACCCGGTCGGCCCAGGCGGTGGTCGCTCTTGGTGGCCTGGGACACGAGTTCGACCGCTACGACCGTTCCTTCTCGCGCGTCGCCGGCGGCTCGCGTTCGCTCTCTGATGCCGAGGTGGCCGAGCTGCTCGCCGCGGCCGGCCTGCTTCCGGCGGGCGCCATTTCCGCGCGGGGCCGCTCCCACGGCCCCGCCATCGGATCCCTCCTGCGCATCCACGGGCAGGTGATCGGGGCCCTGGCCGTCGGCCGTAACGCCGAATACACCGACACCGAACGGCTCGCGTTCGAGGTCTTCGGGTCACAGGTGTCGGCGGCGCTGTCGGGCTCGAGCAGGTGGGACGAGAGGTGGCAGAGCGTGGAGCGCGTCGAGCGCGCCCATG
>VBHA01000152.1 GCA_005889495.1 Chloroflexota bacterium
GGTCCACCGAGTGGGGATATGGGCGCGACTACAACGAAAAGATCGCGGGCGAGATCGTGCGGCGAGCGCTGGAGCTGGGCATCAACCTTGTCGACACCGCGGAGATCTACGGCCTCGGGCGTTCGGAGCGGATCGTCGGCGAGGCGATACGGGGCCGCAGGGAGGCCGTGTTTCTCGCCACCAAGCTCTTCCCGATCGGGTTGCCATTCATGACGCGGTGGCGTGCGCGCCGGAGCGCTCGCAGGTTGGGCGTCGAATGGCTCGACCTGTACCAGCAGCACTGGCCGAGCCGGCTCTTTCCGCCCCGCGCGACCATGCCGCGCTTTCGCCAGCTGGTCGACGAAGGCCTCGTGCGCCACGTCGGGGTCAGCAACCACAGCCTCGGCGCCTGGCAGGAGTGCGAGCGCGAGTTTGGTGGCCCGGTGCTGTCGAACCAGGTGAGGTTCAGCCTGGTCCATCGCGACCCGGACCGCGACCTGGTGCCGTGGGCGCAGCGGGAGGGCAGGATCGTGATCGCGTACAGCCCCCTCGGACAGGGCGTGCTCTCGGGCAAGTACCAGTCCAGCTCGCCGGCGAACTTCCGCCGGCTCCGAGGCGACTTCAGCTCCGAGGCTCGCGCGCGGCGTGAGCCGCTCATCGCCGCCTTGCGGGAGGTGGCCGCGCAGCAACATGCGACGCCGGCCCAGGTCGCGCTGGCCTGGCTCGTGCAGAAACCGAACGTGGTCGCGATCCCCGGCGCCTCGTCGATCAAGCAGCTCGAGGAGAACGCCGCCGCCTCGGAAATTCGTCTCTCGGCCGGCGAAGTGGCGAGACTCGACGCGTGAAGATCGAGAAGGTCGAGCTGCGTCGGATCCACATGGATCTCGTCGCACCGTTCGAGACCTCGTTCGGCGTCCAGACCGAGCGCGACGTACTTCTGGTCAACGTCCTCACCGACCGGGGCGAAGGGTGGGGCGAGTGCGTGGCGGGCGAGGAGCCGACCTATTCGTCCGAGTACGTCGACGGCGCGCAGCATGTCCTGATCCACCACCTGGTCCCGCGCCTCGCGCGACGCGACCTCGCCGCCAAAGACGTGGCGACGCTGCTGCGGCCGGTCCACGGCCACCACATGGCCAAGGCCGCCATCGAGATGGCCCTGCTCGACGCCGAGCTTCGCGCCCAAGGCGAATCGTTCGCGCAATTCTTCGGCGCGACGCGCACGGAGGTCGACTGCGGCGTGTCGGTCGGCATCCACCGTTCCATCGCCGAGCTGCTCGCCACGGTCGACGCCTATCTCGAGCAGGGCTACCGGCGGATCAAGCTCAAGATCAAGCCGGGGTGGGACGTCGAGCCGGTACGCGCCGTGCGCGAGAAGTTCGGCGACGTGCCGCTCCAGGTCGACGCCAACACCGCATATTCGCTCTCCGACGCGGAGCACCTGGCCGAGCTGGACCCGTTCGAGCTGCTGCTCATCGAGCAGCCCATGCCCGAGGAGCAGGTGCTGGCCCACGCCACGCTGGCGAAGGTAGTCAAGACCCCGATCTGCCTCGACGAATCGATCACCTCGGCCCAGACGGCCGCCGACGCCATCGAGCTCGGCGCCTGCCGGATCATCAACGTCAAACCCGGCCGCGTCGGCGGTTACCTCGAGGCCCGGACGATCCACGACCTCTGCGCGGAGCGCGGGGTTCCCGTGTGGATGGGAGGCATGCTCGAGACAGGCCTCGGCAGGGCGGCCAACGTCGCCATGGCGGCGATGCCGAACTTCACGCTGCCCGGTGATACGTCCGCTTCAGACCGCTACTACCACCGCGATATCACGGAGCCGTTCGTTCTGCGTGACGGGCGCCTGAAGGTGCCGGCCGGTCCTGGCCTTGGGGTGAGGCTCGACCGCGAGTATCTCGACTCGATCACGAGCTGGAAGGGCGAGGCCTAGCCTTGGGATTGCCGGATAGTCGCGACTATCCGGGTACGTGTCGGCTAAAAACCTCGGTTAGTCGCGACTATCCGGGGTTTGAGGCCATCAGGTCGGCCATCGGGCTCGCCCGAGCCGCGACGCCGAGGCGGCTCACCCCGAGGCTATCTTCGATCGCGGCAAGCAGGGAGTAATGGTTGTAGGACTGGTTGCTCAAGTGGACCTGGGGGTGCGGATGAATCACGAGGGTCAGCACCGAGTTGGCGCTGTCCTCCCCCTCGTCCCACGTGATGAACAGGACACCGCCGTCCTTCCACGCGCTCGTGGCCAGGATCATGGGTACCGTCTTCGCCAGCCAGCCGTCGGCGACGGCGGTGGAGCAGTCGTGGCCGTCGTTGCACAGCCCCGGCGTGATCCAGACGAAGCGCGGCACGTCGGTCGAAGCCATGTCGCTCGCGAACCCATTGAAGGGGACCACCTCCGCCGGGCAAGCGCTGCCGTAGTACGCGAACGGGTTGTGCTTCAGCGCGTATGGATAGCCGCTGCGAAAGCAGCCGTTGCTCATGCCTTCCATGTAGGCGCGCCAGGGGACGCCGGCCTTCGTGAGCTGTGTGCCCAGCCCGCCGGCGGGCAGGTTGTGAAACGCGTCGTCCGAGATCCCCCAGGTGCTGCCGGAGGTCATGGCAAGGTAGTTGGGAAGGCTTGGGTGCGTGATGCCGTGGTAGTTGGTGGCGACGCCGTAATCCTTCGCGAGCTGCGACGTGTAGCGACCCGCGAGGGCCTGGCTGTAGGAACGGTTCTCCATCACGATGACGAAAACGTGCGACTGCGCAGCCGCTGCTGCCGGAGACGGGGAAGGGCTGGGGGAGGGGCTGAGTGTTGGAGGGGTGGTGGGGGTGGCCGGCTGCACCGCGGCCAGGGGCGTCTGCCTCGGCTGCACCTTGCCCGCCTGGCCGCCACACGCGGCCGCCGCTAGCATCGGCGCCGCCATGAGGATCGCCGCCCGGCGCTGGAAGCTGGAAGCACGACCCGAGCGGGGCGGGCGGATCACGTCGCTGCGGCTGGACGGCGAGGAGGTCCTGGACCAGGGCATCGGAGTCGACCAGCCTACCGCGAAAGGATTTGTCGAGGGCGGGGCGTGGGGTTGGGACGAGATGGTGCCGAACCTGGAGCCGACCGATACCCTGCCGGACCACGGCGAGGCGTGGCGGCTGCCGTGGGAAGTGATCGGACCGGGCGCGATGCGGTGCCGGGGAAGGTTGGTGCCGTGGGAGCTGGAGCGCCGGATCGAGCTCGCCGAGGCGGTCGATGTGAGCTACGTGTACAGGAATGCCGGCCGGGAGCCGCATCCCGCCTTCTGGTGCGCCCACCCGCTGTTCAAGTTCGAGACCGGGATGGAGATCGGCGCGCCCGTGCCCGATCAGCCGCGGGAGGGCGAGAGCACGAAGGTGCACCTCCCGAGGGGAACAATCGACCGCGTCGCGCTCGGATGGAAGACGGGCGCGCGGATCGAGGTGCGCTGGGACGCGTCCCTCACACCCGACGTTGCGATCTGGATGTGCAACGGCGACCTCGGCGGCTACCGCCAGGTCGCCGTGGAGCCGGCCACGGCCTCGCCTGTGCTGGAGCCGGGCTCGTCCTTCGCGTGGTGGCTGCGGATTTCGGCTCTCTAAACTGAGCCGCACATGCCCAAGGTCATCGGGCTGCGCTGTCGCGAGTGCGGCGCCGAGTACGAGCTCCAGGCCACCCACGTCTGCGAGATGTGCTTCGGCCCGCTCGACGCTGTCTACGACCAGGCTCTGCTGAAGACGCTCGTCAAACGTGAGCGGATCGAGGACGGACCCAAGTCGATGTGGCGCTATCGCGACCTGCTGCCGATCGAGGACTCGGTGAACGTGGTCACCCTCGGCGAAGGCTTGACGCCCCTGGTGAAGGCCGACCGGCTCGGCGCCGAGCTGGGCCTCCGCAACCTCTACCTGAAGAACGACAGCATGAACCCGACCAACTCGTTCAAGGACAGGGTGGTGTCGGTCGCGATCAGCTGGGCGCGGGCCAACGGTTTCGAGACGATCGCGTGCGCGTCGACCGGCAACCTCGCCAACGCCGTTGCCGCCTACGCCGCACGCGCCGGGCTCGAATGCTTCGTGTTCATCCCCGTCGACCTCGAGCCCGCGAAGGTGGCGAGCATCAGCGTGTTCGATCCCAACGTGGTCGCGGTCCGGGGGAACTACGACGACGTCAACCGCCTGTGCAGCCAGCTCATCGAGTCGACGCCCTGGGCGTTCTGCAACATCAACATCCGGCCCTTCTACGCGGAGGGCTCGAAGACCCTGACCTTCGAGACGGCGGAGCAGCTCGGGTGGAAGCTGCCGGACGAGATCATCATCCCGATCGCGAGCGGGTGCCAGTTTGTGCGCCACCGCCAGGCGGCGGGCGAGCTCATCGAGTACGGGCTGGTGCGGGGAGACCGCGTGCCCGCGTTCACTGGAGCCCAGGCCCTGGGCTGCGCGCCCGTGTACAACGCTTTCCATTCCGACACGCCCGAGCGCGTCCTGCCCGTGAAGCCCGACACCATCGCCCGG
>VBHA01000153.1 GCA_005889495.1 Chloroflexota bacterium
CCCGGAAACATGTCGATCTGGTCGGTGATCCGCGCCCCCGCGGAGTCGACCAGGTAGAAGAGCGGAACCCGGATCCGGGCCGCCGTCTCCTGGATGCGGACGATCTTCTCCACCGTGCGCGCGCCCCAGCTGCCGGCCTTGACGGTCGGGTCGTTGGCCATCACGGCGACCTGGCGGCCCTCGATGGCGCCAAGGCCGGTGACGACGCCGTCCGCGGGCAGCTCCTCAGCCAGGACGTTCGCGAACAGGCCGTCCTCGACGAACGAACCCTGATCGAGCAGGAGGTCGAGGCGCTCGCGGGCGGTGAGCTTGTGCTGCTCGCGCAGCTTGGGCAGGTATCGAGTACCGCCCTGGCGCGCCTTGTCGCGCAGCTCCCGGTAGCGCGAATCCGCCACTACTTCCCTTTGAAATCCGGCTCGCGCTTTTCGAAGAACGCCTTGATGCCCTCACGCGAATCCTCGGTCTGCGACACGAGCAGAAACTGGCCGTGGAGGTAGTGAAGCGCGGCGCGGAAGCCCATGTCCTCCTGGCGGTAGAAGGAATCGCGGCCGAGGCGAAGGGCAACCGGCGATTTCCTGGCCAGCGAATCGGTGATCTCCCTGACGGTGGCGTCGAGCTGCTCGTGCGGAACGACCTGGTTGATCACACCCAGCGACTGCAGCCGGAGCGCTGTCCAGCGGTCTCCTAGCATCTCCATCTCGAGCAGGACCTTGCGCGGTATGTTCCGTATGAGGATGGCCTGGATCATCATCGGCCAGATGCCGACGTTGATCTCCGGTGTCCCGAAGGTCGCCGTGTCGACGGCGACGAGGATGTCGCAGGCGCAGGCCAGGCCCAGTCCGCCGGCGAGAGCATGTCCGTTGATCCGTCCGACGATAGGTTTGCCGAGCTCGGCCATCAAGACGAACAGCTCGACGAAGAGATCGCGGCTGCGGTAGCGCTCCAACCCGCTCATCTCCCCATCGAAGCTCGTCAGGTCCGCCCCCGCGCAGAAGACGCGGCCCGCCCCGGTCAGGACGACCACTCGGACCTCCTGCTCGTCGCGGCACCAGCGAAACGCGGCCGCGAGGTCGCGCAGCATGGTCGCGGAGAGCGGGTTTCGCTGCTCCGGGCGGTTCAGGGTGACGGTTGCGACCGGCCCGTCCGCGGTGAGCAGGACCTGCTCCAGGGTTGGCTTGTCCGGCACGGGACTTAGCCTAGAACTCCGACCGCGATCGCGACGCCGACGAGGATCAAGACCCCGCCGCCGATCTCCTCGCTCCACTCCTCGACCCGCTTGCCGAGGTGGTGGCCCAGCTCCAGCCCGACCAGCGACATCACGATGCTGACCACGCCGAAGGTGATGGCCGCGAGCCAGAGGTCAACCGGGTACACGGCGAGGGCGAAGCCCACGGCCAGGTTGTCGATGCTGAGCGCGAGCGCGGTCACGACGAGGCCGCGGACGTTCATCGGCACGCGTTTGGCCTGGTCCTTCTTGACGATCCGCTCCTGGAAGAGCGTGTAGGCGCCGGTCAGGATCAGGATCCCGCCGCCGACGTACTTGCCGTAGTGGCCGAAGACGCCGGCCACGCTGTGTCCCACCACCAGCCCGATCACGGGCATGAAGGCCTCGAAGAAGCCGAACGCCAACCCGACCCGGATCCGGGTCTGGACGTTGATCCCGCTCAGGCCGATGCCGATCGCCCCCGCGAAGTTGCTCAGGCCGACGGAGACGCTCACGAGAAGCAGGCTGAGAATCGCGTGCACGCGGTAAGGCTAAGCCAGGCGACTTATTACCGCCTGGCGAGGCTCGATTAGGCGATATGACGACACTCCTTAACAAAAATACTTTGATTGCCACATTTGAGGTCGGCAGAATTGCACCGAACCTGCAACCGCTCCTGTAACCCAAAGTTAGGCCAACAATCGCTTAAAGCACACAGCCAGCCCGTCCCAGAAACTCATGAAAGTCAAATCACGGGAATCGGCCGCGATATCGTTCGCGACCAATCACAGCTCCTCGCCGGACCTGGACAAGCCCATCTTCACGCTCAGCGTGGCCTCCGAGATCCTCGAGGTGCATCCCCGCACTCTGATGATGTACGAGCACTTGAGCATGATTTCGCCCAAGCGCACCGTTACAAATCGAAGGCGCTACTCGCGCCGGGACGTGATGAAGCTCCAGGCCATCCAGACGCTTACCCGAGAGCATCACGTCAATCTCGCTGGCGTTCGCTACATCCTCGCGCTGCTGAAACGACTGCAGAACGCGGGGGTAGATCCCCCGGAGGACCTGAAGAACCTGGACGTGACCCAGCTCGACGTCTAAGCAACAACCTGGTTTGAGGGAAAGGCAACAAAGAGGCAAATGTCAAAGAAAAGACGGCGTCTAGAAATCAAGGTCGACCCGATCCCGGCGATGTACATGGAAGACCTACATCTACTAGGAATACTGCGCCTGGGCCTGGCCTGTCCGATGCCCCAGGCGCTAGGCCTTCGGTTTGGGTGGCCCCTGCCGCCTTCGTTCGAGCAGGTCGAGCAGGCCCGCGACGGGGCCGGTGCGCGGCGCGCCGAGAAGTTGCCAGGCCCGACCGAGGCCGATCGCGTACCCGCCCAGTAGGACCTCGAGCAGCCCGATCAGCGCCCCGGAGCTGGCCGGCTTGATCCAGAGCACGACCCCGAGGTACAGCTCGGTGCCGTAGATGAGCGCGCTCACCAGGAACAAAAGCGCGCCGCGCAAGATCTCGACTCCGTGGCCGCGCCACACCGGCGCCCTGACCAGCAGGCCGAGGAGCTGGGCCGAAGACGCGGCCGCCACGATCGTGACCACCAGCCCGAGCAGCACGCCCGGGATCAGGCTCGTCATGGAGATGAAGAAGACATTGGCCAGGGCCGAGAACGCGCTGACGGCCTGGGCCTGCTTTCTTGGCTCGGCGCCCTCCCCGAATATGCGCTCCGGCGCGATCGAGACCGAAACGAACAGCAGGCCGATGAGCGCCGAGCTCGCCGCCACGCTTGCGATGAAGAACGGCTGGAACTCGGCCGGCATTACAAAGCGCAAGTTTGAAGCCTTTTCGCTCGTACCCTTCTTAGGGGGATGAGGCGAACAGTCGGACGTTCAGCGCTCTACGGGGTGCTGCTCGGTCTGGCGACGGCCGCCGTGGCCGAAGCCGTCAGGCCGCGCGGCGGCACCACGGTGCTCGTCGACTGGGACGACGTGCGCCGGACCGCGCGAGCCCGCCTGGACAAGCCTCAGGTCGAGGCGGGGCGGCTTGCCTCGGCCGCGATGGGCTATCGATCGCTCGCCGCCAAGCTGGAGAAGCCGCTCTTGAACTTTGTCGGCCCGCTTCCCAAGAACAGCTCGTTGCCGCACTTCGAAGCCCTGGACCGCGAAGGGTGGCTCGACCTGAACCTCGGCATCCTCCGCCGCGCCGTCGACCCGGTGCTCGAGAGCGGACGGATGCCCAACTCCCTGATGGTCGAGGTCGGCCGCGCGGGTGTGAACCGCTACGTCGGCTACATGCTCGCCTTCCTCGGCCGGCGCGTTCTCGGCCAGTACGACCCGCAGCTCATGAGCGCCGAGCCGATGGGCGGAGAGGGCCTGTACCTCGTGGAGACGAACGTCGAAGAGTGGCAGCAGCACGCGCACCTGCCCGACGAAGACCTGAGGCGCTGGTTGATCCTGCACGAGATGACTCACGCGTGGCAGTTCGCCGCGCACCCATGGCTGCGGCCGCACATGGAGGAGTCGATGCGCGTGCTCATCGACTCGGTGACGAAAAAGGGGCCGGCGGTGGCGCGTTTCGCCGCGTTTGCCGGTGTTCTGCCCGCCCAGTGGAGGGTCATGCGCCTGGTCCAGGGGACGATGTCCGTGATCGAGGGCTACAGCAACCTCGTCATGAACCAGCTCGGCTCGAAGCTGCTGCCCGGGTTTGACACGCTCGAGCGCGCCTACCGCGACCGGAGCTCCGGCAAGAGCGCGCTCGAGGTGCTGATCTGGAAGTTGACCGGCCTGGACCTGAAGCTGCAGCAGTACCAGCGCGGGGAGGCGTTCTGCCGGGCGATCTTCGACCGGCACGGGATGGCGGTGCTCAACCGCGTGTGGGACGGGCCGGACTCGATGCCGACGCTGCGGGAGCTCGGCAACCCGGAGGCATGGCACCGCCGGGTCGGCGCTCCTAATCCCTCAGCTCCTCCTGCGCGGTCTCCTCGCTGATCGGCATCACCGCCACCGGGAGATCGGCGATGTCGAAGTAGCGCACCGGCTTGTTGAGCCGCTTGGCGATTCCGACCTGGACCTTCACGCCGAGCGACAGCCGGCCGAACACCCAGACCTCGTCCGACCGCGAGAGCAGGTTGTTCATCGCCTCGCGCACGACGTCTTTGTCCACCGTGTGCATCAGGTAGTAGTCGAAGAGCATGAACGGGCTGACGGGCACCAGCCCGGAGTCGAGGACGAACTTCTGGATGTGCGCGCGCCAGTAGAAGGATTTGTTCGACATGGCCACGTAGACCAGGCGCTTGGGGTGGCGAAGCGTCTCCTCGGCCTGGTCGCGCGCGCTCGGTTTGGTGGTCGGCTGGAAGATCCGTTCGAGGATGTCCTCGGCCGCCTTGCCGGTGATCGCCATCTACTGCGCCCTAGTACCCCTTCCACCCGATTCCGAATTAAGCGGCGGTTATCGTATCAGCCGTGCCCGCACCCTCCCGTTTCGACCTGTCGGGCAAGGTAGCGCTGGTCACGGGAGCGAGCCGCGGGATCGGCAGCGCCATCGCCGAGACGCTCGCCGAGCACGGCGCCCAGGTGGTCCTTTCCAGCCGCAAGCAGGCGGACCTGGACACCGAGGCGGAGCGGATCAACGGCCTCTACGCCGAGAAGGCCTCCGCCATCGCCGCCCACGCCGGCCGGCCTGAGGAGCTCGAGCGCCTGGTCGGCCAGGTCATGGAGCGTTTCTCGCGGATCGACATCCTGGTCAACAACGCCGGCACCAACCCCTACTTCGGGCCCGTCCTCGGCGCCGAGCTGTCAGCCTGGGACAAGACGTTCGAGGTCAACCTGCGTGGCTACTTCATCCTGACCAAGCTCGTTTACCAGGCCTCGATGGAGGCGCGCGGCGGCTCGATCGTCAACATCTCGAGCATCGGCGGCCTGCGGCCGGGACTCGGCCTGGGTGTCTACAACATCACCAAGGCGGGCGTGATCATGCTGACGCGCCAGCTGGCGCGCGAGCTGGGCGGCAAGGTGCGTGTCAACGCGGTCGCGCCCGGCCTCGTCAAGACGCGCTTCGCGGAGGCGTTGTGGGGCAACCAGGAGATCCTCGACCGCGTCCTTGCCCAGAACCCGATGGGACGGATCGGGCTGCCCGAGGAAGTCGCGGCCGGCGTCCTGTTCCTGGCGTCAGACGCGGCTAGCTACGTGAACGGTGAAGTGCTTGTGATCGACGGCGGTGGGGGCGAGGTTTAGCCTCTTCGATCTCCCCGTCTCCATTCTCCGACGCCATCTGCCGGCTGTGGATGAAGTCTTCGAGCTCTTTCTCGTACTGGTACGCGTGCCGGTCGGGCTCGTAGCGGAGCACCCGCCGCTCCTGGATGAAGTCCTCGAACGCCGCGCGCGTATCTCGCGCGGCCCTGAAGCCAAGCTCTCGCGCCGCCTTGGCGGTCGAAAGGGTTCGGCCCCATCGGAGAAGGTCGAGCAGCTGCGGGGAGAGAAAGGCGGTCCCAGCCTTGCGGATGGCGAACGCCGCCATGCCGAGGCCGACGGGTGGCAGCAGGGGCGCGTGGAGCTTGCCTGCGGAGTCCAGCAGCGTCGAGAGCGGCTCGTTGCCGGGCGGGGCGATGTTGTAGGCGCCGCCGGGTCCGCGCCGGACAGCCAGCACCATCGCTTCGATGCAGTCGTCGCGATGGATGAGCTGGATGGGTGGGTCATAGCCCATCACGGTGGGCACCACCTCGAGGTCCAGGTAGCGGGCTAGCGGCTGAGGTTCGTTGGGGTTCAGGCTGTTGGCGAAGCGCAGGGTCAGGATCGTGATGTTCGGGTTGCGGACGGCGAAGTCGCTGACGTAGGACTCGACCTCGACGATGTCGCGGACGAACTGGTGGCGCGAGTTCACGTCGAGGCGGTGGTCTTCGCGCAGCCCGGTCGGCAGGTCGAACTTCGAGCCGTACACGTGGCCGGAGGATTTGACCACGAAGCGCCGCACGGGGCTGCCCTCGCCCGCGCAACCCGCGAGGAGGTTCAAGGTGCCGATCACGTTCATCTCGTGCGCGCGGGCCGGGTCCATGTCGAAGGAGTCGATCCGGGTCAGCGTGTGGACGACCGTGTCGATCCCGACCGCCCGCACGAGCTTGCCGATCAGCGAGTGCCGGATGTCCAGCTTCAGGTAGTCGGCGCGGCCGAGGTCATAGCGCGGCTCGCGGATGTCGATGCCGATGACCTCGGCGACGTCGGGGTCTTCGACCAGGCGCTGCACCACGAGCGCGCCCCACCAGCGCGCCACGCCGGTGACCAGGATTCGCCGCTTCTTGGGCATGCCCTTTCCATAATGCCCGATAGTCCGGACTATCCGGGTGGCCCGCGATCGATGTGCCGGGTTAGTCCGGACTATCCGGGGGAGCGGGCCTTAGTAAGTGCGCTTGATCACGTCGCGTTCCATCAGCACGACCGCCTTCGACACTGTGTCGAGCAGGGGCGACTTGGCCTGGCGGATCGCGAACTCGAGCTGGCGCAGCAGCGAATACAGCGCCTTCATGGCCTTGATCGCGTCGCCGATGTCGACGTTCGGGGGCAGCGGGATCCTGTCGAGCGCCTCGCCGGACGACC
>VBHA01000154.1 GCA_005889495.1 Chloroflexota bacterium
CTTTGGCGGCCGGGTTGATCCCGGCCGCGACTATGTCTTCACGTCTCCCAAACGCCGTTGGTGAAAGGCTTTCAGCTAAGTCCCAACCGTATACCGGAATGGGAGCAGCCCCATCGGCGTAGCCGATCGGGCGATGAGGGAAAACCATATGGGTTTTCCCTCATACCTTTACCCCTGACACACCCAGCGGCCCGGCCCGTAGTGCGAGTACAGCCACGCCGCCGCGAACGCGTTCGCGCGCGGGTCGAACGGCGACTGGCTCGCGTACGGCGTCCCGGACCAGGTGCTGGGCAGGAACTGGAAGAGCCCTGACGCTCCGCTGTCCGAGTTCACCGAGTTCGGGTGGTACCTCGACTCGCACCAGGCCACGTTCATGGCCCACTGCAAGGCGGCGGGCCCCAGCGGGGTGAACGCGTCGGTGATGTCCTTGGCGATCTCGGGCGGAGGCGCCGGGTGGTTGCTGCGAGCCGAGATGGCCGCGGCCTGCGCCTGCGCGGCGGCCAGGGCCTGCTGCTTGGCCTGATAGTCGGCCAGGCCCTGCTTCAGCTCGCTCGACCACGACGCGACCTGCGCCATCCGGGCGGCCTGCACGCGCTGGCTCTGCGCCTGCTGCGTGACCGAGTTGCGGTCGAAAGCGCTGAGCTGGGTCACGGCCACCTGCACCGGCTGCATCGCCGGTGGGTCCAGTCGTGGCAGCACGACGCTGACCAGTAGCGCCACCCAAACCAGCACCGCTCGGAAAAGCGGCAGCAATCCCTCTTCGCTCCTTCCTTGAACTCGTCCTCTACCCCTGGGACGGTCAGGCCTGAGCTCGGAGCGTGACGTGGAGGAGACGCGCTCAGGACCGGGAAAGGAGCCACCTTACCACACGCTCGGCAACTTTCCGTTGCCGTACGCCCCGGTACCGGAGCGCCTAGAAGAGGTGGGTGAGCCGGCTGCGGAGCAGCTTCCGACCAGTCGGTTCTGAATACGCCGGAAGCATGGATTTGACCCTCTCGAAGGCCAGCTCGGTGAGGGCGGCGGGTTCCTGGCCGGCGGTCGGGATCGCCGCTCCGACCACGACCCCTATCCGCTTGCGCAGCCACAGGTCCTTGGTCCCGGACAGGGCGACCGGCACCACAGGCACCCCCGCCTTGATGGCGAAGTGCGCGAAGCCCTTGTGGAACGGCATCAGCTCGCCCTCCTTCGGGCCATAGTTGGCCTCGGGGAAGATGGCCACCGCCCCACCGATCTCGAGGCACCGGTCGACGTGCTGGAACAGGGCTTTGTCACCATGCCGCTCGCGCACGACCGGCACGTAGCCACCGGTGGTCCGCACGAGCCACCACTGGAACTTGCGAGTCACGAGCATCGTCGGGTCGGCCAGGAAATGGAGGCGCGGCTCGAGGGGAAAGAGCAACAGGAGGGCGAACTCGTCCAGCCAGTTCAGGTGGTTGGCGATGACGATGTAGTTGCCGCCCCGCGGCCGCGGGATGTTCTCTCGGCCCTGGACGTCGAACTTGAAGCAGAGCCGGAGCAGGGGGACCCCGATCATGCGCACGATCCGATACGGAACGTTGGCGCGCGGCCCTACTGGTAGAAGATCAGCCGCCGGGAGGGCGGCACTCGCGGTGGCCACGGCACCGCGAAGTCTAGAGGGCCAGCGGCCACCACTCCAGGAAGCGGTTGTAGGTGCCGAGCGAGCCCTTGACCGCGTACACCGCGTTGCGCAGCGTCGTCGCGTCCGCCGATGAGATCTTGCCGGTGTTCTGGTCGGCCCGGAGCTCGTTGAGGAACGCGTTCAGCTCGTTGTTGGCGGCGTTGGTGTCCCCGCGGCCCGCTGCCGCCGAGGCGTTGTTCAGCTTGACGGTCAGGCTGTTCTTCTGCCCTTTGTTCAGCGACGAGACCTTGTCGGTGATGTAGCCCGCGATCTTGGACAGGGCGACCTGCGTGGTCTGGACCGTCACGTACGTCGTCGCGGTGCCGACCCCGTTGTCGTCGTCGGTCACTGTCAGGACCACCCGGTACGTCCCCGGCTTCGCGTAGGAGTGGGAGGACGTGAGGCCGGATCCCGAGGTGCCGTCGCCGAAGTCCCAGTTGGCGCTGTGCGTGTCGAGAACGCCGGGGTCGGTGAAAGCGCCATGGAAGGTGAGCAGCTCCTGGGGCGCGATCACCAGCGGCGCCGCGGCCTCGTACCCCGTGATGGTCGCGGTCGGACTGACGTTCGTGCCGATCACCGTCAGCGAATCGCTGTCGGACATCTGGCCGTCGTCGGTGGCCCTGAACGTGACCACGTATGTGCCCTCGTCGTTGGGCGCGAAGCTGAACCTCGTGCCCGATCCGGTGCTGTAGGCGTTGCCGTTCTTGGTCACGGTCCATGCGTAGGTGAAGCCGGCGGTCGTGTCGGTCGCGGAGGGGCTGGTCGCGCTGCCGGTGAACGGTTCGGAGGTACCTTCGGGGATCGTCGGCACGTGCCGGTGCTCGTGCCGGTCCTGGTCAGGGACCCCGCAGAAGCGGTCAGCGTGACCGAGTCGCCGTCGGGGTCGGAGTAGGTCCCGGTGTTGCTCTGGGCCGCGCCCTCGTTGAAGGTGACCGCGGCGCTGTCGGCAGCGACGGCCGGCGGCCGGTTGACCGGCGGTGCCGCCGTACCGAGGTAGGTCTTGAAGCCGAAGTCGCTGGTGCGGGTGGGCATCCACCTGCCGGTGGCGTCGCAGCACAGCCAGAGGTTGCCGCCGGCGTAGCTGTAGGAGTTCATGAATCCCCATCTGACGGTGTTCGGGCGAGTCACGAGCACGATCGCGTACTGCGTGCCGGCGGTCACGGCAACGGCCGGGTTGAGGGTGAAGTCGTGCCAGGCGTTCGTCCCGAGGGATCCTCTCGCGCTGAAAGAGGCGGGCGTGCCGGCGGCGGCCAGAGTGGCCTGGCCGCGGTCGACCGTCCAGACCTGGATGGTGAAAGTCGGAACGGTGAAGCCAGGAGCGCCCTGGAAGAGCGACACCCGGTCGAGCTGGCCGCTATGGCCGGCGGTGAAGGTCTGGGCCATCTGGCCGAGCTGCTGGAATAGATTCGTCTGGGGTGAGGCGCCGGCGGTCGGCACGCTCTGGTCGAGGGCGTCATCGGCGCTGACGGTGCTTGCAAAAGCCAATGCGAGCATCGCGGCCAGCGCCGCCGCCACCGAACTCCGAAGGACATCTCTCCGCAACGAGGTCTTCACTTGAGCCGGTTGACGCGGCTGAAGAGAAATTCCTGCGCAAATCTGGCGAGGTGCTGTGAGATTCTCGAGGGCGAATGAACAGGCTGAGCTGGTTTGGCCCGCGGCCTGAGTAGGGACCGGAACCACCCAGCTTCGATGGGCATACTTCGCCGGACAGGTATGACCCTCGCGAGGCTTGCCGCCGTCGACCTCTCCCGCAAGCGGGCGTTGGCCGGCGTCCAGCTGGTCGGCCTGGTCACGGCGATGGCGCTGGCCGCCGCCCTGCCCCTGATGCAGGCGGTGTCGGCGGAAGAAGGGCTGCACACGGCGCTCCAGTCGCTCGGCGCCGGCACCAACCTCGAGATCGCGATCGACAACGTGGCCAGCGTGAAGGTCTTCGACGATTTCCAGGCCCAGGCCGGCGGGCGCGTCCGCTCCGAGATGGGCCGGGTCCTGGTCCCAGGGGCGCGATTCGCGCGCTCGAACCAGCTGCAGCCTGCATCGCTCAACGGCGTGGCGCTGCTGTACCAGCCGGGCGACCCGCTTCCGGTCGCGTCCTACTACGACGACCTCCAGCGCCACGCCGCGCTGACCGGCGGTTCCTGGCCGGACGACGGCAAATCAGGCGACGCATGGCTCGCTTCGACCTCGCAGACCGCGGCCTCGTTCCTCGGCCTGAAGGTCGGGGACGTGTACTGCGTCGGCCCGCGCGGCGCCTCACGCCTTGCACCTGCTCCGTGGTGCGCGCGCATTGCGGCCGTCTGGAAGCCGCTGAGCGAAGCGGATCCCTACTGGGCCGGCCAGCTCCCCGGGACGGACCTGATGCTTGGACGGAAGAGCCTGTTCGCCATCGGCGCGCCTTACGTTTCCATCCACGCGGCGCAGGTCTACGTCCCCGACCTGGGGCAGGTGCACGCGGCGGACGCGGGCAACATTCGCGATCACCTGCTGAGGCTGCAGGGCGACTACGGCGTCAGCTCGAACGCAACCTTCACCACCGGCCTGGGCAATGCGATGAAGGTCTTCCTGGAAAGGCTGCGCGTCCAGGAGGCGCTGGCTGTCAGCCTCGAGATCGCTCTCCTCGTGGTGGCCCTCTACGCGATCGGTCTCGCGGCGATCCACTTCCTCGACGCCCAGAAGCCACTCATCGGCCTGTGGCGTGCCCGCGGCGGCTCCAGGCTCCGGGCCTGGATGCTGCTGATGATTCAGCTCGGCGTCCTCGCGGCGGTGGCGGTTCCGCTGGGCGCGCTGATCGGTGTCGTGGTCGTCGGCCTGGTCAGCACCCGGCTTTTCGGCGCGGCCGACGTGTTTGAGCCAGGAATCCTGGGCTCCGCGGCGCCGACCCTGGCCGCGGTGCTGGTGGCCGTCTTCGCGGTCCTGGGCGTCCTCGCCGCCGGCGCGACGCGCCGCTCGGTCTCGGATGTGCGGCGCGCCGAGTCTCAACCCGCCGTGTCGGCCTGGTGGCGCCGGCGCTGGGTGGATCTGTCGTTCGTCGCCGCCGGCGTCCTCCTCCTGGCCGAGTTCCAGGTCCAGGCCGGGCAGTTGAGCTCCGGCACAGGCCAGGACCCTCTCGCACTCGTGCTGCCCGGAGTCGCGCTGGCGCTGCTCGCGTTGGCCGCGCTGCGCCTGCTGCCCGTCGTCGCCACCCTGCTGGCTCGGGGGACCGACCTCGGCAGCCGCCTCGCCAGGTGGAGGCTGGAGCGACAGCCCCTGCAGCACGCGCGGGTCGCGCTGCTGCTGTCCTTCGCCCTGGCCCTGAGCCTGTTCACGAGCGCCTACCTCTCGACCGACCGGTCCAACGCGCTGGACCGCGCCCGCTACGCGGCGGGCTCCGACGTGCGGATCACTTTTGGCTTCGGCACCGCGCCGTCCGTCGTCGACGAGGCGGTGGCGGCGGCTCCGGGCACTGTCGCGTCGGCCCGTGTCTTTCGGGACGACGGTCGCCCCGGCCGCTCCGAGGTGGCCACCACGGTCCTCGGGCTCGACGCGTACCAGATGACCAGCGTCGCCTCCTGGCGAGGTGACTTCGCCGCCAGCTCGCTGCCTCAGCTCATGGAGATGCTGGCGCGCGGGGACCCCGACGGCGCACCGATCCCGGGCCGGCCACAGGCGCTGTCGATGTGGGTCTACAGCTCGGGCTTCAACGCCACCCTCGCCGCCGATCTGCTCGGCGCCCAGGGAAGGCCCATCACCGCGACGTTCGGCACCCTTGCGTTCAACGGTTGGACCTCGATGCAGGCGCCGCTGGCCGCAGTGCGCGCCGGAGATTACCCGCTGCGCCTGCGCACCCTGCTCGTCACGCCCGCGCGCTTCGACGCGACAGGAGACATCTCCCTGAGCGAGCTGCGGGCCGGGCCCTCGGGCAGCTCGGCGCCGCTGATCGAGGCGTTTGCCGCCCAGGACGGATGGTGGCACGAGGCGATCGGACACTTCGGCGGCGTCGGACCGCTGAAGGTGGGAGCGCGCCAGCACGACGGCAAGCCGGCGGTGGAGATGGCGACCGACGTGGGTGGAGCCCTCGCCCTGCATCCCGCGCCTTCGTCCGCCGCGCTGCCCGGCCTGATCTCTTCGCGGACAGCCGCTCGGCTGGGAGTCGGCGTGGGCCAGTCGTTTCCACTGCACATCGAGACGAACGACGTGAGCGTGCACCTGGTCGGGCTCGTCGACTACTTCCCCACCCTCTATCCCGGGCAGGACGACTTCCTGCTCCTGCCCGGCGAGTCGCTGACCGAACGCCTGCGCAACCTCGATTCCTATGCGTATCCCAACGAAGCCTGGATCCGTGTCAGCGGCCCGACCACGACCGCCGCCGGTGCGGTCGCGAAGGTGACGCGCGGGGAGGCCGGGATCACCGACCGAGAGTCGCTCGAGGCGGCCGCCCTGAGCAACCCCCTCCGCCTCAGCCTCGATGCGGCGCTGGTGATCGGGCTGGTGGCCGCCCTGACCATGGTCGTGGTCGGATTCGGCCTCCACTTCCTCGCCATCGCGCGGGGGCGGGTCGGCGAGTCGGCCATCATGCAGGCCAACGGCCTGCCGTGGCGGGTCGTCGACCGCGGGCTGTTCACCGAGCAGCTGGTGGTGCTGTGCTACAGCGTTGTCGTCGGCGTGTTTCTCGGCGCGGTGATGGCGTGGACCATCCTGCCCGTGCTCCAGACCAGCGTGCTGCCCGAGGAGATCATCCCGCCCACGGTCGTCACCCTGGACGCCCGCACACTGCTGGCCGGGGCGGCGGCGCTGGTGGTCGCGGCGTGGATCGTGGGCCAGGCCGGCATCCGGGCCGCCAGCCGCTTCCGCCTCCACGACGAGCTGAGGGCGCTGGCGTGAGCGAGTCCCTGGTCGGTTGCGAGGGCCTCGTCTATATCTATAAGGCGCGGACCCTGGAGGTGGTCGCCCTGCAGGGCCTCGACCTCCACGTGGAGCGCGGCGAGATGGTCGCCATCGCCGGCCGGAGCGGCAGCGGGAAGACGACGCTCATGAACATCCTGGCGGGCGTCGACGTGCCCACGGCCGGCAAAGCGGTGGTCGCGGGCCACGACCTCACGCGCATGAGCGAGCGCGAACGCGACCTCTACCGTCACCAGACGGTCGGCTACCTTCTCCAGCGTTCGCAGGCCAACGTCGTGCCGGAGCTGACGGCGCTGGAGAGCGTGGAGCTGGCGACGCTGACCGGTCCGGGCGCCCGCGGCGGACGCGCCGGCAAGCTCCTCGACCGCCTGGGCCTCGGGGACCGGC
>VBHA01000155.1 GCA_005889495.1 Chloroflexota bacterium
GTCTTTCCGAAGAGCCGCGCAAAGCGGAGCTTCACGAGGTGCCAGAAAAGGCTGAACGCGCTCACCGGCTTGGCCGTGTGCGGCTGGGGTGGGGGAGTCGAGCGCTCGATCGCCGCGGCGACGTCGTCCTCGGTTTCGGGCGCCGCGTTTTGAGCCGCCTCCAGGTTGGACTGGATGCAGCTCGCCATGTCGTGGATCAACCGGCGCGAAACGTCCTCCATCACCCCGCGCCCGAACTGCGCCACGCGCCCCGCGACGTGATACTCGGTGACGATCTCGACCAGCGACCCTTCACCCGCGGTCTGCACCTTCATCTGAGCCGAGGCCCGGGCCGAGCCCGGTCCCGTGGTCTCGCGACCTTCGGCCGTGAGCGTCGCCGTGTGCGCGGAGTCGTCGCGCTCTGAGATCCGCGCCGTCCCGTTGTAGGCGACCGTGATCGGGCCGACCTTGACTTTGACCTTGCCCTTGAAGGTCGTCGGGTCCACCACCTCCGACAGCTCGGCGCCCGGCACGCAGCCCACCACCTTGTTGATGTCCAGCAGGTAGGCGAACACCGTGTCGGGCGGGGCTTTCACCTGGAAGGAATTCTCCAGTTGCATTTCCCGGCTAAAAGTAGCGCAATAGAGGGGTTCATCTGCGCTGAGTGGGAGCGGCGCCGCCCGCGTGCCGCTTTTTTGAGGGGTTTAGGAGGATCGGATGAAGCTGAAGGTCGCCACCACCGTCAACGGCCGCCGGCACGAGCATGAGGTCGAGCCTCGACTTTTGCTCGTGCATCACCTGCGCGACAACCTGGGGCTCACCGGCACGCACATCGGCTGCGACACCAGCCAGTGCGGCGCGTGCACGATCCTGGTCGACGGCAAGGCCGTGAAGAGCTGCACCATGTTCGCGGTCCAGGCCGAGGGCAGGAGCCTGACCACGATCGAAGGCATGGCCAAGGGGGACGAGCTGCACCCCATCCAGCAGGCTTTCTGGGACGAGCACGGCCTGCAGTGCGGCTACTGCACCCCCGGGTTCATCATGGCCGCCGCCTACCTGCTCTCGACCAACCCGAACCCGACCGAAGACGAGATCCGCAGGGGACTCGAAGGCAACCTCTGCCGGTGTACGGGCTACGTGAACATCATCAAGGCGGTGCAGACCGCCGCCAGGACGATGAGCACCGCGCCCGCCAAGAAGACGACCGTCGCCGCCGGAGGCAACTGACATGGCGGTCACGCAGCTGGTCGGAGCCAAGATCCACCGCCGTGAGGACCCGCGCCTGATCACCGGGCACGGCCACTACATCGACGACTTCGTGCGCCCGCTGCTTGCCTACGCGGCGTTCGTGCGCAGCCCTCACGCGCACGCCCGGATCAAGAGCATCGACGTCACCGACGCGAGCAAGGCGCCGGGCGTGACGGGCGTGTACACGGCGCGCGACTTCAAGGGTCAACTGGCGGGCACCCATCCCGCGGCCCCGGCTTTCGTGGCCGAGAAGAAGTACGTGCCGGAACGCTTCCCGATCGCCGAGAAGGAGGTCTGCTACCAGGGCGAGATCGTCGCGGCGGTGCTGGCCGAGACGAAGGGGCAGGCCGCCGACGCGGCCAACATGATCCAGGTCGAGTACGAAGAGCTGCCCGCGGTCATGGACCTCGAGAAGGGGCTCGAGAAAGGAAGTCCCAGGGCCCACGAGGGGGCGGCGGACAACGTCTGCTGGGACCTGACCTACACAGGCCCCGAGGTCACCGACGCGGCTTTCAAAGAAGCCGACGTGGTGGTCAAGCAGCGCATCCTCCAGAACCGCGTTGCCCCCGTGCCGATGGAGCCCCGCGGAGTCATGGCGGACTACGAGGCCTTCGACAAGAAGCTAACGATCTGGATGTCGAGCCAGGGCCCGCACTTCATCCGGCTTTTCGTCTCCGGCGCGCTGGGGCTGAAGGAGAGCCAGGTCCGGGTGATCTCGCCGGACGTCGGCGGCGGCTTCGGGAGCAAGATCAGCCCCTACCCCGAGGACTACCTCGTGCCCGCCATGAGCAGGCTCGCGGGGCGCCCGGTCAAGTGGATCGAGACCCGCACGGAGTCGATCCAGAACGCGACCCACGGCCGCGGCCAGTTCTACGACGTCGAGGTGGCGGCCAAGAAGGACGGCACGCTGCTCGGCATGCGCATGACGCAGTTCCTGGACGTGGGCGCGTACGCGGGCACGTTCAGCGCCTTCCAGGCGTGCGCCTGCCTCATGGCCGGCGGCGCGTACAAGTGGAAGGGGATCTCGGCGCGCACCATCGGCATCCTCACCAACCGCGTCCCGACGGATCCGTACCGCGGCGCAGGGAGGCCGGAGGCGACCCACCTCGTCGAGCGGATGGTCGACCTCGTCGCGGGTGAGCTGAAGCTGGATCCGGTCGCGGTCCGCCGCAAGAACTTCATCCAGCCGAGTGAGTTCCCGTTCACTCAGAACTTCGGCCTGGTCGTCGACTCGGGCGATTACGACAAGTCACTCGACCGCGCCCTCGAGCTCGCCGGGTACGACGAGCTCCGCAAGCAGCAGGCCGAGGGACGCAAGCAGGGCAAGTACATCGGGATCGGGCTCTCGACCTGGATCGAGCTGTGCGGCTTCGGGCCAAGCGCGGCGACCGCGCCGGCGACCGGTGGCATCGCGCTCGTCGAGTCGGCCCAGGCGCGCGTGACGCCAACCGGTTCCGTGATGGTCTACACCGGCACGCACTCGCACGGTCAGGGCCACGAGACCACGTTCAGCCAGATCGTCGCCGACCAGCTCGGAGTGCCTTACGAGAGCGTCGAGCTGCGCCACGGCGACACGGCCGAGGGCACGGCCTTCGGCTATGGCACATACGGCAGCCGGAGCCTGGCGGTCGGCGGTGTTGCGATCAGCAAGGCCGTCGGCAAGGTCATCGACAAGGGCAAGAAGCTCGCGGCCCACATGCTCGAGGCGGCCGAGGAGGACGTCGTCTACGAGCACGGCAGCTTCCACGTCAAGGGCTCACCGGACAAGGCCAAAGCGTTCGGCGAGGTCGCCTTCGCGAGCTACGGCATGAGCCTCCCGGAGGGCATGGAGCAGGGGCTCGAGGCGGTCGCGTACTTCGACCCGCCCAACCTCGTGTGGCCGTTCGGCGCCCACATCGCGGTCGTCGAGGTCGATGCCGAGACCGGAACCGCAAAAATCCTGAAGTACGTCGCGGTGGACGACTGCGGAAACATCATCAACCCGATGATCGTCGACGGCCAGATCCACGGAGGCGTGGCGCAGGCCATCGCGCAGGCGCTCTACGAAGAGGTCGTCTACGACGAGGAGACCGGGCAGCTGAAGACCGGCACGCTGCTCGACTACACCATCCCAGGCATCGGCGAGATCCCGGCGATGAGCCTCGACCACACGGTCACGCCGAGCCCGACCAACGACCTGGGCGTGAAAGGCATCGGCGAGGCCGGCACCATCGCCGCCAGCGCCGCGGTCATCAACGCCGTCTGCGACGCGCTGAGCCCGCTGGGCATCAAGCACGTCGACATGCCCGCGACTCCAGACAAGCTCTGGAACATGATGAAGGGGGCACGCAAGTGATTCCAGCCGCTTTCGACTACGCACGCGCCTCCTCGGTGGAGGAAGCCTCCAAGCTGCTCGACAAGTTCGGCGAGGACGCCAAGGTGCTCGCCGGCGGCCACAGCCTCATCCCGTTGATGCGGCTGCGCCTCGCCCAGCCCACGGCGCTCGTCGACATCAACGGCATCAAAGACCTCGACCACATCAAAGAGGACGGGAACAAGCTGCGCATCGGGGCGCTGACCCGGCACGTGGCCATCCAGAACTCCCAGGTGGTCAAGGACAAGCTGCCCCTGCTCGCGGAGGTCGCGGGCGAGGTGGGCGACAACCAGGTCCGAAACATGGGCACCATGGGTGGCGTCATCGCCCACGCCGACGCCGCGGGCGACTACCCGACGCTGGCCCTGATGCTCGACGCCGACGTCGTCACCAACCGGCGCACGATC
>VBHA01000004.1 GCA_005889495.1 Chloroflexota bacterium
GCGGCCCTGTCAAGGCCGAGAACGCCGGTTCGAATCCGGTCGGGACCGCCATTTGAGCACCGGCACCGGGGAGAGGTGGCCGAGTCCGGTTGAAGGCGACGGTCTCGAAAACCGTTATGGGTCACTGGCCCATCGAGAGTTCAAATCTCTCCCTCTCCGCCAGCTCGGTCGGCGCTAACCTAAGCGCGATCCGCCAGCCGACAAGGGAGGAAGCCGCCATGCCGCTCTACATGGACGTTCACGAGAGCTTGCCTGAAGGTGCGACAGCCGCTGACGTCGCCAGGGCGCACGAGGCCGACCTCGCCAAGCAGGGCGAGTACGGCGTCAGTTACAAGAGCTACTGGGTCGACGACAAGGCAGGCAAGGTGTTCTGCCTCGTCGAAGCGCCGGATGCTGAGACGGCTGCCCGCGTCCACCGTGAAGCGCACGGCCTCGTGGCCGACCACATCTACGAGGTAGCGGAGGGGTAAAGCCCGCCTACATAGGCACCGCGACCTTCTCGGCCGTCTCGACCAGCAGGCACAGGGCGTTGGCCAGCTTCAGCTGCTCCGGGCTCCGGGCGCGGACACGGAGCAGCTCCGGGCTGCACACCACAGCGGCCAGGCTCTGGGCGCGGCTCACCGCCACGTTGAGGCGGTTCAGGCTGAACAGGAACTCCATGCCCCGAGGCAGGTCGTCAGGCGACGAGGTCGCGAGGGTGTAGATCACGACCGGCGCCTCCTGGCCCTGGAACTTGTCCACGGTTCCCACGCGTGCCCCGGCGGGCAGCATCGCCTTGATGAGCTGGACATGCGCGTTGAACGGGGCCACGACAAGGATGTCCGCGAGGCGCAGCGGCCGCACCGCACCATCGCGGTCGCGCCACTCGCCGCGCATCAGGTCGCGGACCAGCTCCGCGACCCGGCCGGCTTCCTCGTCGGAAGATGTCCGGTTGCCCCAGTGAGTCACGGGGAAGTACCGAATCCCGGTTCCGGTCAATGCCCCCGGCGCATGGACCCACTGGCCATTGCATGACTCGTCGGGGTGCAGCCGTCCTTCATACGACGCACGGGAGACGAACTCGCAGACGTCGCGGTGCATGCGCCACGTGGTGGCGAGGAAGATCCCTTGCTCAGGTGTGATCGTTGCCGCGCCTCCCAGCACGTGGTCGAGCGCGCTCAGGTCCGAGCCCGGCGGATGCGCTCCCTTCGAGGGTTGAGCCAGCTGCTGCGGGTCTCCGAGCAGGACCAGGTTGCGCGCCGCGCCGGCGACTGAGAGCACGTTCGCGAGCGACATCTGCCCGGCTTCGTCCACGAACAGCGTGTCGACCGACCCCGCCAGGTCGGGTTTGCTCCACAGCCACGAGGTGCCGCCGACCACGTCGACCGCGTTCGAGCGGAGCGCCTCGATCACCCGGCCGTTGTCCGCCGCCTGCTCGATCTCGGTGTCGGCGCAGAACTCGTGCTCGTCGCACTTCTGCATGACGCGGACCGGCTGCCGCCGCTGCCGGCTCGCCCGCATCACCTCGAGCAGGAGATTGCCGACGACCTTGTGACTGGTCGCCGTGACCCCGACTCGCCGGCCCGCCGCCACCAGGTCGAGGATCATCCGCGCTCCCGTGTAGGTCTTGCCGGTGCCGGGCGGGCCCTGGATCGGCAGGCAGGCCCGGTCGGCCGACGGCGACGAGCGCAGGAGCAGCTCAGAAGGCGCTTCGATGCCCGCGGCGCCGAAACCGTCGTGCAGGACCCGCTCGGCGAGACGCTGCACCGCCTGCCTCTGATCGGTCGTCAGGTACGGGCTCGGGGGGACCAGGTTCGGCGGGTGCGGCCATTCCTGCTTGGCCCCGCGCTTGAGGTCGATCGTGCCCGCGAATGGATCGAGCGCCACGACCTCGCCCGCGCTGTGCCGGAGGCGAGGGTCCTCCGGTTTGTCGCCGACCGAGATCTTGTACTCCTGCCCGGGATCGAACCGATAGCGGCGGACCACCGACTTCTTCGGCCAGTCGACCTCGGCCACGAACTCAAGTCCCGCGATCGACTCGCGGTCCTCGAACAGCTCCTCGTCGGTCATCTCCAGGCGCTGGAAGTAGGCCCACCAGTCGGCTTTGGCCTCCCGGCGATGCCAGCTGAGCGACTGCGCGAGGAGCCATCGGGCGTTCTCTTCGGCATTTCTGTCGCCCCGCGACTCGGGCAGTCCTGTGAGCAGTGCCTCGGCGAGACCGCGCACCTCGACCTCTGCCGCCGCCAGCTCCGCCGGCGGAGCTGCAGCGTTCGTACTCGACGATGCTCGACCCGGCGTCCAGGACCGACTCCGTCCGCTCCGGGCGGTAGAAGTGCTCGACGCTCTTCAGCGAGTACGACTCCTCGGAGATGCGCACGCCCTGGCGCAGCACGCGATAGAGGTCGACGAACAGGCCGCCCCGGAGCATCCTGTCGACCTCGTCCTCGCGAGTGCCATGCCGTCCCATCAAGCGCTTCAGGGCGTCGGGCTCGTAGCGCGCGTAGTGGTAGACGTGCAGGTCCGCGTCCTCCTGCCACCGCTCCATGACGTGGTCGACGAACTCCTCGAAGGCGACCTTTTCCGCGGCGCGGTCGTGGGCCCACCAGGCGCGATAGCCATCCGGCCCGGCCAACCCGAAGAGATATTCGAGGCCGCCGTCCAGCACGTATGGGTCGCCTTCCATGTCGAAGAAGAGGTCACCCCTTGAGGGCGCGGGTAGGGCGGCCAGCCCGACTCCCGGCGCGGGCTCGTCGACCAGCGAGTACGCGCGCTCGCCCGTGGTCGCAGCCTGGACCTGGAGCCCGGCCTGCGACCGGATCCTCTCCAGCGCGGTCTCGCCGATGCCTTCCACCGGCTCGGTGCTCGACGCGAGCGCCTGGGTCGTCGCGATGCCGGCCTGCTTGAGGCGTCGGATCTGGTCGCGCCTTATCCCGGCCACGATGGACAGGTGATCGTCCGCCCGCCGCTTCTCTTCACAGACGTCCCGCCACCGGCAGATCTGGCAATGGGTGACCCTGTCCGGGTATGTGTCGACCGGCGATGCGGCGAGGACCTCCTCCAGGCGCCGCAGCGCGAGTCGCGCGTAGGAGACGAAGTCGTCGACCTGGAAGAAGTTCTCCGTGTGGTCGCCGAGGATGAGGCGCATCCGCCGTGGCGCTCGCCCCTGCAGGCGCGCGAGCTGGTCCGAGTAGAGCGCGATCTGCAGCAGCGGTAGATGACGTCGGCCCCCTCGCGCATCGCGTGCACGGTCGCGGCCTCGGCGCGCCGCAGCTCGTCCTGCGTGATCGCCTGGGACTCGATGACCGCGATCGTTGTGCCGTCGCCGCGATAGCGCTCGAGGTGCAGTTGTTCGTGCTCCTCGCCGAGCATCGAGAGCAGGTCGAGTGAGGGGTCGGCAAGCTTCGGCCGCCGGACCTCGCCGAGCGCAGCCCGGCGCTCGAGCTGCGTGAGGTGCTCGCACTCGAGGTGGCCGACGAGGTCGGTCGCGCTCAAGACCAGGATCCCTTCTGCGTTGTGCATCGCTCGCAGTCTGCACGGTCGACGCGACAGGTGCATGTCGCGAAGGGCGGTTTACAGGTTGCGATAATCCCATTCCATGGCCGCACCCGACGGCTTCGAGAAGGGCGACCGGATCATCCGGCTCATCCACCTGCTGCGGATGTTCCAGGCCGCTCCAGGTGGTCTCACGACGCGCCAGGTCGCCGACCGCCTGGGCGTGAGCCAGCGCTCGGTCCAGCGAGACGTCACCGCGCTGGAGTTCGAGCTCCAGGTCCCGTTCTACAGGTCGAAAGGGCGTTGGCTGGTCCGCGAGGAATACTGGCTGCGGCCCGTGGCCTTCAGCCTGCAGGAGGCGATCGGTCTCTTGCTCAGCGCGCGCTTGATGCTCCGCCACGCGGACAAGGCGGACGCGCATACCGCGGCCGCGTACGAGAAGCTCGCCGCCGTGCTGCCCGAGCCGCTCCGGCAGCCGCTGGTCAGCGCGGCTTTCGGGCTGAGCGCGAAGCCGATGAACCCGACCTACTCGCGAGTCTTCGGCGTCCTGGCGATGGCGTGGGCCGAGCGGCGGCAGGTCGATCTCAAGTATCAGACCGCGCCCGGCAAGACCCGGCGGGTGTGGCCCCTGTTTCTCGAACCAGGCTGGTTCGGGCATTCGTGCTACCTGCTCGCCTGGGACCAGGGCGTGCGCGCTCCGCGCGTCTTCAAGGTCGAGCGCATCGTTGACGCGCGCATGCGCGCCGAGAATTTCGAGTACCCGAAGGGCTTCTCGATCGATCAGCAGCTCCAGAGCGCGTGGGGGATCTGGGGCAGCAGCGACCCGATCGAGGCCGAGCTGATCTTTCAGCCCGAGGTGGTCGCCCGCGTCCGGGAGACGGTCTGGCATCCGAGCCAGGTGCTGGAGGAGCTGTCGGACGGGCGGCTGCGCATGACCCTGCGCATCGGCCACTGGCTCGAGGTCCGGCACTGGGTGCTGGGATGGGGCGGCGCCTGCGAGGTGGTGAAGCCACGGGAGCTCCGCAGCGCGGTGATGGAGGCGGTCAGCGAGATGGCTCGGACGTACGGGTTGCTCGAACCGTCGGAGTTTCGCCGCCTGATCGCCCGGCATGAGCGCCTGGTCGGCGGCGTGAGGGCGCGTTCGGCGTCCGCGGCCCGGCGCGCCGGCTGATTATTTCTTCGCGCACCGCGACAGACACCTGTCGTCTTGCGGCTGGACGCTGGCGCCATGAGCAAGGAAGCTGTTGCGGACGAGGTCCAGGACCTCGATGTCAAGAGGGACATCAGACTCGCGCTGTTCGTGGCTGCGATCGACCGCCTGCTGAGGGATCGGGCCAACCGCGATTTCGTGATCTTCGAGCTGCGCGGGAGCCCGGGCTCATACGTCCAGCTCACGATCCACGATGGCGCTGTGCTCGGCGAGGTGGCGACGGGAAAGCTCGCGCCGGACCAGGAGCGCGTGAGGGCGCTGGGATGCCTGGGGTTTGAGGGCGGCCCCCAGCGGGCGCACTTCTCGCGCGACCACCTGCCCCAGAATTCGCGCCGCCTGGCCTGCCTCACGGAGCTCCTCCTGGGCGCGGCCTACCGACCGCCCGCGGACTTCGACGCGACGGTCGTCACCAGGGCGATGGTCGAGGAGCAGGCCGCGCACCTGAGCCTCAACCGCGTCCGGCCGCGCGCCGACGTCCGCAGCCGTAAAACGAAGGACGCGAAAGCCGGCGTTGACCAGTAGGTTCTGCCTGCGGTCATCGCTGACCAGCCGCTCCCGGTGGTTGCCGCCGTCGAACTCGATCACCAGGTGCGCGCCGGGGTAGTAGAGGTCCGCGCGGCCCAGGAAGCGACCCTGGTCGTCGTGCAGGTTTGTCTGCACCTCTGGTCGTGTGAGTCGAGCGTTGATCAGGAGCCAGCGCAGACGAGTCTCCATCGGCGACTCTGCCGGCTCCGCCACCTCGACCAACTTACGGAATCGACGCGCCCCGGGACGCCCCCGCGCACAGTCTGCGTAGCCGCGTAGCTTTTCGCGATCCGTCAGTCGTGCCCGACAGGCGGAATCCAGCGCGATCAGAGACTCAACGACTGTTGACCGAGCGCATAGATCGAGAAGGGTTCGGTGCAGGTTTGTCGCCAGCAGGCCGCGGACCTTGACCGTTTCACCAGGCTCAATCCCAACGTGGCGCACGCTGAGCCCTGCGCGTGATCGAAGCCTTGCCCCAGGGACCGCAACTTCGACCGGGTCCGCCGGCCGCAACTCGAGGCGATGCAGCCAGCCGGCCGTGCGACCCACGAACACCGAGTCCGCCGGCAGCATGTTCTGACAGCCCTTGAGGAGCCTCCATGGATCGTCTGGCACGTGTTTCCAGCAGTACAGCCGTGATCCAAGACGCCGCCACGCCAGTCCACGCAGGGCGCTGAGAGTGAGTCCTGCAGCCCTTGCCTCATCCAGAGTAAAGGGCCGTGTCGTCAACTCGCGGGGGATTCTCGGACGACGAGCCATCAGCCAAGCTTGCTAGCCCAGAAAGCAAATGCCAATCGTGCCCGTTAAGGGCAGGCGCGCCACCCCGCAACTCGCTTAGGGCGGGCGCGCCACCCTGCATTCCGCACGTTTCTGCCTTTTCGCGGCGTATCGCATCAGGAATTCCGCATGTCTTGAGCCAAACTCGCGGAATCGCGCCGCCGACTCAGACGAACGCGATCGCCTCGTAGATCGGCCCGCGCGTGAACCAGTCACCTGAGAACCGCACGTGCATCGCGTTCTGCTCCCACGGGTCGTTCACAAAGTAGTCGGACGCCCCATCGCGACCCGTCAAGACCACGAAGTGCGTCCCACCGCTCGGCAGGTTCATGCCCACGATCACCGGATGTCCCGCGCCGACCTGCGCCGCGATCCACGCCGCGGACGGATCGCGGACCACGACCGTCGTGTGCCCCGGCACGTTGAGCGCCGAGTTGTAGATCGCGCCGCTGCCGTCGAACCAACCGCCGTGGGCGGCGATCGTCGCGGGCGACACCGATTGATGACCGAAGTGGGAATACACCATCGCCAGGTCGGAAACGAGGCAGCCGATCTTCCACACCGGGAAGGTCCCACCGACGCCAGCCGACGCCCACCGCACATCTCGCTGGTTGAAGTACGCACCCCAGCCGTCGCGAAGTGGCTGCGCGTCGAGGATCAACCTCTCCGTGCTTCCGCCTCCGCTGCCCGCACCGGCCAGCCCGCGCGCGATGTCCCAGCCCGCCCACGTCTGCGACGCCCGAAGCACGGGGGCGCTGCCCCAGGCATGGACCTCGCCCTGGCGATCGAGGACCCAACCGCCGGGCGAGCCCGCCGGCGCGGAGGTCCACACGACGAGGGAGTCGGCCTCGTCCTTGCCCGGCCAAGACGCGCTCGACATCACCGCGGGCGCCCCGCCAAACGGGTGGATGCCGCCCGAGTAGTCGAGCGTGTAGCCCTCGACCAGCAGTCCTCGGCCAGGCACCACCACGATCCCGCGCGCCATGTCACCGGTGAAGCTCGCCGCGCCCAGGACCGCCCGAGCTCCGCCGAACGGATGGATGCCGCCGAAGCCGTCGAGCGTGTAGCCCATCACCGAGGACGGCGTGCTCCGCGGCGACAGGACCAGCCCGCGCGCGGTGCCCTGGCCCGGCCACGTGGCGTTCCCGATGACAGGCGGCGCACCGCCGAACGGATGAATGCCTCCGTCCGCATCGAGCAGGTAGCCCGCCGGCGATGCGCTCGTCGACCAGGGCGCCATCACGACCTCGCGCGCCCCGATCCAGTGCGGCCAGTACACGCCGCTGTCGACGGCATGAGCGCTGCCGACCGGGTGGAGTCCGCCCCAACCGTCCATCACGTAGCCGCCCGTGCCATCCGGGAACAGGGCCAGGCTGAAGGCGATGTCCTTGTTCGGCCAGCTCGCGCTGGTCGAGAGCACGGGCGACGCCCCGACCGGGTGCAGGCCGCCCCAGCCGTCGAGGACGTAAAGGTGGTCCTGGTTGTCCACCGGCGAAGGGACTCGCTGCGACAGCGCGCTGTCAAGGCTGCGCCCGAAGCCGAAGGCCGAGGCGCCTCCGCGGCCCCACATATAAATGAGAGAGCCGGCGACCACCACGAGCGCCAGGACCGACGCGATGACGGCGTGGCGCCTCATGGACCCGGGATCGTATCGCAAGAGACCGCGGGCTATGGAGTTGGTCGACTCATGCGGCTCAAAGTCGGGATGGCGCTTGCCCTCCTCGCCTGCCTGGGCGGTTGCGGCGGGACGGTCCCCACCGCCGCCATCTCGCCGAAGCCGTCAAATCGAGCGCCGGCTCCGGTGTCCCCGACAAGCTCCGCCGTTGCCGATCCGTGCAGCCGAATGCCCGGCGGCACCTCGGCGCTGCTTCCGGTCGCCGACTTCGGCCGGGTCGTGGCTGACCCGCAGAACTGCCAGGTCTTCATCTCCAGCCCAGCCGCGAACGTGGTCATCATCGCCGACTACTCGGGCAACGTGATCAAGACCATTCCCGACGAGTACGGCGCCGGCGCCATGGTCGTCGAAGGCTCGAATCTGTACGTCGCGCTGACGACGACGGGCTCGATCGATCAGATCGACACACGTTCGCTGGCCCGCGTCAGGACTGTGGCCTCAGGCCTCGTCAAGCCGCGCGACCTTGCGTTCGCCGGCGGGCGGCTCTGGACGACGACGGGCGTATGCGCTCAGTGGACCATGAAGCTGGTGAGCGTCGACCCGGCCTCGGGCACGGTCGCCCAGTTCGATGCCGATCGCAGCACCAACCTCTCCTACTGCGCAGGCTTCGCCACCGGGTCGGCAGGCAAGCTCCTGGTCGCCTGGGACAGCGGACTCAGCCCCGGCAGCATCACCGTGCTGGACGTGTCGAGCGGGCGTCCGGTCATCCTCGTGAGCAAGCGCGAGGAGAACCTCGGCAACCTCGTCGACGCGGCTGTCGGGCCCGGCGGGGACAAGCTCGTGACCGCTTCGGGCGCGCCGTACGAGTTTGACCAGTGGAATCTCTCGACCGCGACGCAGGATGGCGTCGTCTATCCCGGCAGCCCGTATCCGAATTCGGTCGCCATCAGCCCGGTGCGTCGAGGTCTGGTCGCCACCGGTGTGAGCCAGTCGAACAACGAATCGGTCGCCGAGTGGGAGCTGGGCAAGCCGGCACCCGTGGCGACGATGCTCAAGGTCGGGATCAACCACAACCTTCTTTATCCACGCGGCCTGGCGTTTTCGCGCGACGGGGGTCTCATCTTCGCGGTCACGGGAGTGGCTCTCGATGGCAGCGCGCCCACCGTGACGCTGAACGTCCTGCCCGGACCGTCCCTCCCGTAACCGAGGAATCGACTCGAAGGACGGAAGGTTTGTCCGTCTATGGCACGGTTTGCCGCCGAGATCCTGGACGCGGCCGCGAAAGAGCGCGAGGTGACCCTGACCACCGTCGGCCGGAAGTCGGGCAAACGCCGCCCGGTCACGATCTGGATCTCGACCGACGGCGAGCGCCTCTACATCCGTTCCGGCGAGGGGCTGACGAGGGACTGGCCCCAGAACCTCCTGGTGCGCGGGGAGGCGACCCTGCGCCTTGGCGGCAAATCGATCGCGGTCCGCCCGCGCCACGTCACCGACCCCGAGGAGGCTCGGGCGACCTCCCACCTTCTGCGCCAGAAGTACGGCGATTACGTCAAGCCGTCAAAGCCCGGCGAGCCGCTGACCAAAGGTGAGGCTGCCGTCTTCGAGCTGTTCCCCGCCGGCGGCGCCTGAAGCAAATAGGGCCTCCGTGGTGGTCCGCGGAGGCCCGTCGGTCGGAAGGGGTGTTTTTCTGCAGACCGATACCCGGACCGGTTACGAGTCTTCGGCCAGTCCGCAGATGAACCTGATCACCGCGTCGATGCCGCGGTGATAGTTGTCGATCAACAGGTGCTCGTTGGGTGAGTGGATGGCGCAGTCCGCCTGGGCGATGCCGCTGATCACCAGCGGCGCGCCGACCGCCTCCTGGAAGTCCACCGCAACCGGGATCGAGCCGCCCACCCGGATCAGGGCGGTCTCTTTGCCGAAAGCGGCTTTGTAGGCCCGCCGCAGCGCCCTGGCCGCCTCGTGGTCGACGCCGCACAGGACCGGAGGCGCCGAGCCGAGGACCTCGACCGAGATCTCCACGCCCGGCGTGCCCAGCGTGCGCACGTGCTCCTCGAAGGCCGCCAGGATGGTCTTCCAGTCCTGGTCCGGCACCAGGCGCATGCTCACCTTGGCGGACGCCGTCGCCGGGATCACGGTCTTCGCGCCCCTGCCCGTGAAGCCGCCGATGAACCCGTTCGCGTCGAGTGTCGGACGGCTGCCCGTGCGCGCGAGGGCCATGAATGCCTCCTCACCCTCCAGCGCCCTGGCGCCGGTGACCCGAAGCATGTCCTGAACGTAGGCCGCGTCTTTCTTCTTCCACTCCGTCGCCTCCTGCGCGCTCGGCTCGCGCACGGCGTCGTAGAAACCCGGAATCGTCACGCGCCCGCCACGGTCCTTCAGCTCGCCGACGATCCGCGCCAGCGTGTTGATCGGGTTGGGCGCCACGCCACCGAACGTGCCCGAGTGCAGGTCGACAGCCGGCCCCTTCGCGTGCAGCTCCGTGTAGAGGAGCCCGCGCAGCGAAGTCGCGAGGGTCGGCAGGCCCCCCTCGTCCATGCCGCTGTCCCAGATGAGGACGGCGTCACTCTTCAGGTGCGGTCCGCGCTCTTGCAGGAACCGGGGCAGCGAAGGCCCCGTGATCTCCTCTTCGCCCTCGATCAGGAAGCGGAGGTTCATGGGCGAGCCCCCCGAGGCGAACAGGTGCTCCACCGCTTTCACCGTCGCCATGTGGTTGCCCTTGTTGTCGGCGGCGCCGCGGGCGTAGAGATGGCCTTCGCGGATCGCGGGCTCGAAGGGCGGCGACTTCCATTCGTCCACCGGGTCGACCGGCTGCACGTCGTAGTGGCCGTAGATGGTCAGGTGCGGCTTGCCGGGCCGGCCGTTCCACTCCGCCATGACCACTGGGAGCCCGCCCTCGCGGACGTCGACGATCTCGGTCTGCATGTCCATCGCCGCGAATCGATCGCTCAGCCAGCGTGCGTTGCGTAGGCAGTCGTCGCGGCGGTCCGGCAGGGTGCTGATGGAGGGGATGCGCAGCTCTTCGACCAGGTCGTCGAGGTCGGCCTTGCGCCGCGCTCGGGCGAGCTCGACCGCGGCCTCCATCAGCGACTGCGTCGTGGCCATCGCTATGACCTCCCGCGTGCCCGGGCGATCTGCGCGGCGTGGTCGTGCGCGTGCGCGGCATAGATCCGGAGCCAGTCCTCGGTGCCGTAGCGTCCGCTCTCTGTGTGCGTGCCGACGATCTTCCAGTCCTCGTCCTTCATGCGCTCGAGCAGCTGCGCGCAGGTTTCGCGCGCCCAGCGCATCGCCTCCAGCGAAGGCTCGATCGGACGGTCGGAGGTCAGGCGCTCGGCGAACCCCTTCTCGTCGTAGCCGTAGATCACCGGCTCGCTCTCGGCCAGCAGGCGCCGGATCCGGATCGCAGACATCATCTCGCTGTCGGCCAGGTGATGGACGATCTGGCGTGGCGTCCACTCGCCGTCCGCCGAAGTGTCGAGCTCGTCCTCCGTGATGCCGGAAAGCGCCTCGCTCACCACCCGGTAGCCGTCGCGGTAGCGCCGGATCAGGTCCTGCCGCTCCTCAGCCGTCATCGCCAATCCCTCCCTGGAGCCGCCGACAGGAATCGAACCCGTAACCTGCTGTTTACAAAACAGCTGCTCTGCCAATTGAGCTACGGCGGCGCCCGCCCAAAAGAGCGTAGCGGAACTCAGACCGACCCCCAGGCCGCGCTGCCCGTTTGGCGGGGCCTTAGAGAAGCCGATTTGCGAAGTCTTAAGGAAGTAGATAAAATCCAACTCTCCTTGCCACGAATAGGTAGGGAGGTTTGCCGTTGGGGATTGAAATCGGGGGTGTGTATGTCCTATCGCAGGCTAGGTCTTTGTCTCTTCTCGCTCGGGGCTCTGGTGGTCTCGCTCTCGGCCACGCCGGCCAGCGCCAAGACGATCCCCGTCATCGACGACTCTCAGCTCTCGGCATCGACCACCTCCATCGGCGGAGCCCGAACCCTGCCGACCGCGGACACCATCCCGCACTTCCACGGCACCTCCCTCAATCCACATGATGGGGTGACCTACGGCTGGAACATGGCCGGCGTGGACCCGAGCACGAACGGCTCCTCGACCATCGAGGTCGACGTCTATCCCATGGTGGTGAACGTCGCCGGTCTGACGTTCGACGGCAACGACATCCTGGCCGGGACGCTCTCCTCGCCGCAGTTCGCGACCAACAACTACGGCAGCACGCCGTTTGCGACGGCGGCCGGGTCGTTCCCGAACGCGCCAGCGCTCGTCCGCGGACCCGGCGGCGTCCTGTCCCAGGGCGACGCTGGCCACCCGCTGCAGCTGGAGGACGCGACGATGCGCGCCCAGTTCAACAAGACGGGCGCGAACGGTTACCACCTGCTCCTACACGCGAACGTTAAGCCGACGATCACGATCAACGTCCCCAACGGTGCTGGAACCCTGCTCCAGAGCGGCCGCGGCGTGATCTTCGCCGACGTCAGCTACACATGGTGGGGCGCGCAGATTCAGAACCTGACGCAGAGCGCCGAGCCGACCCACCTTCCGCTCTACCTGACCAACAACGTCCTCCTGCACATCGGTTCGAACGTTTTCAACTGCTGCGTCATCGGCTTCCACGGCGCCGGTGAAGTTGTCGGTCACGGGACGGGCTCCGTCAACGGCAATGGCCAGCAGCACGTGCAGACCTTCTCATGGGCCTCGTGGGTGCGGCCGGGCATCTACGCCCGAGCCAATGGAGGCACCGACTGGGCCCTCCAGGACATCCACGCGCTCAGCCACGAGATCTCAGAGTGGGCTGACGACCCGTTCGTGAACAACAAGGTCGAGCCCTGGCTGACCCCGACCGCGCCCCAGTACGGGTGCACGGGCGTCCTGGAGACGGGCGACCCCGTGGTCGCGATCGGTTTCGCGATGGGCACCAACACGACTGACCAGACGACCAACCCGAACGGCACCAACAGCTTTGACGGCTTCTACCACCCGGAGGACGAGGCGTACCTACCGTGGTTCATGCGCACGGCGCCGAACACGACCTCCGAGCCCACCCAGAGTCCTTCGGCCAACGTCGGCCGCTACACCCTGATGGGCGACCTGAACCCGTTTCCAGGGTTCCGCCAGCCGGCGACCGGCTGCTGACGAGCAGAGCTGGAGTGGGGCGTTAGCCCCAGTGGAGAGGCCCGGGCGACCGGGCCTCTTCAATTTCGGCCGAAACTGATCAAGTCGTTCAGGTCCGTAAGGAATCTTTCGTTAATTTGTGGAGAGCGTTCTGGCTCTCGCTAACATCGAGAACAGCCCGCCAAAGTGGCGAGATCAGCCGTCAGAAGGGGTGTTCTGAAAGTGGTTCGTTCACGCATGTCAACTCGATGTTTCCGCGTCTCTTTTTCCGCCCTGAGCGCGGCCGTGGCGGCGATCCTGCTCGCTTCGGTCGGCGTCATGGCCGACGACTATTCGGCCGCCGACAGCCCGGAAGCCGACCCGGGGATCGACCTCCAGGCGACCACCACCACGGACTTCGGGGGCGCGACGCCCCTGGGCACGAGCCGGACCGTCAGGCACTGGTCCGGGCAGACCGCCAACACATCCGACGAGGTGACGTACCGCTACAACATCGTCGGGGCCGATCCCAGCACCGGCGGCTCGGCGGTGATCGGCGTCGACATGATCCCTGTCAACGTGAACGTCGCCGGCCGCTCGTTCAACGGCACCGACGTCGTGGACGCCGTCCTGGCCTCGCCGCTGTTCCAGGGCAACAGCTACGCCAAGACCGCCGCCGCGACCAACGCGAACCGGGGCAAGGGCATGGGCGGCGCGCTCTCGACCGGCAACGACGGCGTGCAGCTGCTCGACGCCACGATGCGGACGCAGTTCAACCAGGCGACCGCGGACTCGACCTATCACCTGGTCCTCGACACACCGGTGGTCTACGACCCAGTGACGATCGACGTACCCGACGGCAAGGGCATCCTGATGACGCCGGGCCTGATCACCTACGCCAACGTCGACTCGCACTGGTTCGCGACGCGCGTCCAGAACCAGCTGGGCCGGCAGCATCTCGACCCCACCCGCCTGGCGGTGTTCCTGACCGACGACGTGATCCTGTCCGACGGTCCGAACCCCGCGGGGAGCCTCGTCCTCGGCGCTCACGGCGCCGGGCCTGCCACCTCGAGCAGCAGCGGCTCGGCACACGGCAGCGGCAACCAGCCGGTCCAGACCTTCGTCTGGGCTTCGTGGCTGACACCCGGCTTCTTCAGCCGGAGCACCGGCTGGGCCAAGCAGGACGTCTACAGCCTCAGCCACGAGCTGGCGGAGTGGGCGAACAACCCCTTCGGAGACAACACAGTGCAGCCATGGACCTCGGACCGGGCGATGCAGTACGGGTGCAGCAACGAGTTCGAGACCGGCGACCCTGTGTTCGGCTACGGGTTCACGCTGGGCAAGAACCCGCTGCACGAGCGCTTCAGCGACGGCACCTATCACCTTTCCGACGAGGCGCTGCTGCCGTGGTTCATGCGCTCAGCGCCCGAGACCCAGGGCACGCAACACGACGCCACGGTCGGGCGCTACACGTTCCTTGGCGACCTGAACCCAGCCGCGACCTTTCACCAGCCGGCGCCCACATGCTGAGCTGAGGAAATCAGGGGTGGGGGCGTGAGCCTCCGAGCGAGAGGCCCGGGCGACCGGGCCTCTCTCTTTTTCACAGGGCAGCACGTCTTTATCCTTGGCTGGACTTGATCGAGCCCAAAGACGTGGTGATCGCGATCCTCGGCTCGTCGGCGGCGCTGGGCGGCTTCGTGCTCGTGTTCCTGGGCGTGATCATCGCCTCCTACCAGTCCTACTCGGGCGGCGTGCCGGAGAGGGTGATCAGGCCCTACCGGTTCAGCGGGACCGCGCTGCTGGCGACGTTTGCGCTCAGCCTGGTCACCGTGGCCGCGAGCCTGCTGTGGCTGATCAACGGGGGCCCATCGGGGCTGTACGACTGGTCGATCGCGCTCTTCGCCCTGCAGCTGATCGCCGTCTTCGCCGCGGCGGTCTGGTCGACGCGGATGGTGCTCTGGCAGTGATCGCATGGCGCTGACCCAGAAGAAGCTCCAGGACATGAAGGACGCGAGCCTGAGCTCGCTGCTGGAGGACGGCGCGCCCTCGTGGAAGGCAAAGGCCAGGCACGCGTACACCGCGACGCACGGCTTCATCAAGGAGATCCGCCCCGACGACGTCGTCCCACTCCTGGTCGCGGAGCTCGAGGTCACGCCCGAGTTCAGGAACTACCTGGCGAAGAAGAAGCTGAAACAGAAATACTGGTCGGAGTGGTTTGCGGAGTTGATCATCGACCGGTTCTGGTCGGATCTGATTGGAGGTTGACGTTGGCGAAGGACACAGCTGAGCAGGCCAAGAGGTTCATCGACGCATCGTTGGAGGGTCGACCCAAGCCACCCAGCAAGGCGGCCTACGCGCGCGCGGTCAAGCTCGCGCGTGCGGCGATCGAGGAGTTGAGCCAGGTCGCGACGCGAAGCCGCGGCTAGCGGTGATCGTCCCTCCGCTGGCGCTGATCCTCGGGGCGCTGGCGGGCTACGTGGTCCGGGGCCACCGCCGCGCCGTGCTGGTCCTGGCGCTGGCGACGCCCGCGTTTTCCCTGCTCGCCTTCGCCGCACAGTTCGTGCCCGGCGGGGCGGAGTCCTGCACCAGCTCGATCTCCGGGGTGCAGACCTGCAATGCGCTGCCGGCAGTCTCCGGTTGGTCGGGGCCGCTCCCGTACACAATCGCCGTGGCCCTGCTGCTTCTTGCGCTCGTACCCCTCGTCAGCTTTCGCCTGCATGACTGGCGGCCGGCGGCCGCCTCGGCGGTCCTGCAGGCCGTACCCCAGGTCGTCAGCTTCGGAGGCTTTTTGGACTGGGCGCCCGCCCTGTTGCTGACCGTGGCCGTGGCCTTTGCCCTGGCCCGGCGTCGCTCGGAATCATTCAATTGAGGGATGCCCCCGCGGGGCGCGTGGTGCTATTTCCTTAGGTCAGCACAGGCGGGGTCAGGCCCGGCCGGCCGCCGGGGACTTGTGGGGGGATGTGGACCATGGTGCATCGTCGTATTGCCGTCTACGCGTTGCTCAGCCTCGTCGCCGGCGCCGTGATCCTGGTTCCCGGACCGATCGGCGCGTCCGGCGCCAGCACTAACTCGATCACATTCGAGACGCCGTCCATCGTGGACCCGATCCACACCAACGGCGAGCCGGACATCGCGGTCGACCCGCAGGGCCGGGTCTTCAACAGCGGACCGACAGGCACCGGGACTCAGCGCAGCACGTGGTTCGGCTCCGTGGACGGCGGCCATACGTTCCGCGTCATGGCGCAGAAGACAGTGCCGTCGGCGATCATGTCGATCCCGGCGCCCGGTCCGGGCGGCGGCGACACGGACATCGCCTTCGACCGCAGCGGCAAGCAGTACTTCGCCGACCTCTGGGCGCTCGCCTGCCAGCGTGTGGCCGTCACCGGGCCCACCAACTCCGGCGCGACGGACCAGGAGAACTTCCTCGGCTGCAACGGTGGCACGACACCCGGCTCGGATCGCCAGTGGTTCGGCGTCTACGACCCCTCGCCAACGACGCCGCGCCTCTCCGCGTACACCGGTCCGACCCCGCTTGTGTACCTCGTGTGGAACAACCTGGTCGGCCCCGGTCCTAACTCCGGCGAGCAGTGGAGCAAGAGCACCGACGGGCTGACCTACAGCAACGCCACCAACGACGTGACGCCGGCCACCGAGACGAGCTACTCGCCGTTCGGCGGCGACGGCTACCCGGCGATCGACCAGGTCACGGGCAAGGTCTTCCAGGCCGCGGCATGCGATTCGCACACCTGCGGCACCGCGGCGACGGGCGTTCATCGCCGACACCACCGGGTCCCCGGACACGCTTTTCTCAGTCCTGTCCATGGACACAGGGCGAAACCTGGTGGTTGCCTGGACGGTCAGCAGCAGCGACCCTGCGCTGCGTCAGACGTGGGTGTCCGCGTCGAGCGCGGCCAGCGGCTGGACCACGTGGACGGCGCCGGTCCAGGTCAGCGACGGCTCGACCGCGACCGGTGACGCGACCAACGTCTTTCCCTGGGTCAAGGCCGGCGGCCCCGGGCGCGCGGACGCGGTCTGGTACGGCTCCAACCTGCAGGTCGACCCGAGCAGCCACAACAACCAGGCCTGGAACGTCTTCATGTCCCAGGTCGTCTTTCCAACCAGCGCGAGCGGGGCGGTGACGGGGGCCGCGCCCAGCAGACAGCTCGTGAAGGTGACGCCGCACCCGATGCACTTCGACGACGTCTGCCTCATGGGCACCGGCTGCATCGAGAGCCAGGGCAATCGCAACCTGGCGGACTTCTTCGAGGTCAACATCGACGGCACCGGCGCGGCCGAGGTCGTCTACGACGACACGTCCAACAAGCTCGTCCAGCCGCCTAACACCTGCACCGTCCAGGTCGCGGACCACTGTGGCGCGGGCGTCATCACGGTCGCGCGACAGAACGGTGGCCCGGGTCTTTTCGGCACCAGGGTGAGCGGACCATCGAACGCGCCCACGAGCGGCCTCAGCGACTCCTCGGGCGACGCGCTCTACCCGGTCATCGGCGGCGCGAATCAGTCCGGCTTCGACGTCCGCTCCAGCCAGCTGAGCCTGTCCTCTGACGGCAAGACGCTCAACGTGACGGTTCAGGCCGCCGACCTCGGGCGTCCACTGTCGGCGCTGGGGGCGGTTCCGGGCGCGACCAACGTCCAGTACGTCACCCGCTGGCAGATGGGCAACACCGTCTACTACGCGGCGATGGAGAACACGGCCGCGAACCAGCCGATCTTCTACGCGGGCAAGGCGCAGACCATCGACCTGTGCTCTGTGTCGGCGTGCTTCCCTCACGTCATCACGTACCCGGAGCCGGGCGCGGGCCCCACCTTCACCGGTGTGGCTGAGACCGGCTCGGTGAGCTGTCCGGCGACCGGGCCGTGCACGCTCACCATCTCGGTCAAGACGGCCGACGTCGGCAGCCCAACCTCGACCAGCCTGCTCGAATCGGTCGGGGCGTACTCGCTGGCCGCGGCCATCCAGGAGGGCGCGGAGGACAACGCGACCGCCCAGAGCGACACGGTCCCGCTCGAGATCGACGGCGTGTGCTGCTTCAACTTCCGGGCGTCCAAGAAGTGAAGACGTAAAGGCTCGGTCCTAGAGCTCGTCCCTGACCCTGGCCGCCGCCTCGGCCAGCACGCTCAGCTTGCCGAACGCCTTGTCGCGCGGCAGGTACTTCATGCCGCAGTCGGGGGCAACGATCAGGCGCTCCGGATCGACGTAGCGCAGGGCATTCTTGATCCGGTTGACGACGGTGTCGACGTGCTCGACCGCGCTGTTGTCGGCGAGGTCGATCACGCCCACTATCAGCTGCTTGCCGGCCAGCGACTTGAGGACGCCGAGGTCGACGTTCTGCTGCGCCGACTCCATCGAGATCTGGCGCGCCTTTGTATCCGCGAGCTCTTCGAGGAACGGGTAGCCCTTGGGACGGTTGTGGACGATGTGCGCGTAGCCGAAGCAGGTGTGCAGGGCGGTCGTGCCCTCGATTCCCTCCAACGCCCGGTTGATCGCCGGGATCGCAAAGCGCGCCGCCTTCTCGGCCCGCGCCTGGAGGTACGGCTCGTCGAGCTGGACCACGTCGGCGCCGGCCTCGAACAGGTCGCGGACCTCGGCGTTGACCGCCTCGGCGAGCGCCATCGCCAGCGCCTCCTCGTCGCGGTAGTAGTCGTCCTGCGCCTGCTGTGACATCGTGAACGGTCCGGGGAGGGTGGCCTTGATCCGGCGGTCGGTGCTGGCGCGCAGAAACTCGACGTCGCGCTTCTCCACCGGTCGCGTTCTCCTGATCGGCCCGACCACGCGGGGCACCGGGTTGGCGTGGCCCGTGCGGTCGAGCGCGGTGCCCGGGTTGTCCAGGTCCATGCCCTCGAGCGCGGTGGCGAAGCGGTTGGAGTAGCTCTCGCGGCGGATCTCGCCGTCGGTGATGATGTCGATCCCGGCACGCTCCATGTCGCGGATCGCGAGCTCGGTCGCGTCGTCCTGCGCCTGCTCGAGAAACTCCCGGTTGACGCGCCAGATCTCGAGCGCCCGCGTGCGCGGCGGCAGGCGACTTCCAAGCATCTGCCGGTCGACCAGCCAGTCCGGCTGCGGGTAGCTGCCGACGACGGTCGTCGGGAGCAGGCTGGGCGGCATCGCGGCAAGGGTAATCTCTAGTGGCTGTGACGACCAACAGGCTTCGCGACGACACGTGCGAGCGCGACTGGATCTGGGAGCGCGAGGTCGAGGCCGCACCGTGGGAGGAGACGAGGCGGCTGTCGGTCGGTGCGTGGGAGCGGCAGTTCCGCCGCCTGCGCGAGTCGTCTCCCTTCTACGCGCGCAAGTTCAAGGAGGGCGGCGCGGGCAGCTCGTTCGTCAGCCTCGCCGACCTGAGCAACCTTCCCTTCACGACCAAGGACGAGCTCCGGCAGGCCCTCGACGAAGACCCCCCGTTCGGCACCAACCTCTGCGTGTCGCCGGACCTGGTGAAGCGTGTCTACCAGACGAGCGGCACGACCGGCGCGCCGAGCGTGCTGGCGCTCACCCGCGGGGACATGGAGACGTGGACGGTGATGGGCACCCGCACCTACTACGCGACCGGCATCCACGAGCACAGCAGCGTCCTGACCACCTTTGGTGCCGGCCCGTTCGTCGCCGGCCACACACATTTCGTGCTCCTGCGCATCGGCGCACGTTCGGTCCCGGTCGCGCCGGGCGACACCGAGCGCGTGATCTTCGGCCTCCGCGCGGGCCTCGCGGACACGCTCCTGTCGACCGCATCCTTCGCCCAGTACCTCGCGAACCGGCTCGAGAAGAGCGAGGCCGAGCCGGGCGCGATCCCGCTCACGCACGTCGTCACCGGCGGCGAGCCGGGTGGCGGCATCCCGGCGATCCGCGACCACATCCAGAGGGTGCTCGGCGTGACGGTGACCGAGGTGATGGGCATCGGCGACGTCGCGCCTTCCTTGTTCGGCGAGTGCCCGCACCAGCAGGGCATGCACTTCTGCGGGGCGGGCCACGTCTGGGTCGAGCTGCTCGATCCCGACACACGCGAGCCGATGGAGATCGAGACCGGTGCGGTCGGCGAGCTCGCATACACCGCGCTTACGCGGGAGGCGATGCCGGTCGTGCGCTTCCTGGGCGGCGACATCGTGCGCATCGAGGGCACCTCGTGCGCGTGCGAGCGGACCAGCTTTCGCATGCGCGTGCTGGGTCGCCGGGACGACATGTTCATCGTCCGCGGCGTCAACGTCTACCCGGCCGCGATCCTGTCCGTGGTCGGTGAGTTCCGGCCGCGGGTCACCGGGCGCGCACGCGTCGTCCGGACAGGCCACGACACGTCGATCGAGCCGCCTGTCCCGGTCGAGGTCGAGGTGACCGAGCGCCACGCGTCCGATTCCGCCCTGGTCGCCGAGATCGAGGACGCGATCCACTCCCGTCTGATGTTTCGGGGCGGCGTGACGCTCGTCCCGGAGGCTGATTTCGGCGAGGCGGGATACAAGACGCGGCTGACGGTCAGGAAGTGAGCCGCAAGCTCAGGTCGTCGCTCGGGCGCAGCACCACCGACCAGGTCTTCGTCCGCGGCCACGACCTGGCGGCCGACCTCATAGGCAAGGTGTCGCTCGGCGATGTCGCGTACCTCGAGCTCAAAGGCCGGCTGCCGAACCATCGCGAGTCGGTGATGTTCAACGCGATCCTGGTCACCCTGGTCGAGCACGGGATCACCCCGAGCGCGATCGCCGCCCGGCTGACCTACTTCGGCGCCCCGGAGTCGCTGCAGGCGGCCGTGGCGGCGGGGCTGCTGGGCATGGGCGACCGTTTCGGGGGATCGATCGAGCAGGCGGCGCGCCTGCTCCAGGAGGCGCCCGCGGGCGGCGAGCGCAGGGAGGTCGCGCGCGAGATCGTGGCCGGTCACCGGGCGCGCAAGGAGGTCATCCCGGGCCTCGGCCACCCGGTGCACAAGCCCGCCGACCCGCGCACGACCAGGCTCTTTGCCCTGGCCGTGGAGCACGGCTACGCCGGGCCTCACGTGGAGCTCATGGAGCTGATCGCCGAGGAGGCGACCACGGCGTATCGACGCGAGCTTCCAGTCAACGCCACGGGGGCGATCGCCGCCATCGCGAGCGAGCTGGAGCTGCCCTGGCGGATCACCCGCGGCCTCGCCGTCATGGCCCGGGCGGTGGGCCTGGTCGCCCACCTCCAGGAAGAGATGGACGAGCCGCTCGCGGATGAGATCTGGACTCGCACCGAGGCCGAGGCGGCTTCGGAAAAGGCCGCGGGGCCGGACTAATATGGCGGAAAGCGTGGCCTCCATCCCAGGTATCCACCACGTCACCTGCATCACCGGCGACGTGCAGAAGTGCGTCGACTTCTACGTGAGCGTGCTGGGGCTCCGTTTCGTCAAGAAGAGCATCAACCAGGACCTTCCCGACACCTACCACATCTATTTCGGCGACTACCTCGGCACCCCCGGCACGGCGATGACCTTCTTCGGCTGGCCGACGTGGCCCCAGCAGCGCACGGGCACCGGCCAGGTCACCACGGTGTCCTTCCAGGTTCCGTCCGGCTCGCTGGGCTTCTGGAGCAACCGGCTCAAGCAGCTCGACGTCGACCACCGGATGATCAGCCGCTTCGAATCGGACGCGCTGGTGCTGCACGACGCCGACGGGATCGAGATCGAGCTCGTGGCCCAGGCCGCGAACGAGCGCTGGGCGCCCTGGCCGGACAGCCCCATCGACGCCGAGCACGCCATCCGGGGCTTCCACTCGGTGACCATGACCCTGGCCGAGATGGCGGCCACGTTCAACCTTCTGACGACCGCGATGGGTTTCCGGATGGCGAGCCAGGAGGGCAACCGGACGCGCTTCGAAACCGGAGCCGGCGGGCCGCACGCGATCCTCGACGTGATCGAGTCGCCGGAAGGGCCGGAGGGGGAGGAATCCATCGGCACGGTCCATCACGTCGCCTGGAGGACGTCCGACGCGGAGACGCAGAAGACCTGGCGGGAGCAGCTGATGAGCGTCGGCCGCAACGTCACGCCGGTGATCGACCGCTGGTACTTCAAGTCGATCTACTACCGCGAGCCGGGCGGCGTCCTGTTCGAGATCGCGACCGACGGACCCGGCTTCACCGTCGACGAGCCGCCCGAGAAGCTTGGCAGCACCTTGAGCCTGCCGCCCTGGTTCCAGGTGCGGCGCGACCGCCTCGACGAGACCTTGCCGCCGATCGTCGTGCCGACCACCACGACGACGGGGGCTCACAGCTCCGTGGTCAGTAACCCTGGAGGGGAATAAGGGGATGAGCACCGCAGTCATCGCGCCAGTCAACCCTATGTCCGCGGAGGGCAAGGACACGGTCATGACCGTGATGCGCCGCGACCGCGAGAACTTCATACGCATGGTCTCCGACCCGAAGAACTGGAACGTCCAGACCCGCTGCACGGAATGGGAGACACGCGATCTCGTCGGTCACATGATCGACGTGATCGAGGGATATTTCGCCAACTGGGAAGAGGCAAAGAAAGGTGGCGCCCCGACCCCCGCGGGCCTGAACGTGATGGCCACGACCCTGAACGACCACGCGAAGGACTTTCGCAAGCTGCCACGCGAGGAAGCGCTGGCTCGCTTCAAGAAGGATGCGGAGAAGCTCGACAAGATGCTCGACGACCT
>VBHA01000156.1 GCA_005889495.1 Chloroflexota bacterium
ACGTCCTGGCCCGTGCCGTCCTGGATGAGCGTGGCATCTGTCGTCATGCAGTTCGCGTCGACGCAGCCACCGCCGATGCCGATCCAGGTCGCCGAGTACTCGTTCTCATTGGCCTTGTGCGCTTTCGCCGTGGGCACGGTCCAGCTGCCAGACACGGAATGGAACGTCTTTCCTCCCTGCTCCAGCGCTCCCTGGTTGTAGCCGGACCAGTTGTTCGACTTGTTCGCGCCGACAACGATGATCTTGCCGCCGTGATGCATGGCGACCGCGTGTCGCGCACCTCCTGCCCCCACCGTCACCACGACAGCGAGCAACGCCACCAATGAGGCCAACCGAGCAGTCATGCACACACCTCCGCCGCTCCAACGCACGGCCGTGGGGATTTACCCTCATCGGCGGTGGGACCGATCGGGCGGAGCATCCGGCGCCTCGAGGACGGCCGCCTTCTGCGCGGCGAGGGTCGTTTTGTCGACGACCTCCAGCCCGAGGGATGCCTGCACGTCGCGCTCGTGAGAAGCCCGGTTGCAAGCGGCCGGATCGAAAGCGTCGCGGCGACGTTCACCGCGGCCGACCTCGAAGGCTCGTGCCGGCCGCTGTCGGTGCACCTGACCACGCCCGGCGCCCTCTCTCCGCCCCGGCCGATCCTGGCCCGGGACCGTGTCCGCTTCGTAGGCGAGATGATCGCGGCCATGGTCGCGGGCAGCCGGTACGAGGCGGCCGACGCCGCGGAGCGGGTGCAGCCCGAGATCGAGGTGCTGCCCGCGGTCGTGGACCGCGACGCGGCGCTCGTCGAGGGCGCACCCCTCGTGCACGATGACGTCCCGGGCAACCTCTACTACCTCGGGAAGCGGAGTTGGGGCGACGTCGGCGGCGCCTTCGAACGGGCCGACGTGGTGGTCGAAGCCCAGGCCGTCCACCCGCGTGTCTCGGCGACCGACGTCGGCGGAGGCTTCGGCATCAAGGCCCAGGTCTACCCGGAGGAGGTGCTACTCGCGTGGATCGCGCTGCGGATGAATGCACCTGTGAAGTGGGTGGAGACGCGCTCGGAGCACATGCAGGCCGCAAGCCACGCGCGGGACCAGCGGATCAGGCTTTCGGCGGCGGTCCGCAAGGATGGAAGGATTCTCGGGCTGCGCGCGACCATTCACTCCAGCATCGGCGCGTACGGCATCCGGCCGTTCGGCCCGCTGCTCGACCCGATGACGTGCGCAGGCCTGGTGCCCGGCCCTTACGACATCCGCGACTACGAGTACGAGTCCTACGCGGTCGCGACCAACAAGTGCCCGGAGGGACCGTACCGCGGCGTCGGCATGGTCACCGCGGTGCTGGCGCACGAGCGGCTGATGGACCTGGTCGCGTCGCGGCTCGGGCTCGACGCGGCCGACGTGCGCAGGGTCAACTTCGTCACAGCGCCCCAGATGCCGTACACCACAGTGACCGGCCATCCCTACGAGTCCGGCGACTACGCGGCGGCGCTGGAGGCGGCGCTCAAAGCCTCGGACTATCCCGCGCTTCGCGAGCAGCAGAGGCAGGCCCGGGGCGAGGGCCGCGCCGTGGGGATCGGCATCGGTTCATACGTCGAGTTCACCGGCGCCGGCTCCTCGACCTTCGAGGGCCGCGGCATGGCCGACATCCCCGGCACCGACACCGCCCGCGTGTGGCTCGCGGAGGACGGGAGGGTGCACGTCCAGACATCCTGCCCCGCGATCGGGCAGGGCTCGCACACGACCCTGGCGCAGGTGGCGGCGGAAGGGCTAGGGGTGGAGCCGGAAAGCGTGGTCGTAGAGCAGACCGACACCGCGATGGTCGGACCCGGAACCGGGTCTTTCATGAGCCGCGGCTCCGTCACGGCGGCGACGAGCGTGTTCCGTGCCGCGACGCTGCTGCGGGAGCTGCAGGCGGAGAACGGAGAGCTCGATGTCACCGTGACGTACGACGCCGTGCAGGCCTCGCATCCCTACGCCACCCATGTCTGCATGGTCGAGGTCGACCGCGCCACCGGCGTCGTGACCGTTCTGCGCTACGTCGTCGCCGAGGACTGCGGCGTGCTCATCAACCCGGTCATCGTCGAAGGCCAGGTGGCCGGCGGCGTGACGCAGGGCGTGGGCGCCGCGCTGATGGAGGAGGTCGCGTACGCGGAGGACGGGCAGCTCCGGAGCGGAACGTTCCTCGACTACCTGATCCCAAGCGCGGGCGAAGCACCCACCGTCCAGGTCGAGCACCTGGTCACGCCCTCGACGGTGCACGAGCTGGGCACGAAGGGCGCCGGCGAGGGCGGCACGATCGGCTCCACCGCGGCGGTGGCCAACGCCGTCGCCGACGCGCTGTCGCTCACAGATGTGACCCTGCCCCTGACACCTGACCGGCTCCATGGCTCCTGAGCCTTACCGCCCGGTCAGCTACCTCGAGTCGAACGTGAGGCGCCGTCCACAAGCGACGGCCGTGTGGGACGGTCGCGACATCAGCTTCGAGGAGCTGCTCGGCCATGTGAGGGTGTTCCAGCGCGTGCTGGCGGCCCGCGGAGTCCGGCACGGAGACGTCGTCGGCGTGCGGCTGCCGAACGTTTGGCAGTACCTGGCGCTGGAGCTCGCGATCCCGGACATGGGCGGGGTCATCCTCCCGCTGCCCTTGAATCTCGGCGAGCATGAGGTTCGCTGGGCGACAGAGAAGGCGAACACGCGGCTGATCATCGGCGACGAGCTCTCGCAGACGCGTCAGACAGACGTCGAGCGCCTTGAAGCAGACCCCGACCGCGTCGTCGAGATCGCGCTCACGTCGGGCACGACCGGCATGCCGAAGCTGGCCTCGCTCTCGGCGCGCCTCAAGCAGGTCACGTTCGAGGCCTTCACCGGCAGGCTCGAGATCACCGAGACCGACCGCGTCTTGCCGATGACGCCGCTCACCCAGGGCATCGGCGGGATGTGCCTGTACTGCCTTCGCGCCGGCGCCGCGCTCGTCATGCTGCGGGAACCCCACTGGACCGCCGAGCACTGCCTGCGCGTCGCGGCCGAGTCGGGGGCTACCGTGATGGTCGGCGTGCCGACCAACGTGATCCGGATGCTGAACCACGAGGTCTCGCTGCCATCGGTGCGCGCGGTCGCGGTCGCGGGCGCGCCGCTGCCGCCCGAGATCGCCGAGCGCTGGGAGACGTCGACGGGGAACCCGATCTCAAGCTTCTACGGTTCCATGGATGCCGGCCAGCTCGCCGTCGCCCGTCCGTCGGATCCGCAGCGGAAGCGCTGGACCACGGTCGGACGGCCTCACGACCGAGCCGAATGGAAGATCGACGACGGCGAGATCTGCATGCGCGGCGACCTGGTCCAGGAGCGGTACTGGGGCGAGGACTTCGGGCCCTACTCCGAAGACGGCTGGGCCCACATGGGCGACCTCGGCTTCGTCGACGAGGACGGGTTCCTGCACGTGGTGGGGAGGGTCAAGGACATCATCATTCGCGGCGGGTCCAACATCAACCCGTACGAGGTGGAGTCCATGCTGCGCGCGCATCCCGCCGTCCAGGACGCATGCGTCGTCGGGCGGCCGCACGCCGACCTGGGCGAGGTGCCGGTGGCTTTCATCGTCGGCCAGGCCGGCAAAGAAGAGCTCGACACGTTCCTCGAAGAGCGGGGCCTCGCCCACTACAAATGGCCGGAGGCGGTGTACAGCGTCGACGAGCTCCCGCTCTCGGGACCGGGCAAGGTGAACCGCAAGTCGCTGCGTGAGATGGCCGGTGCGCGCGCGGTGTGAAGGCATCGACGTGGCGTGGTTCGAAGCCGGGCGCGGCGATCCCCTCGTGCTCATCCACGGCCTTGCCGACGACCATCGCGCCTGGCGCCGGGCGCTTCCAGACCTGATGCTCCGCCACCGCGTGGTCCTTTACGACCTCAGGGGGCACGGCGAGACCAGCCTCGGCGCCCCGGACGGCACCCTGGGCCAGCTGGGTCGCGACCTCGTCGCCTTGCTCGACGCGCTCGACGTCCAGCGAGCGGACGTGGCCGGCTTTTCGCTGGGCGGCACGATCGCGATGCGGGCCGCCATCGACCGCCCGGACCGCGTCCGAGGGCTGGTGCTGGTGGCGACGTCTAGCCGGGTGGGGCGCGCCGCGGCGGACTGGTACCGGCAGCGGGTGGAGATGGTGGAGCGCGGTGACCCGCGGCTGCGCGAAACGCTCGACCGCGACACGGCCGACGTCTACGCCGAGTCGCCGGCCGAGCTCGAGGAGGGGTTGCTGATCCGCCGGCGGTCGACGGCGAACCCGCGGGGGTACGCCAACGCCTGCGCGGCCATGGCAGCGCTGAACACGGCGCCGCTTGACCCGGAACTGCCGCGGATCACTGCGCCGACCCTGATCGTGGCCTCGGACAAAGACAAGCACTGCCCGCCCAAGGCGGCGGAGATCATCGCCGCCGGCATCCAAGGCAGCAGGCTCGAGCTCGTCGAGGGCGCGGGCCATCCCATCCCGGTCGAGAAGCCGCGCGAGCTTGCGATCTCGATTGCCTCGTTCCTGGCAGAAATCAGCTCCAGCCCCTCCGGCCCTTCGGGCCACCTCCCCATAAATGGGGAGGACGTGGGCCCCAGCCCCTCCGCCGCCTTCGGCGGCACCTCCCCATGAATGGGGAGGATTCACTGCTTAGCGCATGGGGTGCGCACGACGTCCTCACGCTCACGCTCAACC
>VBHA01000005.1 GCA_005889495.1 Chloroflexota bacterium
AGAGTCGTCCTCACGACAGGACCGTTTCCGAGGACTACGTCATCGGGATGATCCCGGGACATGTGGGCGTGCGCTGCAGCGATGACGGCTTCGTGATCCACGAGGAGATCAATCCGATGTTCGAGTCGCCCGCCGGGCAGGCCCTCCGGGTCGCGCTGACCGACATCCCGCAGGACTCGGAGAAGGTGTACGACCACCTTCACGCCGGGTGTCGTGTCTTCCAGTACACGTCGCAGACGCTCGCCCGCCAACTCCGCGCCGACGACAACGACGGCCGCGTCGACATCGTGTTCGAGAGCGAGGCCGGCGCCTACAACTCGGGCGCGGTCAGGGTGATCCTGCTCGACCTGTACGACCGGCTGGGCGCAGACACGCGCGACTGCTGACCTTGCGCCGTTTCTGAGCGCGCCTACACTGGCGCTCTGATGGAGACGCCGACCCTCGACGAGGCGAGCTGGGCGAGGACGCGCGGCATGCGTCGCATGCGCGCGGCGCTGCAATCGAGCCTCCTCTTTCCGGCCCTTTCCAGCTTCTGCCGGCTGACGGTCCGCGACCGCGAGCATCTGCGCGAACTCGACGGCCCGGCCATCTTCGTCGCCAACCACGTCAGCGCCTTGGACGCCGTGGTCATGGCGGAAGCCCTGCCCGCGCGTTACCGCCACCGCTCGGTCGTGGTCGCGGCCGCGGACTCGATCTTCAAGCGCAAGTGGGAGGCTCGCCTGGCGCAGGTGACTGTGGACGCGTTTCCCATTCCGCGTGGTGGCGGCGCGCGTCCCCACCTCGAATACCTCAAGCAGCTGCTCGAGAAGAAATGGTCCGTGATCATCTTTCCGGAAGGCCGGCTCACAGCCACCGGCGCGATCGGCGCGTTTCGCAAGGGTGCGGCGATCCTGGCCATGGACGCCGGCGCGCCGATCGTGCCCGCGTATGTGGACGGGATGTACGAAGTCCTGCCCCGGTTCCGGCGCGTCCCGCGGCCAGGCCGGGTGACGGTGACGTTCGGCCCACCGCTCCGCCCCCAGCCGGACGACGACTATGACGCGTTCATCGCCCGGGTCGAGGCTGCCGTCCGCGACCTCGCTGGACCCAAGGGCGTCGCCGTGGAGCCGCCCGGAGCATCGCGCTCCGAGGGCCCCAACTACTGGTACTGATTTGGCCATCTCCGGGTCTGACTGGCCGCTCGGCGCCCTCGAGCTCAAGGTCTCCGACCTCACGCGCGAGGTCGAGTTCTATGAGTGGTTCGGGCTGACTCGAGCCGGCGGCGATGACCACCACGCGGCGATGTCCGCGGGCGGCGCTCCGATCCTTCGCCTTACGGCCATGCCGAACGGAAAGCAGCGTCCGCGGCACACGGCCGGGCTGTTCCACTTCGCCATCCTTCTGCCCGCCGAGCAGGAGCTCGGCGCCTTTCTGCGCCGCGCGATCGAAGAGAAGCTGCCGCTGACCGGGTCGGCCGACCACTTCGTCAGCCAGGCGCTGTACTTCGATGATCCCGAGGGCAACGGGATCGAGGTTTACGCCGACAGGCCGAGGAGCGAATGGCGGTACCCCGGCGGAAGGCTGAACATCGGCACCGAGCCGCTGGACTTCGAGCGTCTGGTGCGGATCGCGGACCCGCCGCGCAAGAAGTTCTCGGAGGCCACGCGGCTGGGCCACATGCACCTGAACGTGGCCGATCTCGACTCGAGCCAGGCGGCCTACGAGGCCCTGGGCATGGAGGTCATGGCGGTGGCCGGCTCAGTGATGCGGTTCCTGAGCTGGGACGGATACCACCACCACCTCGGGATCAACGTCCTGGAGGGGCGCGGCGCCCATCCCGTCCAGCCTGACGTGCTCGGGCTGAGGGGCTTCGAGATCCGCAGGCTCAGCCGGCCGCTGACCGACCCGAATGGATTGCTCCTGGCGCCCTCCCTCTAGTTCTCGCGCGTAGCCGCCGCCGTTTTGTCGGGTAACCCACGCGATTCTCAAGCAGGTTGTCCTTGAAAAGTCGTCGTGTACTCTATTCAGCCGCAGATGGCTGACCTCTTCCTGGTACTGCAGGTTGCCATCCAGCTCGCGTTCGCGGCCCTCGCCATCCGGACGATCGTGAGCTGGATTCGGCAGCCCGACCGGCGGCATGGCAACCTCGCCGTCGCCCTGAGCGCGCTGGCGCTGCTCATCCTGCTGGCCCCGGCCATTGGCGGCTCGGGATCCGGGAGCCAGGTCCTCACGGACGTCGAGCTCGTCCTCTTCCTCATCTCCGGCTACGGCCTCTTCACGTTCCGCGACTCGTTCGTCCCCGCAGGTCGGTTCATCATGCGCGCGCTCACCGTGGCCATCGTGGCGATGGGCGTGCTGGACATCGCGCTCGGCCTGCCCGCCAACCCGGACAGCCCGCACACTCCACTGCAGACACTCGCCCTCGTGCTCACCATCGGGGTCTGGGCGCTGTGCATCCTCGAGCCGATCGTCACGTTCTGGCTGGCATCCCGTGGCCGCCCCGCTGTCGAGCAGGCGCGCCTGCGCGCCCTCGGCGCGGGTTACGCCGGCCTGTTCCTGGTGATCGTCATCGGCACCATCGCCGGCACCCTGAGCGATGGCCTGTCGCTGGCCGTCGACGTGCTCGCGCTGGCCATCGTGCCGGTGCTGTATGTCTCGTTCTTCCCTCCCGCGTGGTTGCGGCGCATCTGGCGCCAGTCAGACGAAGAGCAGTTCCGCCGCGCCCTGCACGACCTGTTGCTGCACAGCCCGGACCCTGAAACGCTCGCGGAAAGGGCGCTCGGGTGGGCGGAGCGCCTGGTCGGAGGCGAAGCCGGATTCGTGCTCGACTCTGACGGCACGGTGCTGGCCACGCGTGGGATCAGCGCCTCGAACGCCACCGCGTTGAGCGCCAGGTCGAAGTTGTTCAAGTCGGATGGCGCCGCGGGCGCGGCGCCCTGGCGCGCGGGACTCAACGTGATAATTCCGCTCGAGCTTCGGGAGGGGCGCGGGGCGATGGTCATCGTCGCCGGGCCGCTCAGTCCGATCTTCGGCGACGACGAGCTTGGCCGTCTGCGCCAGTACGCCGCAAGCATCGTCGCGGGACTGGACCGGGTCAGCCTCACCTCCAAGATCGCGGCCCTCGAGCGCGCCAAGACCGACTTCTTGAACATCGCCTCGCATGAGCTGCGCGGTCCGATGACCGTGATCAAGGGCTACCTCACGATGCTCGAGGCGGGCGCCCTGGGTGAGCTCTCGCCCAAGGCTCGCTCGGTGCTCCCTCTCCTCATCTCCAAGTCGGACGAGATCAACTGGATGGTGGAGCAGATGATCGAAGCCTCGCGGCTGGAGGAGGGCCGCCTCGCCTTGAAGCGACAACGGACGGACATCGTGGAATTGACCGACTCCGCCGTCGACGGCGTCAAGATGCTTCTCAGCGGACACGAGGTCAAGCTGGACTCGCCCGCGCAACCCATCGACGCCGACGTCGACCCCGACCGCTTCCAGATCGTCATCCGCAACCTCCTCAGCAATGCGGCCAAGTACTCGGCGTCCGGCAGCGAGATCGCCGTGAAGGTTCGGCGCGATGGTGACAAGGCGATGGTCTCGGTGGTGGATGAGGGCGTCGGTATCGCACGCGACGACCAGAAGAGCCTGTTCACGCGCTTCGGTCGCATCGACAGCAAGGCCGCCGTCCAGGGCACCGGCCTCGGCCTGTGGCTTTCGCGCGAGATCGCGCGGATGCACGACGGAGACCTCACCGTCGACTCCGAGGTCGGAGCCGGCAGCACGTTCACGTTCTCGGTGCCGCTGAGCCAGTAGGCTCCTCTCCGTGCAGCCTGACGCCCAGGGCGGCTTCGAGCCTGAGCGCCCGCTCGACCTGCGCCTGACCCTGTCCCTGCTCGGTTACGGGCCGTGGATGCGTCGCGAGGAGCGCGGCGTGTGGCTCGCGACGCGGACGCCGGACGGCCCTGCCACCCTCCACCTCGAGCGGCGCAACGGCAGCGTCGCGACGCGCGCGTGGGGCCCAGGCGCCAATTGGGCTGTGTTCAACGCCCCGGCGATGTGTGGAGAGCAGGACGACGACACCGGCTTCTTCCCGGACCATCCACTCCTGGCGCGCCTGCGCCGCGAGATACCCGGCATGCGCATGCCGCGCACCCAGGCGGTTTTCGAAGCCCTGGTCCCGACGGTGATCGCGCAGCAGATCACCAGCGAGGAAGCGCGCGAGTCGTACCGCCACCTGGTCAACGCCATGGGCGAGCCCGCGCCCGGGCCCTACGCGCTCAAGCTGCCCCCTTCACCGAAGATGCTCGCGCACACCCCTTACTGGGCCTTCCATCGCTTTGGCATCGAGCGTCGCCGGGCCGATGTGATCATCCGCGCGGCGCGCAGCGCGAAGCGTCTCGAAGAGACGGCCGGCATGGACATGGCCGCCGCCTATCGCCGGCTGCGGGCCTTCCCCGGCGTCGGGCCGTGGACCGCCGCGAAAGTGGCCATGGTGGCGTTGGGCGACGGCGACGCCGTCCCGGTCGGCGACTACCACCTGCCTCACTCGATCGGCTACGCGTTCGACGGCACGCCGCGCTCGACCGACGAGCGGATGCTGGAGATCCTCGAGCCGTACCGAGGCCACAGGGCGAGGGTGATCCGCCTGGTCATCGCGGCGGGCATCGGAGCGCCACGGTTCGGCCCGCGCAAGCCCTTGCGCAACATCATCGACAACTGAAGTCAGGCCTCAGTCGTCGAGTGTCGACAGTTCCTCTTCGACCAGGTCGACCAGCTCGCGCATGCCCTTGCTGTCGAAGATGAGCCTCGCTCCAGCCGCCCCGTAGAGCTCCGGCAGCGGCCTGGTGGCGCCAAGGGCCAGCGCCCGGCGATAGCTGCGCACCGCCTCGTCACGGTCCGACATGCTGTTGCGCCAGACCTGCAGCGCCCCGAGCTGGGCGAGGCCGTACTCGATGTAATAGAAGGGATAGTCGAAGAAGTGCGGCTGGTAGTACCAGCGCGCGATGCGCTCCCGGTCGAGACCGCTCCAGTCGACCTGGTCGCCTTCGAACCGGCGCCTCAGCTCCAACCACTTCTGGTCGCGCGCGTCCGCATCACGACCTTCCGGCGTCGTGTACATCCACTGCTGGAGCGCGTCGACAGACGCGCAGTGCGGGAAGAAGTGGATCGCCCGCTCTAGCAGCCATCGCTTGGAGCGTTGCGAATCGGCCTCCGAGTAATAGCCGCCGTGCTGGACATCGATGTAAGGCGACGCCAGCAGCTCCATCGACATCGACGCGACCTCGGCCATCTCCGCGCCAGGCTGCCGCTGGAAGATCAACGGAAGGTGCGCCGACTCGAAGACATGGAACGCGTGACCGGACTCATGGAGCAGCGTGCGCAAGTCCTCGTCGATTGCGACCGCGTTCATGAAGATGAGCGGCAGCTTGCTGTAGGGCAATGAGTCGCAGAAACCTCCGGGCGCCTTGCCTTTGCGGTTGTCCAGGTCGAGCAGGCCGGCGCCGGCCATGCGCTCGAAGTAACCGCGGAAGTCGGGCGTGATGTTGGCGTAGACGCCGCCGGCCCGGCCAATGAAGTCGTCGATGCTCTCGTAGGGCTTGAGTGGCGCTCGGGCCTTGGGGTCGACGGCGAGGTCCCAGGGCCGCAGCCGGTCGAGGCCGAGGTGCTCGCGCCGCCTCTCCAGCAGGCGCTGCACGGCTGGCAGGACGGCCTCCTCGACCGCGGCGTGAAAGCGGAGGCAGTCGTCCGGCGTGTAGTCGAAGCGGTTCTTCTCGCGGTGCGCGTAATCGCGGAAGTTCTCGAAGCCGGCGTTCCTGGCGACCTGCTGGCGCAGGTCGTACATGCGGTCGAAGAGGCCGGCGATGGTATCGCGCTGCTGGATGTACGGCTCGTACATCTTGCGGAAGGCGCGCTCCCGGACCGCCCTGTCGTTCTCTTCGAGGAAGGGGCCCATCTGTGGCGGCGTCTTCTCTTCGCCGTCCCACTCGACGGTCATCGCCCCGATCACCTTCGACCACTCGGTGGAGAGCTTCGCCAGCTGCTCGAACAGCGGGACGTTCGCCTCGCTGAAGATCTCCATCTGGTTGCGGAATCGACGGACCGTCGTCTCGAGCTCCGGCGGGGCGTAGCCGAGGTCCACCAGCCGCCGCTGCAGCTTGACGCGCTGCTCGTCGGCCTTCGGCTCGATCTCGCTCGCGAAGCGCAGGCGGGCCTGCTCGTTAGCGGCGTCGGCCGTGTCGCAGACGTAGGCAAAGTTCGCCAGCGCGGCCGCCTCGTAGAGCATCGACTCGAAGTCCGACCAGTCCTCGAGCCACTTCTCGACGCTGCCGTCGCCGAGCGGCCTGGACTCGAGCTCGCGGTAGTAGGGTTCGAGGTCCTGCCAGGTTGCGTCCTTGAACCCGGCGGCAGAGTCAGGTAGCGCTAACACCACACCCCCCGCGGAAATCCTACAGAGGTCAAACCGTGAAATCTTCACCGCCTTTACCGCCCGACGTGCGGGCGGCGGCGAGCGCCGCGCTCGGTGGTGAGCCCCTGAGCGAGGACTTCGCGTGGATGAGCTGGGCGGGGACCGTGTGGCGGCTGAGTGGGCGGCACGGTGACGTCTTCGTCAAACGCGCGGCGCGTCTGGACGCCGAGCGCGATCGCCTCGAGTGGCTGGCGGGCCGGTGGCCGGTGCCGCAGGTGATCGGACTGTTTCAGGCATCGGGCGACGATTGGCTGCTGACGCGCGCCCTGCAAGGCGTGCCGATGTACCACCCTTCGGTGGGCTGGTCGCCGGAACACGTGGCGGCAAGCCTCGGCGAGATCCTCAGGGGTCTGCACGCGACCGAGGCGGGGGACTGCCCGTTCGGCGTCAGAAAGCGCGGTCACGTGCTCATTCACGGCGACTACTGCCTGCCCAACGTGCTCGTACACGACGGCAGGCTGAGCGCTGTCATCGACGTGGGGCTCGCCGGCCTGGGCAGCCCTGAGACCGACCTGGCCGCGGGTGTGTGGACGCTCCAGTACAACTTCGGCAGAGGCTTCGCCCGGGCCTTCCTCGACGCGTACGGCTGGCCGCCGATGAGCGACGAGGCGATCGAGAAGCTGCGCCGAAAGTACGCCCGCTAGTCCCCCCTACGTTGGGAGGACGATGTTCTCTACTGCCCGCCAGCAGTACCAGGCGGCGATCGTCCGGTAAGGCCGAAAGTTCTCGCCCTCGGCCAGCAGCGCCTTGGGCGTGATCAGCTCCCGTCTCCTGTGGACCAGCGTCCAGCCCTTGCGCACGCCGTAGTCGTCGACCGGCCATACGTCGAGCCGGCGCAGCTGGAAGATCAGGAACATCTCAGCCGTCCACGGCCCGATGCCCCGCACCTGGACCAGTCGAGCCTTGAGCTCATCGTCGGGAAGGGAGTCGACGTCGGCCAGTGGCACGGTCCCGTCCGCCACCTTGCGCGCCAGGTCGGTGATCGCGGCCTCCTTCGGACCGCTCACCCCCGCGGCGCGCATCGCTCCCGCGGGCAGCGCGAGCACGGCCCTGGGGTCGAGGCCGTCTTCGAACAGCTTCAAGAAGCGGCCGAGGATCGCGGTCGCCGCGGCGCCCGCGAGCTGCTGGTACATGATCGAGCGCACCAGCGCGCCGAAGCCGTCTGGTCCCGGCTCGTCGAGCTCCATCGGCCCGGATCGCTTGATGAGCTTCGCCAGGGCGGGGTCTCGCCGCGCGACGAGCCGGGTGCCTTTCAGGATCTCGGCCGGCGTCGCCCGCAGCGCCGGTCTCGGCCTTTCTGTCTTCAGGCGAACTCGGACATGAACTGGGCGAAATCCTCGCGTGTCAGGCGCAGGTCGTCCTCGCCCAGGTCTTTCAGCGGCCGCTCGGGGATCTGCTCCGTGCTCGCGAAGTCCGACATCTCGGTGTCGACGTAGAGCAGGCCGGTGACCAGGTGTCCCTCGGCCCGGCCCTCCTCGATCACCTTGATCGCGGCGCCGCGGTCGGTCGGGTCGTGGTCCTCGCCGAGCTTCTTGAGCACGATGTGCGAGCCGTCGTGCAGGCGCACCTCGCGCACGGTGCCCGGCTCGTAGTCCACGTGCACCTCCTCGAAGAACGGGATGAAGGAGACGTCCGCGATCGACTCCTCGTGGTCCTTGACCCAGCTGTAGCTCTTGGTCGAGCCGTCGTGGTCATTGAAGGTGACGCAGGGCGAGATGATGTCCAGGATCGCCGTGCCGCGATGTGCGATGGCGGCCTTGATGAGCGGCACGACCTGCTTGCCGTCGCCGCTGAACGAGCGGGCGACGAACGAGCAGCCGAGGGCAAGGGCCACCGCGCAGGGGTCGATCGGCTGGAATGTGTTGACCGCGCCCTTCTTCTGCACCGAGCCCAGGTCCGCGGTGGCCGAGAACTGGCCCTTGGTGAGCCCGTAGGTGCCGTTGTCTTCGATGATGTACGTGCAGTCGACGTTCCGGCGGATCATGTGCATGTACTGGCCCAGGCCGATCGAGGCCGTGTCGCCGTCGCCGGAGACCCCGAGCATGATCAGCTGGCGGTTGGCCAGGTGCGCGCCCGTCGTCAGCGCCGGCATGCGCCCGTGCACGCCGTTGAATCCATGCGCGGTCTCGACGAAGTACGCCGGCGTCTTCGACGAGCAGCCGATGCCCGACATCTTGGCCAGCAGGTGAGGTTCGACCCCGAGCTCGTACAGCGCCTTGATCATGTGGTTGGTGATCGAGTTGTGGCCACAGCCGGCGCACAGCGTCGTCGCGGCACCCTTGTACGCGTCGCGTGGAAGCCCCACTCGGTTCACGGTCGTGCTCATGCGGGGACCATCTCCTGGCTGCTCAAGGGTTCGATGATGGCAGCAGCGGGGATCGGCTGCCCGTTGTAGTGCCGGATCGAGCGGACGCGGTCGACGAGCTCCGGCGGCAAGGCCAGCCTGACCAGGTCGAAAAGCTGGCCGTCGCGGTTCTGCTCGACGATATAGACCCGCTCGTGCCGGGCGACGAAACGGGCGACGTCGTCGCTCAGCGGCAGCGCACGGACGCGCAGGTAGTCGACCGAGACTGCCTCGCGTGCCTCGACGACCGCGGCGTGGGTCGAACCAAACGCGATGAGCCCGACTTTCTGGCCTGACTCGTCGATCACCGGTCCGGGCAGCGCGTGCCGGGCAGTCTCGAGCTTGCGCGTGAGCCGGTCCATGTTCCGGGCGTACGCGTCGGCCCCCTCCGTGTAGCGCGCCATCTCGTCGTGGCCCGAACCGCGGGTGAAGTAGCCGGCGGCCGGATGGTCCGTGCCGGGGAGGGTGCGAAAGGTCACGCCGTCCCCGTCGACGTCGCGATAGCGCCCCCAATCGCCGGCGAGCTTCTCGAGGTCGTCCTTGGTGAGGACCTTGCCCCGGTCGAATGGTTTCTCCGGGTACTTGAACTCGGGCGTCATCCAGAGGTTCATGCCGAGGTCGAGGTCGGAGAGGACGAACACCGGCGTCTGGAAGCGGTCGGAGTAATCGAAGGCGTCGCGCGCGAACTCGTAGCACTCCTCCACGGTGCCGGGCAGCAGGACGAGGTGCTTCGTGTCGCCATGCGAGAGCGTGTAGACGAAGGCGAGGTCGCCCTGGGAGGTGCGCGTGGGCAGCCCGGTGGAAGGGCCGATGCGCTGGATGTCGAAGATCACCACCGGCACCTCGGCGTAGTAGGCGAGGCCGGAAAACTCGGCCATCAGCGAGATGCCGGGGCCGGAGGTGGAGGTCATGGCGCGGGCACCGGCCCAGCCGGCGCCGATCGCCATCCCCACCGCGGCCAGCTCGTCCTCCGCCTGCACGACCGAGATCCGCTTCTCGCCGTTGTTGGACCCCGTGCGGAAGCGGTCGCTGTAGGCGATCACGTACTCGCACAGCGAAGACGAGGGCGTGATCGGATACCACGCGACCACGGTGACGCCGCCCATCAGCGCGCCCAGGGCCGCGGCCTGGTTGCCCTCGACCAGGACCTTGCCCTCCACGACCCCGGTCATCGGCTGGAGGCGGTACGGGTCCTGCTTGGAGAAGTTGTCCTGCCAGTAGTCGAACCCGACCTTGATCGCGTCCAGGTTGACCGGGACGGCCTTCGGCTTGGCCAGGAACTGGCGCCTGACGGCGTGCTCGATCGACTCCCACGGGATCCCGAGCACTCCCGCCACCACGCCGACGTAGATCATGTTGGCCAGCTGCTTGCGCAGGGTGTCGCTCTGGATCTTCGATTTGGCGAGCTTGGCGAACGGGACCGCGTAGTAGGTCACGTCGGTCCGCGCGTCGGCGGTCGAGAAGGCCTCCTCGTGCACGACCACGCCGCCCTGGCGGACGGTCTTGAGGTCCTCACGCCAGGTGGCGACGTTGAACGCGACCAGGACGTCGACCTTGTCCGAGCGGGCCATGTGGCCCTCCGGCGTGATCCGGAGCTGGTACCACGTGGGCAAGCCCTCGATGTTCGAGGGAAAGACGTTCTTGGGCGCCACCGGGATGCCCATGTGGAAGATCGCTCTGGTGAGCACCAGGTTCGCCGTCTGGCTGCCTGAACCATTGACGGTGGCGGCCTGGATGGTCAGGTCGTTGACGATGGGATCGGTCACGTCTTGAAGCGAGTTACCGATTCTACGCGCGTGCAGGATCGACCCTCGATTCCTTAGAGTCCTCAAGTCGTGAAGGTGGGGGTGCCCAGGGAGATCGAGCAGGGGGAGCGCCGCGTCGCGCTGGTCCCCGACACGGTCAAGATCCTGGTCGCCGCCGGCCTGGAGGTCGCGGTCGAAGCGGGCGCCGGGGCGGCGGCATACCTTGGCGACGACCTCTACCAGACGGCCGGGGCCACGGTCGCGAGCCGCGCCGGCACCCTGCTGCGCGATGCCGACGCGGTGCTCAAGGTCCAGGCGCCGCGCGAGAGCGAGATCTCGCTCCTGAAGAAAGGCGCGGTCCTGATCAGCTTCCTGCAGCCCGCGACCCAGGGCGACATCGTGCGGTCGCTGGCCACGCACGGCATCACCGCCTTCAGCCTCGAGCTCCTGCCCCGCATCTCGCGGGCGCAGTCGATGGACGCGCTTTCCTCCCAGGCCTCGGCCGCCGGCTACAAGGCGGTGCTCATGGCCGCCGACCGCATCGGCAAGCTGTTCCCGATGATGATGACCGCCGCCGGCACCGTGGCCCCAACGCGGGTGCTGGTGATGGGCGCCGGCGTGGCGGGGCTGCAGGCGATCGCGACCGCGCGCCGCCTCGGCGCGGTCGTTTCCGCCTACGACGTTCGGCCGGCGGTCAAAGAGGAGGTGCACTCGCTGGGGGCAACCTTCATCGAGCTGCCGCTGGAGACGCAGGAGGGCGAGGGCGGCTACGCCCGCGAGCAGTCGGAAGAGTTCCTGCGCAAGCAACGCGAGCTCATCGGCGAGCACGTTGCGAAATCGGACGTCGTCATCACCACGGCCGCGGTGCCCGGCCGCCGCGCCCCGCTGCTGGTGACGGCCGACATGGTCAAAGGCATGCGGCCGGGGTCGGTGATCGTCGACCTCGCGTCGGAGACCGGCGGCAACGTCGAGCTGACCCAGGCCGGGAAGGACGTCGACGTCAACGGCGTGACCCTGATCGGAACGCGCAACGTTCCCTCGACCATGCCGCTGACGACGAGCCAGCTCTTCGCCCGCAACGTGGCCAACCTGCTGCTGCACCTGGTCAAGAACGGTGTCCTCGCGCTCGACTTCCAGGACGAGATCACCAAGGGCGCCTGCGTGACCCATGGCGGCGAGATCGTGAACGAGCGCGCGAAGCAGATGGTCTCCGCCGCGTGAACAACGAGCTGCTGAACGAGCTGACCTTCTTCGTGCTTGCCCTCTTCGTCGGCTTCGAGGTCATCTCCAAGGTTCCGACCATCCTGCACACGCCGCTGATGTCGGGCACCAACGCCATCCACGGCATCATCCTGGTCGGGGCGCTCTTGATCGCGGCGGGAGCGGACTCGCCGGTCAACATCGTCCTGGGCCTGGTCGCGGTGACCCTCGCCACCACCAACGTGGTCGGCGGGTTTGTCGTCACCGACCGGATGCTGGAGATGTTCAAGGGCCGCCAGCCCGCACGTCCGACCAAGAAATGACGGTCCTGATCACGCTTGCCTATCTGCTGGCGGCGGTCCTCTTCATCCTCGGCCTGAAGCAGCTCAGCTCGCCGAAGGGCGCGCGCAACGGCAACTTCACCGCCGCCCTGGGCATGGTGGTCGCCCTCGGCGCCACGATTCCGCTCCTGCACTTCACCCAGGCGGGGATGACCATCACTGCGATCGGTGTGGTGATCGGCGCGGTCATCGGCACCTTCGGCGCGCGCGTGGTCCGCATGACCGCGATCCCGCAGATGGTGGCGCTGTTCAACGGCGTGGGCGGCGGCGCCGCCGCCCTGGTGGCGGTCGCGGAGCTGCTGAAGCTCGGCGTCCACCCGCCGTTCTCCGAGGTCTTGCCGAGCGTGTTCAGCATCGTCATCGGATCTGTCTCGTTTGCCGGCAGCCTGGTCGCCTTTTCGAAGCTCCAGGAGCTGATGACCGGGACTCCAATCACCTATCCCGGGCAGCAGGTCGTCAATGCCGTGCTGGCCGCGCTCATCGTCGGCTTTGCGGTCGCGGTGCTGGCCGTCGCCTCGATTCCCTTCTCGTTCCTCTCCCTGATGGTCCTGGCTTTGATCCTCGGGGTCGCGTTCGTGCTGCCCATCGGGGGCGCCGACATGCCGGTCGTGATCTCGCTGCTCAACGCGTGCACAGGATTGGCCGTGGCCGCGAGCGGGTTCACCCTGAACAACTTCGCGCTCATCGTCGCCGGCACGTTGGTGGGCGCGTCAGGGTCGCTGCTCACCAA